>CACXFM010000035.1 GCA_902766955.1 uncultured Lachnospiraceae bacterium | reverse complement strand
GGCGCCGGGGTTGATATCGATACCCGTCTTCGAGTGGGCCGACTCGGTCATCATGCGGGGAATCATGGGCACGCCCAGAAGCACCAGCTCGTGGGCGATGCGGTAGACCATGATGGCGTACATGCCGGGATACGAGAAGATGATCTCGTCTTTGTTTTCCGCCGCGGGGTCGCCGTCGAATTCGGCCTGCAGATCGGTCTCGATGTACTCGCGGATCACCGGTATGCGGGCGAGGAATGCAAACGCCGTCTCCCGCGCCTTCTCCTCGATGGCGTCCGTATCCACATCTTCGAATTCCGTGCAGTACCTGAGCGTCAGCGCAATCTGCCGCGTCAGATTAAAGAGAACGTCCTCCACCAGCGTGCTGGTACTGTTTTCCCTTGTGTAATAGCGGTAGGTCTGGGCCTTGAAAAAGCCGGGGTAAATCAGCTTCTGGACTTTCTCCAGAATGTCCACCACCGCTCCGATCTCCGGCTGCTGGAAGGTATCCGGCCTGTCAATATAGCGGCCTTTCCGGTAATCGTCGAGCAGGCTGTCCGTGATCTGCCTGATTCTCAGCTGCATATTGTCCATCTGTGATCTGTCCGCTCCCGTATTCATATCGGAGCATTTCCTTTCTCCTGACATTGGCCGCACCTCTTTTATGAGCCCGCACAGACGGGATGCAAAAGAGGTCAGCTTAAACTTCATGACTGATTTCGTCGCTTATTATAGCAGAAGGACAGGAAAAAATGGTATAATATTTAAAATTTGAGAAATGCGTCGATGTTGCGCGTAATATATGGGAGGAATTTGAAATGGATGGGAAACAGCTGATCCTCGACGGCAGAGCTGCCCTCGGTATCGAACTCGGTTCTACAAGAATTAAAGCTGTCATGACAGATTATGACGGAAATGTTCTGGCAACCGGCTTTCATGACTGGGAGAATTCACTGGTAAACGGAATCTGGACATACAGTCTGGATGAGATTCATACTGGTATCCGCAGCTGCTATTCGGATCTCCGGAAGAACGTGGAAGAAAAGTACGGCGTGACGGTGAAGAAACTGGGCGCGATCGGAATCAGTGCCATGATGCACGGCTATATGGCATTTGATAAGGAAGGAACGTTGCTTACGCCGTTCCAGACCTGGCGCAACAGCAATACCGAGGCCGCCGCGGACGAACTGACGGAGCTGTTCCACTTTAATATCCCGCTCCGCTGGACCATCGCACATCTCTATCAGTGCGTGCTGGACGGCGAGGAGCATGTGAAGCATGTGGACTTCGTGACGACGCTTTCTTCCTATATTCACAGAAGGCTGACCGGCAGGAAGGTCGTGGGAATCGGCGATGCGGCCGGAATCTTCCCGATCGATTCGACTGCGCTTGATTATGACGCGGAGATGCTGAAGAAGCTGAATGACGTGATCGCCGCCAAGGGCTATGACTGGAAGGTCGAGGAAGTCCTTCCCAAGGTGATGGTGGCCGGCGAAGAGGCGGGAACGCTCACAGAAGAGGGCGCTGCATTCCTCGATGAGTCCGGCAATCTTGAGGCCGGCATTCCGCTCTGCCCGCCGGAAGGCGATGCCGGAACGGGCATGGTGGCGACCAATTCGGTAGCGCCGAGAACCGGCAACGTGTCCGCGGGCACATCTACCTTCGCCATGATCGTCCTTGAGCATAAGCTGAAAGAGCTGTACAGGGAGATCGACATGGTGACGACGCCGACCGGCTTCCCGGTTGCGATGTCCCACGCCAATAACGGAACTTCGGACCTGAATGCATGGGTCGGTCTCTTCAAGGAGTTCTGCGATCTCATGGGCATCAAGGCCGACATGGGCGAGCTCTTCGGCAAGCTCTACACCAATTCGCTGAACGGCGATCCGGACTGCGGTGGCCTTCTGGCTTACGGCTATCTGTCCGGAGAAGGCATTACACATATCAATGAAGGCAGGCCGCTGTTTGCGAGAACACCCGACGCCGCCTTTACACTGGCCAATTTCATGCGCTCCCACCTCTATACGTCTCTCGGAGCCGTGAAGCTGGGACTTGATATCCTGCTCAAGAAGGAAGGCGTCAAAGTGGACAAGATCTACGGACACGGCGGCTTCTTCAAGACGCCGGGCGTCGGACAGAGATATCTGGCGGCGGCCGTCAATGCACCGGTCACCTGCATGGATACCGCAAGCGAAGGCGGCCCGTGGGGCATGGCCGTGCTCGCCGCATATCTGGCGGACGGCAAGCAGGACGGAAAGCTCGAGGATTTCCTGTCCAACCGGATTTTCGCGAACCAGTCGGGAACAACCATCAATCCGGATCCGGCGGAAGTCGAGGGCTTCGAGGTCTTTACGGAGCGCTACACCAAGGGTCTTGCGGCCGAGAAAGCTGCAGTCGATTCGATGGACTGGTAAAAGTGAGCAGATTTGCAGGACGGAGCGGAGGGCGGAAGCTCTCCGCTTTTTCCGGGCATTTCGTCATCAGAAGAGGTGTGCGGCATGCGCGAACAGATGCTAACCTACCGGATGGATGAGAGAGGAGGCCTGACCAAGACCGCCTTTCTTTATGAATCGGTCAAGCGCGATATTCTCTCCGGAGAGATCCGGGCGGGGGAGGCTCTCCCCGCCAAGCGGAAGCTGGCCCTTCACCTGGGAATCAGCGTGCTGACCGTGGAGAATGTCTACGGCGCGCTGGAGGAGGAAGGCTATATCACCGCCCGGGAGCGGAGCGGCTATTATGTCAATAAGCTGCTCCTGCCGGGGACCATTCCCGGCGTGAAGAGAAAGATGATCTATCTGGAGGAGGAGAAGGACGTGCCGGATGCGGATACGGAATCCTACTTTCCGGCCATGGCCCGCCTGATGAGAAAGATCCTGTCCGAACAGCCGGAGATTCTGTCCAGGAAGCCGCCCCATCTGGGCTGTGCCGTGCTGCGCAATGCAATCGCCGGCTACTTAAGAAGGTACAGAGGCATGGACGTGCTGCCGTCCCAGATCATCATCGGGTCGGGGGCGGAGTACCTGTACGGCTTGATTGTCCAGCTGCTGGGCCGCGGCCTGGTATACGGTGCCGAGGATCCGGGTTACGAGAAAATCGCCCAGGTCTACCGGGCCCACGGCGCGGAGGTGGAGCTTCTGCCGCTCCTTGAAGACGGCATTCCGACG
>CACXFM010000034.1 GCA_902766955.1 uncultured Lachnospiraceae bacterium | reverse complement strand
GCTGCGGACGTTCCGGTGGAGAACGCCTACAGGGCAGCGATGGAAGAGCTTCTGCAGGAAGCCGCCCCCGCGGACCTGGGCAGATATGACAAGGCAAACGCGGCTTACGCCAACGGCGGAGCGGACCGCCTGATCTGGATGCTCGAGAACAATCTGGATATCAACATCGACGGCTATTTCGTCGTGAACTTCTCGGCGGTCGCGGATGTTGTGGATGATCTCGGCGGCATCGATGTGTGGATGACGGAGCAGGAAATTATTCACATGAATAATTACTGCGTGGAGACCTCGGAAGTCACCGGCAAGGACTATACTCCTATTGAACCGGAGAAGGAGGCCAGGGACTATCATCTGAACGGCGTGCAGGCGGTGTCCTACGCGAGAATCCGCTACACGGCCGGCAATGACATGAAGCGCAGCCAGCGCCAGCGGGTCGTCATCAATAAGATCGCGGATAAGGCATCGCAGAACGGGCTGACGGCCCTGAAGGCAATCATCCGGCACATCCTGCCGAACTGCCTCACATCCATCTCCATTCTCGACCTGTTTTCATACGCGGCAAATGCCAGATCCTACCGGATCGAGAAGACGACGGGATTCCCGTTTGAACATATCGAACAGCACTGCTGGCCGAACGGAGAGGAACTGGATCCGGTGGTGCCTGTCACCCTGGAGGAAAATGTGAGAGAGTTCCACGAGTTCCTTTATGATGACGATCATTATATCCCCTCTCTGCCGGTCCGGGTCTTCAGCAGGGGAATCGAGGACATCACGGGACTCGGAGAAGCAAACAGAGCAGATGCGGAGAAAAACAGTGTGATCGGAGCGTCAGGAGGAGAGGCTGACGTCGTGCGTTAGAAGGCGAAGCGATCTCATGCATCAGACTGGTATGAAAGAGACTTGAGAAAGGAAAGCGGCGGACAGATCAGCGCTGCAAAAGATCATGAGTGGAAAAAACGAAAAGAATAGAAGTTCCTTTACGGGAAAGATGGGGTTTGTGCTGTCAGCTGCGGGCGCATCGGTCGGCCTCGGAAACATCTGGAGATTTCCTTATCTCTGTGCGCGCTACGGAGGAGGAATCTTCCTGCTGGTTTATGTGCTTCTGGCACTGACCTTCGGTTATACGATGATTATCAGTGAAACCGCGATCGGCAGAATGACGGGCAAATCCCCCGTGTCCGCATTTCAGACCTTCGGAAAGACGCCGGCCTTCAAATTCGGGGGATGGCTGAACGCCATAATCCCGATGCTGATCGTGCCGTATTACAGCGTGATCGGCGGATGGGTCTTCAAATACCTGTGGGAATATATCGCGGGCAGTCCGGCTGCCCTCGCGGAAAACGATTATTTTACGGGCTTCATCGGAGACGGCAAAGTCGTGGTTTTCTGGTTCGTCATGTTTTCGCTGATTACACTGGTGGTCATTTTCATGGGCGTGCAGAACGGCATCGAAAAGGTGTCGGGCATTATGATGCCCGTGCTGATTGTCCTGGCCGTGATCGTCGCGGTCTATTCCGTGTCGAGACCTGGTGCGCTGGCGGGGGTGAGATATCTGCTGGTGCCTGATTTCTCGAAGTTTTCCTGGATGACCGTTGTGGCGGCCCTGGGGCAGATGTTCTATTCGCTCTCAATCGCCATGGGAATCCTGATCACATTCGGCTCCTATATGAAGAAAGACGTGGATATGGAGGTCTCGTCCCTCCAGGTGGAACTCACGGATACCGTGGTGGCCATCCTGGCCGGGCTGATGGTGATTCCCGCCGTCTTTGCCTTTTCGGGAGGCAGCACGGAGGCCATGCTTCAGAAAGGACCGTCCCTGATGTTCGTGACACTGCCGAAGGTGTTCCATTCCATGGCGGGCGGCAGAATCATCGGCATCATGTTTTTTGTTCTCGTGCTGTTTGCGGCGAGCACAAGCTCGATCGCGCTGACGGAATCGGCGGTCTCAACCTTTGAGGACGAGCTCGGCTGGGACCGGAAGCGCGGCACGCTGCTGATGGCCGTCATCCAGATCGGTCTCGGACTTCTGTCATGCCTCGGCTTTAATGTGCTGAGCGGCGTCACGCCCTTCGGAATGGGCATTCTCGACTTTTTTGATTTTATGACTAACTCGCTGATGATGCCGGTGGCCGCGATCTGTATCTGCCTGCTGGTGAGAGCCATCGGGCTTGAAAAGGTTGAGGAAGAGGTGACGGCCGGAGAGCAGTCCCGCTTCAGATTGAAAAAAGTGTATCACTTCATGATGAAGTACTGCACGATTGCGTTTATTCTGGTGATTCTGGTCACGTCGGTTTTCAATATCTTAGGAATCATCAGCATCTGATCATGGCGTGAAAAGGTGAAGGTTCAATCTCCGTAAGGGGGACGGGATGAAGCAGGAGAAGAAAAAAGCCGGCCCTGACAGAGAGGGAAGGGACGCCCGGAGCCGTGACGGAAGGGAGGTCCGGGGCCGTGACGTCCGGGGCCGTGACAGCCGGGACGCCCGGACGCGGCAGACGGGCCGCAGACGGAAAAAAAGAAGAAAGCCCAATATTCCGCTGCAGATACTGGGCATCGTTGTCTGTGCCTGCCTGATCTTCGGTGCGGCGGCCGGAATCGTAAAAATGAGGTCAGCCGCAAAAAAGACAGCGCAGGAACCCCGGAAGACGGAGCAGAGCACGGAAGCGGGCCGGGAGGCGGCACCTCCCGGAACACAGGAACATGCTGCGGTTCAGGAGGCCGCGCATTCCGCGGGGGCCGGACAGAGGACGGTGTCAAGCCGTGCCGAAGCGCCGCCGCCTCCGCCCGCGAAGTGGGGATCTCCGATGGAGCGCTATTATGTCGATCCGGATTTCTTTGAGGGATGTCCGAAGCGGGATGTGCAGCTTCTGACCCCGAACGAGTATTCGCGCCCCCAGATAGGCCTTGAAAAGGTCAATGATATCGTCGTCCACTATGTGGACGAGCCGGGATCCACGGCCCAGCAGAACAGGGACTATTTCGAGAGCCTCAAAGACGGATCGGGCAGATCCGTGAGCAGTCATTTCGTGATCAGTCTGGACGGCTCGGTGATTCAGTGTGTGCCCTTAGGGGAGGTGGCCTACGCGTCCAACCACCGGAACAGCGATACGATTTCCATCGAGTGCTGCCATCCGGACGACACGGGGAAGTTTACGGACGACACCTACGAATCCTGTGTCAATCTCGCCGCATGGCTCTGTTATGCGTTTGAGATTACGCCGGACCATGTCATCCGGCACTACGACGTCAATGAAAAATACTGTCCGATTTATTATGTGGAGCACCCCGATGCCTGGACGGAGATGAAGGCGGACATTGCGGCGCAGTATGACAGGTATATTGCAAAATACGGAAAAAGGGCCTGACCGGGAGACCGGGGGGCCTTTTATCTTATAGGAAATTCCGTTGGATTTCCTTTTGATAAAAAGCACTCCGTGCCGGATGCATTTACAATAAAAAAGAGTTCAAATGTGGAAATGCGGGCGGAAGTAGGATACAATACACTTTAATACATTAATTTGGCAGAATGCAGGCGCAGATCCAGCCGCCCATTCTGCTCACGGGTTAAGAAAGGCAGGCCGTATGAGAATTTCCGAAATCCTGAAAGAGGATAAGATCACTTTTTCGCTGGAAGTATTTCCGCCGAAAACATCCGAGCGCTATGAAGAGACTGCCGCAGCCGCCAAGACGATCGCAAAGCTCGGGCCTGATTTTATGAGCGTGACGTATGGAGCGGGGGGAGGAACCGGCCCGTTTACCGCGGGGATCGCGGCAGAGATTCAGGATGAATACCGCGTGACGACACTGGCGCACCTGACCTGTGTGTCTTCCTCCAGGGAGCATGTGCTGCATATGCTGGATGTATACCGGGAGAAAGGAATCGAAAATATTCTTGCGCTGCGGGGGGATATCCCCAAAGACGGACAGATTTCCAGGGATTATAAGTACGCGGCGGAACTGATCCGGGATATCCGGGAGCACGGGGATTTCTGCCTGGGCGGGGCCTGCTATCCGGAGGGGCATGTGGAATGCATCCACAAATCGGAGGATATTCATCATCTGAAGGAAAAAGTGGACGCCGGGCTGGATTTCCTGACCACCCAGATGTTTTTTAACAACGATGTCTTTTATAATTTCCTCTACCGCATTCGGGAGGCGGACATCTCCGTACCCGTGATCGCGGGGATTATGCCGGTCACGAATCCGAAGCAGCTGGCCAGGAGCGCCGCCATGTCGGGAACGGAGGTCCCGCAGCGCTTCCGCGCCATCGTCGACTTCTTCGGAGATGACCCGGATGCCTGCAGGCAGGCGGGGATTATTTACGCCACGGAACAGATCGTGGATCTCATCGCCAACGGCATACGGCATATTCATGTGTACACGATGAATAAGCCGCAGGTGGCCGAGGGGATTATGAACAATCTGTCCGCCATATTGAAATAAAGGAAGCATATTCATATGAGAAAAGCATTTACGGAACGGCTGGGGAAGGAGCGGCTCTACTGGGACGGGGGCACGGGATCCCTCCTGCAGGCGAGGGGACTCGCCGGCGGAGAACTGCCGGAGAGATGGAATCTGGTCCGGCCGGAGGACATGATTGACGTGGCGCAGGCTTACTTCGAAGCCGGGAGCGATATTGTCAATGCCAATACCTTCGGCGCCAGCCGCCTGCATTATCCGGACAGGGAGGAACTGCGCGGGATCGTGGAAGCCGGCGTCTGTCACGTGAAAGAGGCCAGGAGAAGATGCGGACGGGAGGACGACGCCTATGTGGCACTGGACATCGGGCCGACTGGCAGACTCCTGAAACCATACGGGGATCTCGATTTTGAAGAGGCCGTCAGTATCTTCGGAGAGGTCGTGCGGTACGGGGCAGAGGCCGGCGCCGACCTGGTTCTCATCGAGACCATGAACGACTCGCTGGAGGCGAAGGCCGCGGTCATCGCCGCCAAGGAGAACTGCAGCCTGCCAATCTGCGTGACCGTGATCTTTGATTCGGGGGGAAGACTGCTCACAGGCGGGACGCCCGCCAGTACCGTCGCCATGCTGGAAGGCCTGCGGGTCGACGCCCTGGGCGTGAACTGCGGACTCGGGCCGCAGCAGATGCTGCCGATCGTGAAGCAGATTCTGGAGCTTTCGTCACTGCCCGTGATCGTAAATCCGAATGCGGGGCTCCCGCGCTCGGAAAACGGGAAAACCGTCTATGATCTGAGCGCGGAGAAATTCGCGGAAGCCATGGTTCCCATCGCCGCGGCCGGTGCCCATGTCCTGGGCGGATGCTGCGGAACAACGCCGGATTATATACGGCAGGAGATCGCGAAAACCGCGGCGCTGCCCTTTTCGGAGCCGGTCAGAAAGCACAGGACGGTTGTGTCGTCCTTTTCGGAAACGGTTGTCGCCGGAGAACGTCCGCTGCTCGTCGGCGAGCGGATCAATCCCACCGGGAAAAAGAAGTTCCGGGAAGCCCTGCGGGCCCACGACATGGATTACATTATCCGGCAGGGCCTCATGCAGGAGGAGCAGGGGGCAGATCTTCTGGATGTCAATGTCGGGCTTCCGGAGATCGACGAACCGGCGGTGATGGAGGAGGCCGTGATGCGGCTGCAGGGCGTGCTCTCGCTGCCGCTGCAGATCGACACGTCCAGTCCGGCTGCCCTGGAGCGCGCCCTGCGCATCTATAACGGAAAGCCGATGATCAACTCGGTCAGCGGAAAAAAGGAGAGCATGGAGGCGGTCTTTCCGCTCGCGGCCAAATACGGCGGTGTGGTGGTCGGCCTCACGCTGGATGAAAACGGGATTCCGGAGAGCGCCGACGGCAGACTGGAGATCGCCCGCAGAATTATCCGGGAGGCGGAAAACTACGGCATTCCCCGCGAGGACATCGTGATCGACGGCCTCGTGATGACGGTCTCCACGGATCCCCGGGCGGCCCTCGTCACGCTTGAAACAGTGAGACGCCTGAAGGAGGAGCTGCATGTCCCGACGATTCTCGGGGTGTCCAACGTATCCTTCGGACTGCCGCAGAGAGAACTGATCAACGCTTCGTTTTTCGTGATGGCTCTTCAGAACGGACTTGACTTCGCCATTATCAATCCGGGAAGTACGGCAATGAAAGCCTCATTCCGTTCTTTTCTGGCGCTCAGCGGCCTGGATCCGCAGTGCGCGGGGTATATCGGCGAGTTCGCCGGACAAAGCCCGGCTGCGGCTGCGCCTCCCCGCCCTGCGGCAGCCCCGGAGAAGCAGGAGGCGGCGGACGGAGAGACGGATGAGCCCGGACGCAGCGTGAGGTCCGGCATGGCGGAAAAAGCGGCCTCCGAGACTCGGAAACTGCTGCTTGGCGGGGGCGACCCGATGGAGATCGTGAACCGCTGTCTCATCCCCGCGCTTGACGCCGTGGGAAGGGGATTTGAGAAGGGCTCCATATTTCTGCCGCAGCTTCTGATGAGCGCCGAGGCGGCCAGGGCGGCCTTCGATGTGATCAAGGAGGCCATGAAAGGGGCCGCGCGCGAAACAAAAGGCACCGTCATCCTGGCCACCGTGAAAGGGGACATTCACGATATCGGCAAGAACATCGTGAAGGTGCTGCTCGAGAATTACGGATACGACGTGAGAGATCTCGGGAAGGACGTCCCTCCCGAAACGATCGTGGAGGCCGCCTGTGAGACCGGCGCGCCGCTTGTGGGGCTGAGCGCCCTGATGACGACGACTGTCGTCAGCATGGAGGAGACCATCCGCCTGCTCAGGAAGGCCAGGCCGGATGTCCGGATCGTGGTGGGCGGAGCAGTGATGACAAAGCAGTACGCGGATGAGATCGGAGCGGATTACTACGCCAGAGAAGCGATGGATACGGTCCGCTATGCGGACCGGGTGTTCGAAGTTCTTTGACTTATCATCCGAAAGCGGGCCTTTGTAAGATTCTTTTTTCGTGGTAAGATGATGCCGGGGTCAAAATTCCGTTTGATCCCGGCATGATAAGATGGAATCAATATCAAATACGGACTGTGTTTGTGACAGCGGAGGTTTCATGGACAGAGAGTTTGAAGGACTTGGGTTTGCACCGGCGGATATTCTGCTGCCGCAGTGCGAGGATATGACGAAGTGGGCGGTGGTCGCCTGTGACCAGTTCACGTCCCAGCCGGAGTACTGGGAGGAGACGGACAGGATTGTCGGGGACGCGCCTTCCGCGAGAAAACTGATCCTGCCGGAATCGGATCTGAAGGCGCCCGATGTGGATGACCGGATCCGGCTCATCAACGAGACGATGGAGACATACGTGAGCGAAGGCCTCTTCAGAACGCTCCGCGACTCCCTCGTATACGTCGAGCGCACCATCAGCGACGGGCGCGTGAGAAAAGGGCTCGTGGGCATGTTTGATCTGGAAACTTATGATTTCACTCCGGGGAGCGGCGCACTTATGCGCGCCACGGAAGGAACGGTGCTGGAGAGGATCCCGCCCCGCCTGAAAGTCAGAAAGGACGCACTGATTGAACTGCCCCACATTATGGTTCTGATTGACGATCCGGATAACACGGTGATCGGGCCCTGCGCAGCGGAGAAGCCCCTCATGGAAGCGCTGTATGATTTTGATCTCATGCAGGGCGGCGGACACGTGAGCGGATGGAACCTCACGGCCGCGCAGAAAAGCAGGACGGCGGCGGCGCTTAAGGCGCTGACATCACCGGAAGTGCAGGAAGCAAAATACGGCCTGAAAGGGGCGGCGCCCCTTCTCTATGCGGTCGGCGACGGCAACCATTCCCTCGCGACGGCAAAGCAGGCATACGAGAATCTGAAGAAGGTGACGCCGCAGAGTGAGTGGGCCAATATCCCGGCGCGCTTCTGCCTGGCCGAACTCGTCAATAATCACGATGACGGGCTGAGTTTCGAGCCGATCCACAGGGTCGTGTTCGACGTGAATCCCTCCGCTCTTCTTGATGCGCTGAAGAGCTTTTATCCGGGGGCGTATGAGGGCAGCGGAGAAGGACATGTCCTGCATTATGTTTATGCCGGCGGAGAAGGCTGTGTGACGGTGCCGGATCCTCGCGTCCAGCTCTGTGTCGGTACACTGCAGAACTTCCTCGACGATTATCTGAAGAAATGCGGCGGGTCGGTTGATTACATTCACGGAGAAGAGACCGTCCGCAGGCTCTCGGAAGGACAGAACCGCGTGGGATTTCTGCTTCCGCCGATGGCCAGGGAGGATCTGTTCAGGACGGTCATGGCCGACGGCGTACTGCCGAGAAAAACATTTTCCATGGGAAATGCAGAGGATAAACGTTATTATTTAGAGGCACGTTCTATCAGACTATGATATACTGATAAAAATGAGGTGATTTGATGCACGGAAAGGATTTGAAAAACAGGAGGAACCAAGAATGCTTAACATCAACAAAGAACAGTCTGGAGAATCATTAAAAGTTGTGCTGGAGGGACGTCTTGATACCATGACGGCTCCCGTACTCGAGTCTGAACTGAAGCAGAGTCTTGACAATGTAAAGGATCTGGTCTTTGATTTTGAAAAGCTTGAGTATATTTCTTCGGCTGGACTCAGAGTCCTTCTTTCAGCCCAGAAGGTTATGAATAGGCAGGGCAGCATGAAGCTTGTGCATGTGAGACCGGAAGTGAACGAAGTGTTTGAAGTGACCGGATTTGTCGATATCCTGACGATCGAATAACCTTTTCTGCACGGATTGTGCACAAAGGTTGCTGAAAGGAGACTGGCAGATGAAAGAACTGAGGCTTGAAGCTGATCCCGGCAACCTGACAAAGCTTTTGTCGTTTGTCACTGCTGAGCTTGAGAAGAAGAACTGCAGTCCGAAGGCAGGCATGCAGATCGAAATGGCTCTGGAAGAAGTGTTTGTGAACATCGCGCAGTATGCATATGACGCAGGCGGGGGAGATGTGCTGGTCCGCGTTTCCTTTCCGGGAGATGAGGCATCTGTGGAGATCACGTTTATCGACTCCGGACAGCCCTTCAATCCGCTGGAGAAACCGGACCCCGATATTACGCTTTCTGCCGAAGAGCGCCAGATCGGCGGCCTGGGCATCTGGCTTGTGAAGGAGAACATGGACCTTGTCCAGTACCGCAACGAAAACGGGAAAAACATTCTGACAATCAGACGGAAGCTGAGGGACTGAGGCCCGTCGGCATGCCTTGGGACAGGGGATTTGTCTTAAGGGATATAAACGGGGCGATGTCAAGGGGGGAGCTTTTAAAAAACAGAGAATAAAAAAATAAGAGGCTTCAAAAACGCTGTGTTTCGGACTGCGTTTTTGAAGCCTTTTTTCTATCTCTCAATTGTCCTTTCCGGGAAGAAGCGGAGTGAGGTGCTCCAGCAGTTCGTCCCCGGCATTGCCGATCCCTTCCTTCAATCTGTCCAGAAAATCCGCAGGTGTAGTTTCGATCATGGTGCGGATCCGCTCCGAGATTTCATCGAGGGCAATTTCCCCCTCGCTTTTCAGCAGTTCGTAAATGACCGCCCGGAATTCCTTCTGCGACGCGGGCGGCATCTCGCTCATGCAGGAAAGCATGAGGGGCAGCGCTTTTTTATTCTCCTTCAGCTCTTTCAGTGTGGATGCGCCCGTGTATTCGAAAAAGGTGAAAAGCATTTCGATGAAGGGCTGTCTCCTCGAATCCTCGATGCTTTTCAGCCACTCACGGATCGCCTTCTCAAAATAGAGGCTCATGCCCGTTCTGGTCCTGACTCTGACGAAGCGGTTCCGCCTGACCTGCCAGGTCAGCGCGTCGTGCTGCATGATGCCGGATCCGGAGCTGTCCGTGATGAGGGGCTGGACGGCATTTCCGAGAAGCATGCCGATAATGGAGTTCTGCGGGACGATGCTGATGATTTTCGGCCTGATCCGCTGGTATTCGGCGGCGGACAGGATCTCGTCCCGGAACCCCGGACCGTCGTGATTGTAGACTTCGAGGATCCTTCCCGCGATCAGCGGATCGCAGAAAGCCGATGCGTAGACGGCGAAATTGCCTCCTTTGGAGTGTCCTCCGACGCGGAGGGGCAGGCTGCTCTGCAGAGAATTGCGGTTAATATAGTCGACGGCGTCTCTCTGGCCGGGTGTCTCCTTCATGTAGCTGAGACTGAAATCTTCCTTCCATCCGACGAGGGTATCATCCGTGCCGCGGAAGGCGATGAACTGCGTGCCGTCTCCGGGGAGAAAGCTCGCGGCGGCCATCTGTTCCGTGCGCTCCGGGCGGATCTCGTTTTCGTAGTGGCCGATCAGGCAGTTTTTATAGCGGACGGAGTGCTCCAGCTTCCTGAGCAGCAGCGGGGCTCGCATAAAGAAGGTGTCCCTCCCGAGAATCTCTTCCTCCGTATGAAGGCGGAAGTATTCGGCACAGACCTCCGGGAGCGGCCGGTATTCGTCACCGACGATGCCGTCAAAGTCCGTGTAGATGAGTTCGGACAAGACGAGGCTGTCCACTTCGTTAAACGGGTCATAAGCGAACGAGATGTCCCCTCTCCAGTCCAGGTAGTCAGATATATTGGCCATGGGAGCTCCTTTT
>CACXFM010000033.1 GCA_902766955.1 uncultured Lachnospiraceae bacterium | reverse complement strand
CGCTTGCCGCTTTTTAAGGCGGCGTATTATTTTTCTTATGGTGGGTGTGGCGCAGTTGGTTAGCGCGCCAGATTGTGGCTCTGGAGATCGTGGGTTCGAGTCCCACCATTCACCCTCTGCAGCGGCAGTGCAGACCCTGTCAGTTTTGGGCTATCGCCAAGGGGTAAGGCACAGCACTTTGACTGCTGCATTCGTTGGTTCGAATCCAACTAGCCCAGTTTGCTCCGTGATGAGCGGAGTCCAGCAGGATGACAACGGATATGGAGCATTAGCTCAGGTGGTAGAGCACTTGACTTTTAATCAAGTTGTCCGGGGTTCGAGTCCCCGATGCTTCACGGCGCGTGCGGATAGTTTTCTCCGCACGTGTTTTTTCTTATTCAGCGGCTATGGCGGAATTGGCAGACGCGTTGGATTTAGGTTCCAATATCTGATGATGTGCAGGTTCAAGTCCTGTTAGCCGCATATCTCATTTCATTTCAAATTCCCTTATTTTCACAATTTTTTATGATGACAAGAGAACAATATCAGAGTATACAATTAGTCAATCTGCGGGAACTGGCCAAGTCGCGCGGGATCAGGAGGACCTCCACGATGAGAAAGGGAGATCTGATCGATGCCATGCTTGCGCTTGATGAGGCCGAGAGAGAACAGAACGCCGACAGCCGTGAGCAGGCGCCGGAGCCTGCCGCTGCCTCTGTGAGAGAACCCGCACCGAAGAAGGAAGCGGCCCCGGAACAGCCGGCTGAGCCCCGGGAGGAAGAGATCCGCGAGGATTTAAGGCCCCGCAGGGAGACTGTCCGCAGCACGGAAGCGCAGGTTGTCCGCGGCACGGATGAACAGGCCGCCGAGCCTGTCCGCCCGGATGAGCCGGAGACCCGCGGGGAACCGGTCCGCACCGGACAGGAACAGGTGAGGATCACCCGCGAGAATGTGCCCGCTGCCGGACCGCAGAACAATTCCGTGCGCGGCATTCTGGAAGTGATGCAGGACGGCTACGGTTTCTTAAGAAGCGACAATTTCCTGCCGGGCGAGGACGATATCTATGTTTCTCCGTCGCAGATCCGCCGTTTCCATCTGAAAACGGGCGATATGATCACGGGAAATAAGAGAGAGAAGGCCCAGGGGGAAAAGTACGGCGCGCTTCTGTATGTTTCCGCGGTGAATGATTTCCCTGCCGAGCAGGCCAGACACCGGTCTGTCTTTGAGAACATGACGCCGGTTTTCCCGAATGAGCGTATCCGCCTGGAACGCCCCGACGGATCCCGGGCGACCAGAATCGTCGACCTGATCAGCCCCATCGGCAAGGGCCAGAGAGGGATGATCGTGTCGCCTCCGAAGGCCGGCAAAACGACGCTCCTGAAGGATATCGCCAAGTCGATCCTGGCGGCAAACCCGGATGCCAACCTGATCATTCTTCTGATCGATGAGAGACCGGAAGAAGTGACGGACATGAAGGAATCCGTCCAGGGCAAAAATGTGGAGATCATCTATTCCACGTTCGACGAGCTGCCCGAACATCACAAGCGTGTTTCGGAGATGGTGATCGAGAGAGCGAAACGCCTTGTGGAGCACCATCAGGATGTCATTATTCTTCTGGATTCCATCACGAGACTGACCCGGGCTTATAATATACTCGTGCCGCAGAGCGGCAGAACACTGTCGGGAGGTCTTGATCCCACGGCGCTCTATATGCCCAAGCGGTTCTTCGGTGCAGCCAGAAACATGAGGGAGGGCGGCAGCCTGACCATCCTGGCGACAGCGCTGGTCGACACGGGCAGCAAGATGGATGACGTGGTTTACGAGGAGTTCAAGGGAACCGGCAATATGGAGCTGATTCTGGACAGAAAGCTGCAGGAGCGGCGGGTCTTCCCGGCCATTGACATCGTCAAGTCCGGAACGAGGCGGGAGGATCTCCTGCTGACGCCGCGCGAACTGAAAGCGGTGGATCTCATGAGGCGGCGCATGAACGGCCTGAAAGCCGAGGAAGCGGTCGAATCCGTGCTGAACGCGTTTGCCAGATATACGACGAACGAGCAGGTCGTCAGCGCTGTCCTGGCGAAATGGTCCGTATAAGCCGTAATTACAAAATATACTTGCAATGACCCCATGCATATGCTAGAATATGTGTTGCTGTTTACAAAAAGTTCGTCAGCTGTGCGGATTAAGCGCGGCGGCTGCTTCTTGTGTGAAGACAATAAAAGAGTTTTATAAATATAAAGAGGTGAGAGTGCGATGAAGGAAGGAATCCATCCGAATTATTATCAGGCAACCGTCAGCTGCAACTGCGGGAATACTTTCACAGTGGGTTCCACGAAGAAGGATATTCACGTGGAAATCTGCTCCAAATGCCATCCGTTCTATACGGGACAGCAGAAAGCAGCTCAGGCCCGCGGACGTATCGAAGCTTTCAACAGAAAGTACGGTATCGTACAGTAAGAAGGCTGATACCTCCGGTATTCGCATGGATATCTGCCTGAGGATGACAGGCCACGGATATCATTTTAATGCGGTTATTTTCAGTTGCGGTATGCAGCAGACAGGGACGGGCGAAGCTCGTCCCTTTTCGTTAACTTGAGAATTTTGAAGGAGTCATGAATGGAACAGCATAATTCCGGTATCGGCGGACAGGCGGTTCTGGAAGGCATCATGATGCGCAATCAGAACCAGTATTCAATTGCAGCCCGCAGAGATGACGGCGTGATTGAGCTTGTCGTGAAACCCTACAGGACGATTATTCCGATCAAAGGGATCGAAAAGATCCCCATTCTCCGGGGCGTTGAATCCTTTATTGATTCACTCGTGGTGGGAGTGAGCTCCCTCATGTGGGCGGCCGATGTCGTCGCCGAAGAGACGCAGGGGGAGGACGGAAAACCGCTTCCCGAGAAATCCGAAGAAGAAAAGAAGAAGGACGAGCGTGCCTGGAATCTGATGATGACGGGCACGGTGATTTTCTCGATTGCATTTTCCGTCTGCCTGTTTATGCTTCTGCCCTTCTGGCTGGCAGGCTTTCTGAGAAATGCGGGCCTTTCGGACGTATGGGTGAACGTGATCGAGGCGTTTCTGCGCATCCTGATCTTCCTCGTCTATATGCTTCTGATCTCCAGGATGAAGGATATCCAGCGGGTGTTCGGATACCACGGAGCGGAGCATAAATGCATCAACTGCATCGAACACGGCATGGAACTGACACCCGAAAATGTCATGAAGTGCTCCAGACAGCATAAGCGCTGCGGGACAAGCTTCATGCTGATCGTGATCTGCTGCTCCGTCATTGTTTTTCTGATTCTGGGCATGTTCCATATTGAGTCCAGGCTGTGGCGTCTCCTCTGGAGACTGATTCTGATACCGGTGATCGCGGGACTGTCCTATGAGCTTCTGCGCTATGCCGCCATATCGGATTCCAAACTCGTCTGTACACTGACAAAACCGGGCCTGGCGCTGCAGAAGCTGGTGACCAGGGAACCGGACAGAGAGATGTGTGAAGTGGCAATCAAAGCCATTGAGGCCGTGTTTGACTGGAAGGAATGGCAGAAGAAGTCGTTCAGGGAGAAAAGTGTTTGAAATGGAGGAATCTGCTCGCCGGAGGCATGACTGCACTCCGGGATGCCGGCAGCCCGGAAGCGGCGTATGATGCGCGGGAGCTTCTGGCGCATGTATCCGGAATGAACCGCGAAGCTTACCTTCTGCATATGGAGGAGGAAGCGCCGGAAGAGGCGGTTCTGTCATACAGGGAACTGACCGCGCGCAGAGCTGCCCGCGAACCGCTGCAGTACATTACGGGATCGGCGCCTTTTTACGGATATGAGTTTTCCGTCCGTCCGGGCGTTCTGATTCCGAGATTCGACACGGAGACCCTGGTGTCCGCCCTGCTGCCTCATATGAAAGCGGGCATGAGTCTTCTGGATCTCTGTACGGGTTCGGGCTGTGTGCTTCTGACCTGTCTCCTGGAGGGACCGGAGGGAATGCGGGGCATTGGCTGCGATGTGTCGGAGACCGCCCTGTCCTGCGCTGCGGAGAATGCGGAGAAGCTCGGCGTCAGTGCGGAATTTGTCCGTAGCGACCTGTTTGCGGAGCTGACGGGTCCTTTTGACATCATATCCGCGAATCCTCCTTATATCAGGACGGACGAGATCCCTGACCTGCCGGAAGAAGTGAGAGATCATGAGCCGCGGCTGGCCCTTGACGGAGAGGGTGACGGCCTGGCTTTCTACAGGAGAATTATCGCGGGAGCACCGGCATTCCTCACGGATAACGGCGTCCTGGG
Source organism: uncultured Lachnospiraceae bacterium (assembly GCA_902766955.1). GTDB lineage: Bacteria > Bacillota > Clostridia > Lachnospirales > Lachnospiraceae > Chordicoccus. Next base: position 12,288 of record CACXFM010000033.1, on the reverse strand, counting down.
ACTGGAAATCGGCTGCAGCCAGGCGGACGATGTAGAGGCACTGATGCGTCAGTACGGGTTCCGCGATGTGAGATTATACAGAGATCTCGCAGGCCTTGCACGGACGGTGACCGGGGTGAAGGCGGACAACATGAAAACGGAAATATTGGGAAACGACAGGAATGATAGATAAGCTGAACCGCATTCTGACCAGACAGAAAGAGATTCTTGCGGAGCTGTCATCTCCGGAAACCGCGTCGGATGCTGCCAGGATGACGGCACTGATGAAGGAACAGGCGGAGCTGCAGCCGGTCACGGATGCATATGCGGAATACGAAGCCTGCGGGGAGTCCGGGAGAGAGTGCAGCGCCATGCTCGCGGAAGAGACCGATCCGGAAATGCAGGAGATGCTGAAGGAGGAGCTGGCTTTATCGCAGTCCCGGATGGAAAGCTGTATGAAAATGATCCGCACCCTGCTTCTGCCCAAAGATCCGAACGATACGAGAAATGCCGTCCTTGAGATCAGGGCCGGCGCGGGCGGCGACGAAGCGGCTCTTTTTGCGGCGGACCTCATGCGCATGTACATGCGGTATGCCGACGGGAAGGGATGGCGGACGGAGCTGATTTCCGTCAGTGAGAACGGACTGGGCGGCTTTAAGGAATGCACCTGCCTCATCAGCGGCAGAAATGTGTTCCAGAGGCTGAAATACGAGAGCGGCACACACCGCGTACAGAGAGTGCCGGAGACCGAGAGCGGCGGGCGGATCCACACGTCCACGGCAACCGTGGCGATTATGCCGGAAGCGGAGGATGTGGATGTGGAGATTGATCCGGGAGATGTGAAGTTTGACGTCTTCCGCGCGTCAGGAAACGGGGGACAGTGCGTCAATACCACCGATTCCGCCGTGCGCCTGACACATATCCCGACGGGAATCGTGATTTCCTGCCAGGATGAAAAATCACAGATCAAGAATAAAGCAAAAGCCATGAAGGTGCTGCGCTCGAAGCTGTATGACCTGAAGCAGAGGGAGATGCAGGCGGAGAGAGCGGACCTCAGGAGAAGCCAGGTGGGAACGGGAGACAGGTCCGAGAAGATCAGAACCTACAACTTTCCCCAGGGCAGAGTGACAGACCACAGGATACATCTGACGACTCACCGGATTGATGCCGTTCTCGGCGGAGATCTCGATGAGATCATCGACCGGCTGGCAGAAGAGGATATGGCTGCGAAGCTGGCCGGGGAGCACGATTGATTTTTTGCCGTTCAATAAGCTTTGGAAAAGAGGTTCGGGTATGAAAAAAACAGCTCTTGTAATACTTGCGGCGGGAATCGGAAGCAGATTTGGTACGGGAATCAAGCAGATGACGCCTCTTGGACCAAACGGCGAGATCATGCTGGATTATTCCATTCATGATGCGCTGCGGGCGGGCTTTGACAAGGTCGTATTTATCATCAGAAAGGATCTGGATCATGACTTCAGAGAACTGATCGGCAGCCGGATTGAGCAGGCGGCCGAGGTTGCTTATGCTTACCAGGAGCTTACGGATCTGCCGGACGGTTTTGAGCTGCCGGAGGGCCGCACGAAGCCATGGGGAACCGGACAGGCGCTCCTTGCGGCCAGAGATGTGATTCAGGAACCGTTCGTCGTGATCAATGCCGATGATTACTACGGCAGAAAAGGCTTTGAGATGCTGCACCGCATTCTGACGGAAGAGGAGCCTCCCCGTGACGGCAGACAGGCTGTCACACTGGCGGCGTTCGTGCTCGGCAATACCCTGTCGGAGAACGGAGGGGTAACCAGAGGCATTCTGGATGTCTCGGAGGACGGCCATCTGAATGGCCTCACGGAGACGCGCAATATTGTCCGGACACCTGACGGAGCCGGCATAAAGACGGAAAACGGCATCGAGCCGCTTGATCCGGAGAGCCTTGTCTCCATGAATATGTGGGGACTGCATCCGGGATTTATTAAGGAACTTGAGAAGAGATTTCCTGATTTTCTGAGGGATACAGAGGGAGATCCCATGAAGAAAGAGTATCTGCTGCCGGAGATTATCGACCGGATGCTCCGTGAAGGGAGTGCCGATGTCCGCACCGTCCGCACGGATGATATCTGGTTCGGCGTGACTTATCACGAGGATATCGCGGCCGTGCAGGATTCACTCGCCGCGCTTGTGAAGAAGGGCGTATACAGGTCTCCGCTGTTTCCGTCATGACGGGAGGAATACGCAGTTTGAAGGTGAAGTCTTTATTGACGGTTCTCGCGGCCTGTGCGCTGTGTCTGACGGGATGCGCGAGATCTGATGCGAAGGATGCATATACAAAAGGATGTGAAGCGCTGGAATCGGGGGCCGTGGAGGAATCCAGGACCTACTTCGAGGGAGTGCTGGAGACAGGGTATTTTCTCTCCCATGCCTACAGAGGGATCGGCCTCGGCTATATGATGGAGGGCGATTATGCGGATGCCTGTATCGCATTCGAGAAGAGCCTTCTTGAACTGCAGGAGGAGTCGGAAGAGTTCCAGCGGGATGTGAGTCTCTATCTGGCTTTCTGCAGAGACCTGCAGGGGCAGCCGGAGAAGACCATGGAGATTTATAATCAGCTGATCCGCAGGTCGCCGGATCCGGAAGTCCTGTTTCTCCGGGGGCGCCTGAATCTCCGGAACGGAGAGGCAAAAGCCGCAAAACGGGATTTTGACCAGGCCGTCTCCATGAGCTCGGATTATGATCTGTACATCAATATTTATCATATTTATGATGAAATGGACAGAAGCGGCGACGGATCCGGATATCTGGAACAGGCGCTGGCGGAAGCCTCGCGCCATGAAGAGGAGTATTACGAGCAGGGCCTGGTCAACTACTATCTTCAGAATTATGACGAGGCCAAGGATTTTCTGATTAAAGCCATCCGCAAAAACGCAGACGACAAAAACGCGATCTTCCTTCTGGGACAGGTCTATCTGTCGCTCGGAGATGTAGCCAATGCCCGTGCCGTCTACAACGATTATACGGGGACGGAAGGGATGGCGGGAGGCGCCTGCAACGGTCTCGCGCTCTGCGACATCGCCGAGAACGACTATGAGAGCGCACTGGCCCACGTCCAGGCGGGACTGGCCGAGGATCCGGGAAATCAGGGACTTCTGTATAATGAGATCGTCATCTGTGAACAGATGCGCGACTGGAACGGCGCCAGAACGAAGGCTGCCGCCTATGTCGCCCGCTTCCCGACGGATGAGGCGGGACTGAGAGAATACGAGTTTCTCTCTACGCGATGAATCTGTTTTTAAAACTCTTAATGATCTGCAAAAAAAGTGCGGCGCAAAAAAGAAGCGCCGCACTTTCTTTTGTTCAGCCGGGTCAGAAATTCGTATAGACCTGTCCCGCATTCAAATCGATTCCCTTTGCCTTTGCCATCTCGGAGACCGTGACAAACTTATAACCCTGTTTCCGCAGTTCCGGAATGAAGCGCGCAGCCGCATCCAGAGAGGCCTGGTAGATTTCGTGCATGAGGATGATACTTCCGTCATGCACCTCGTTCATGACCACGTTGTAGGTGTTGTCGGCATTTTTGGTCTGCCAGTCCAGCGTGTCAATGGACCAGATAATGACGGGCATTCCGTCCGAATGGGCATTGACCTCGTCGTTATACCCGCCTCCCGGCGGACGGAAGACCGTCGGACGGCTGCCGGTGACCGCTTCGATGACATCGTTGGTATCATTGATTTCGGCAACCAGATCTTCCGTGCTGAGCTTGGTCAGCGTTTTGTGATCCCAGCTGTGGTTGCCCTGTTCCATCCCCGCGTCATGTTCCCGCCTGACCGCGGAGGCAAAATCATTGACCTGTTCCCCGATCATGAAAAATGTGGCCTTGGCATCGTTTTCTTCAAGCAGATCAAGGAACTGGCTGGTATAGACGCCGGGGCCGTCATCAAGTGTCAGACAGACGAGTTTGTCGGCTTTGACCTCCGCGTCTTTTGTCTTTTCGGGATCCATGATTCCTTTTTTGCTGAAATAGTAGCTCTTGCCGTCGATTGTGTGGCGGCCGGTATACGCTTTTCCGTCTTCTCCGAAATAGTAGGAGTTTCCGTCCTCGTCCTCTCTCCAGCCTGTCAGCATCACGCCGTCATATCCGAAATAGTAGCGGCTGTTTCCGATTTTTGTTACCCCTTTGGCCATGACGCCTTTTTTGTTGAACCAGCAGCGTCCGGTCTCGAGATCCTGCCAGCCGGTCACGGCATATCCGTCCTCATCGAAATAATAGACGGATCCGTCTTCGTCCGTAAAGAATCCGGTTTTCCTCTTTCCTTTTTCATCAAGGAAGTACTTTCCCTTATTGTCTTTCTGCCAGCCTGTTTTGACGGCGGGCTTGGGCGTGGGAGTGGGCGTCGGCTCGGGAGTCAGACCGCCGAGCAGGTCATTGACGCCGGCCGCTTCCTCCGCTCCGGAGATCTCCTGCCCGTCAGTGAGGACGCTTTCAACCTCATCGGCTGAAGGAGCCGCTTTCTCTTTATCCCGCGGAATCAGACCCGATCTGTAGAAGAGGATGCCTGCCACGACCGCGATGGCGGCGGCAAGCGTGATCACGGCGGTAATCAGCCGGGACATCCTTTTCTTCTTTGCGCGTTTTGATTTCAGTTCCTCGATAGTCAAAAAAGGATCCTCCGAAGTGAAGCCTGAACTGGTAAAAGGCAAATTTTACATACCTTTTATCATAGCATTATTCTCGGAAAAAACAATGTTTAAGGGGGCGCAGCGCGGGAGATTTCTCTGCGTAAAAAAGAACTGCCGGATCGGCAGTTCTTAAAAAACCCTGTTCTGTTGCGGGACTTAACGTGTCAGGCCTTTTGTTTTGACTTCCTGAAGCTTCATGGCCCGGACCTTCAGCGGAAGACCGAACAGCGTGATGAAACCGTCGGCGTCATGGTGATCGTACATATCGCCTGTCGTGAAGGAAGCGAGGCTCTCGTTATACAGGCTGTAGGGAGAGGTTTCGCCGGCCTTGATAATATTGCCCTTGTAGAGCTTGAAGTGGACTTCTCCCGTCACATATTCCTGTGTCACATCCACGAACGCGCGGATGGCTTCGCACAGAGGCGTGAACCATTTGCCTTCATAGACGACCTGAGCAAGCTTCTCGCCCAGAATTTTCTTTTCTTCCAGCGTCGCGCGGTCGAGGCAGAGCTCCTCAAGCTGCTCGTGAGCGGCCATCAGGATGGTGCCGCCTGGAGTCTCATAGACACCGCGGCTCTTCATGCCGACGACGCGGTTCTCGACGATATCGACGATGCCGATTCCGTTTTCGCCGCCGAGTTTGTTCAGCGTGCGGATGATATCCGCCACTTTCATGTATTCGCCGTTTACGGAAGTCGGAATGCCCTTCTCAAAGGTCATGGTGACCTCAGTGACCTTGTCCGGCGCTTTCTCGGGCGTGACGGAGAGAACCAGCATGTGGTCGTAATTCGGTTCGAGGGAAGGATCCTCGAGCTCGAGACCTTCGTGACTGATGTGCCACAGGTTGCGGTCGCGGCTGTAGCTCTGGGAGTGATCGAAGGGCAGGTCGATGCCGTGCTTTTTGCAGTAGGCCAGTTCGTCTTCGCGGGACTGCATGGTCCAGACGTCGGTCATGCGCCACGGAGCGATGACTTTGATGTCGGGAGCGAGCGCCTTGATTCCGAGCTCGAAGCGGATCTGGTCGTTGCCCTTGCCGGTGGCGCCGTGGCAGATTGCGACCGCGCCTTCTTTTCTGGCGATCTCGACGAGCTTCTTTGCGATGGCGGGTCTCGCCATGGAGGTGCCGAGCAGGTATTTATTCTCGTAAACGGCGCCTGCCTTGACACAGGGCATAATAAAATCTTCCGCGAACTCGTCGTTAATATCTTCTATATATAATTTGGAAGCGCCGGAAAGTCTCGCGCGTTCCTCAAGCCCGTCGAGCTCGTTCCCCTGTCCGCAGTCGACGCAGCAGCAGATCACGTCATAGCCGAACTGTTCCTTCAGCCAGGGAATAATCGCGGTTGTATCCAGACCGCCGGAGTAAGCGAGAACGACTTTTTCATTAGCCATAAAATTGTCTCCTTTTATTGATATATATGCGGGACTCGTTGTCTTTCCGGACGGTTTATGAGGCCCCGCGGGATTACTGACAAACGTTACTATACATCATATGCATTATGTATGCAAGGATAAAATGAAAAATATGCAGATACGGCGAAAAGAGATGAATAATATGCATTATGCATGCATAAAATGCATGATTTACACTTTACATTTCATATAATATGTGATTTACTGTATAAGATTAATTCTGAAAGTAACGGGAGCGGTAAATCATGATAAAAGCAGGGATTATCGGATCGACGGGATATGCGGGGGCGGAGCTGGTCCGTCTTCTCCTGAACCACAGGGAAGCGGAGATCGTCTGGTACGGATCGCGGAGCTATGTGGATCAGCAGTATGCCGGCATATACGGGAATTTCTTTGATCTTGTAAACAGCAGATGCCTTGACGATGACATGGAGAGCCTGGCGGAACGGGCAGACGTGATCTTCACGGCGACGCCCCAGGGATTCTGCTCTTCAAAGATCAGCGAGAATCTTCTGAAGAAAACCAGAGTGATCGATCTGTCTGCGGATTACCGCATAAAAGACCCGGAGCGATATGAGCAGTGGTACGGAATTCACCACCCCACTCCGGAGTTCCTCGGGGAGGCCGTCTACGGACTTCCGGAACTGAAGAGAGCCGCCGTGGCGGGCGCCAGACTTGTGGCCAATCCCGGGTGCTTCCCCACCTGCAGCCTGCTTGCCATCATGCCGATGATGAAGAGCAGCTTCATTGACCGGCAGTCCGTGATCATCGACGCCAAGTCGGGCGTGACCGGGGCCGGCAGGGGCGCAAAGGTGCAGAACCTGTACTGCGAGGTAAATGAGACCGTCAAGGCGTACGGCGTCACCGTGCACAGACATACGCCCGAGATCGAAGATTATCTGAGCGAGGCTGCGGGAGAAGCGGTGACAGTCCAGTTTACGCCGCACCTTGTTCCCATGAACAGGGGTATCCTGGTCACGGCCTATGCAAATCTGACGGCCGATGTGAGCGATGAGGAAGTGCGGAGTCTCTACGAGAAAGCTTACGAAGACGAGGCGTTTGTGAGAGTGCTGCCGGAAGGCAGGGTCCCGGAGACCCGGTGGGTGAGGGGCAGCAACTATGCGGACGTGAATTTTATGATCGACCACAGGACCCGCCGCATCATCATGATGGGTGCCATCGATAATATAGGAAAAGGGGCGGCCGGACAGGCCGTGCAGAACATGAATATCATGTTCGGGCTGGATGAGAGGGAAGGCCTGATGACCGTTCCCATGTCGGTATAAGGCATCCCGCCGGCAGTGTTTCCTCTTATTAAAAATCAGTTTTCATCCGGGGACGCGGAAGCGCCGGGTGCATAAAAAGGAGTATGGACTATGGAACAGATTACAGGCGGCGTGACGGCGGCTGCGGGATTTTACGCGGGCGGTGCGGCAGCCGGAATTAAGAAAAACGGCGGGGCGGATATGGCCATGATCGTAAGTTCCGCCGAGTGCCGGGTCGCAGGAACGTTTACGACGAATGCGGTCAAGGCGGCGCCGGTCCTCTGGGACCGCGCGTTTGTCACAGACAGGCGGACGGCCAGGGCAGTTGTCGTCAATTCCGGCGTGGCCAATGCGTGTACCGGCAGCCAGGGCATGGACTACTGCGCCGCGACGGCAGGGGCAGCCGCGGACGCCCTGGGCATTGAAGCTGACAAGGTGCTGCTGGGCTCCACGGGAGTCATCGGCGTCCAGCTTCCCATGGAAAAAATAGAAAACGGGATCCGGATGCTCGCGGATCAGCTGGGGAAGAGCGAGGCCGACGGGAGAGCGGCCGCGGAAGCCATCATGACGACCGATACGGTCAGCAAAGAAGCGGCCGTGACGCTTTCCTTCAGTGACGGCACCTCTGCCGTGATCGGCGGATGCGCGAAGGGCTCCGGCATGATCCACCCGAATATGTGCACGATGCTGAGCTTCATCACGACGGATGCGTGCATTTCGCGGGACATGCTTCAGAAGGCGCTGTCTTCCGTCGTGCCGGATACATTTAATATGGTGTCGGTGGACGGAGACACATCGACGAACGACACCTGCCTCCTTTTGGCCAACGGGCTCGCGGGAAATAAGGAAATCACGGAGGAAGGTCCGGATTACGGGGAATTCAGAAGCGGGCTTCTCGCCGTCTGCACGGCCCTGGCCAAAAAGATGGCGGCGGACGGAGAAGGCGCGACCTGTCTCTTCGAGTGCGTGATCACCAACGCAGATACGGAAGAGGCGGCCAGAAAGATGGCCAGGTCGGTCGTTTCCTCTTCCCTGACAAAGGCGGCCATCGCGGGACACGATGCCAACTGGGGCAGAATCCTCTGCGCCATGGGGTATTCCGGGGCTTCGTTTGATTACGCGACGGTGGACCTGCGGCTGGAGAGCCGCGCGGGCGTCCTGCCGATCATGAAAGGCGGCATCGCGGTGCCGTTTGACGAAGACAGGGCAAAAGAGATTCTTTCGCAGCCGGAAATCCGTGCGGTTGCGGATATGCATATGGGAGACTGCAGTGCGGCGGCATGGGGATGCGATCTGACGTATGACTATGTGCGCATCAATGCGGATTACCGCTCATAAGAAATGTGGCAGGTGACAGATGAAAGATAATATGGAAATGTGGATCCAGAAGGCGGACGTGCTGATCGAGGCGCTTCCCTATATCCGTGAATTCGCGGGCAAAAAAATCATCGTCAAATACGGCGGTTCCGCCATGAAGGATTCCGCATTAAAAAAGAGTGTCATCACGGACGTGGCCCTTCTGAAACTCGTCGGCATGAAGCCGATTGTCGTCCACGGGGGCGGCAAGGAAATCAGCAAATGGGTCAAGATGTCCGGAATGAAGCCGGAGTTTATCAACGGACTCCGGGTGACGGACAAAGTCACGATGGAAATCGCCGAAATGGTGCTGGGCAAGGTCAATAAGGGCCTGGTGCAGTATATGGAGGAGAACGGCGTGAAAGCCTGCGGGATCTCCGGCAAGGACGGAGGCACCATGCGGGTGCGGAAGAAAGAACTGCCCTCGGGCTTGGATCTTGGATTCGTGGGCGAGGTGACACATGTGGACACCGGCCTGATCGATACGCTGATTGAGAAGGATTATGTGCCCGTAATCTGCCCGGTGGGCCTCGGGGAGAGTGACTTTAAGTCCTATAATGTGAACGCGGATGACGCCGCCTGCGCGGTCGCCGCCGCCGAGAAGGCCGAAAAGCTTGTTTTCCTGAGCGACATCGAGGGTGTCTACAGGAATCCGCTGGATCCGACGACGCTGATTTCCGAGATCACGGTCAGCGAGGCCAGGCATTTTATCGAAGAAGGAAATGCCGGCGGCGGCATGCTGCCGAAACTTCAGAACTGTATTCAGGCGATCGAGAGCGGGGTGAGCAGGGTTCATATTCTGGACGGCCGGATCATGCACTGCATGCTGCTGGAAATCTTCACTCACAAGGGAATCGGAACCGCCATTATCGGGGACCAGCAGAAACGCTTTTATACCGGACAAGGAGATGTGACGGAATGAAGCAGAGTGAAATCATAAATAAAACAGAGGAATATGTCCTTCACACCTACAACCGCTTCCCGCTTGCCGTCGAGAGCGGAAACGGCGTCCGGGTCCGCGGCGCCGACGGCAGGGAGTATCTGGATTTTATGGCCGGGATCGCGGTCTACGCGCTCGGCTATCACTATCCGGGATATGACGAAGCCCTGATTGAGCAGATCGGAAAGGTCATTCACACGTCGAATCTGTATTATCATGAACCGCTGGCGAAGGCCGCGGAGAAAGTGGTCAGGTCCACGGGCCTTTCAAAAGTGTTCTTTACCAACAGCGGAGCCGAGGCGATTGAGGGCGCCCTGAAGGCCGCCAGAAAGTACGCCTGGAACAAAACAGGCAGAGCCGGGCATGAGATCATTGCGATGAATGATTCCTTCCACGGCAGGTCCGTGGGGGCGCTGTCCGTGACGGGCAATGCGCACTACAGGGATCCCTTCAAACCGCTGATGGGCGGCGTGAAGTTTGCCGATTATAATGACATTGACAGCGTCAGGGCCTGCCTCACGGACGATACCTGCGCCATTATCATGGAAACGGTGCAGGGAGAAGGCGGCATCTATCCGGCGGATCCGGAATTCCTCGCGGAAATCCGGCGGATCTGCGATGAGCGGGATATCCTTCTCATTCTGGATGAGATTCAGTGCGGCATGGGCAGAACCGGCTCGATGTGGGCCTTTGAGCAGTACGGCATCAGGCCGGATATCCTGACCTGCGCGAAGGCGCTGGGCTGCGGAGTGCCGGTCGGTGCGTTTGTGCTGAATGAGAAGGCGGCGTCCGGTTCGCTTGTTCCGGGAGACCACGGCACGACGTACGGAGGAAATCCGTTCGTTCTCAGCGCGGTCTCAACGGTCTTTGATCTCTATGAGGCGAACGGCATCACGGAGCATGCCGCGAAGGCGGCTGGCTACCTGGCCGCGGCGCTGGACAGGCTGAAGGACAAGTATCCGTGCATCACCGCCCACAGAGGCCTGGGCCTTATGCGGGGACTGGAGTTCTCCGTTGAGGTGCCGGCCGGAAAAGTGGCGGCGCTGGCACTTGAGAAGGGTCTCATGATCATAACGGCGGGCGGCAATGTGCTGCGGTTTGTCCCGCCGCTTGTGATTGAAGAAGCGGATATCGACGAGGCGGTTTCGGTGCTGGACAGCTGCATCGCGGAACTGACCGCCTGAGAAGGAAAGGGGAATGAACATGATCAGTTTAAAAGGACGCTCGTTTCTGACACTGAAGGATTTTACACCGGAGGAAATCGGGTATCTGATCGATCTGGCGGATGATCTGAAGGCAAAGAAGAAAAAAGGAATTTTCGGGACGTCGCTGGCCCATAAAAATATCGCACTGATTTTTGAGAAACCGTCGACGAGAACGCGGTGCGCGTTTACGGTCGGCTGCGTCGATGAAGGCGGCCACCCCGAATATCTCGGGATCCATGATATTCAGCTGGGCGGCAAGGAGAGTGTCGAGGACACGGCCAGAGTGCTGGGACGGCTGTTCGACGGGATCGAATTCAGGGGATTTAAACACAGTACCGTGGAGGATCTTGCCAGATATTCGGGAGTGCCGGTGTGGAACGGTCTGACGGACGATTTTCATCCGACCCAGATTCTGGCCGACTTCATGACGATCCGCGAGCATTTCGGAGATCTGGCTGGCAGAAAGATGTGCTTCGTCGGAGACGGCCGCAACAATATGGCCAATTCGTTCCTTGTGGGCTGCGGTAAGATGGGCGTCAGCCTCTCCGTGATCGCTCCGAAGGAGCTGTGGCCGGATCCGGAACTTGTGAAACTCGCGCAGGGTTACGCGGCGTCTTCCGGCGCGGTCATCGAGGTGACGGATTCCGTCGATGCCGTGAAGGACGCCGACGTCATTTATACGGATGTCTGGGCGTCGATGGGCGAGGAAGCAAAAGCGGCCGAGAGAACGGCCATGCTCCGTCCGTATCAGGTCAATGCGGAGCTGATGAAGAAAACGGGGCGCCCGGATACGATCTTCATGCACTGCCTGCCGGCCGTGAAGGGAAACGAGGTCACGGAAGAGGTCTTCGAGTCCCCGCAGTCCGTGGTATTTGATGAGGCCGAAAACCGGATGCACACGATTAAGGCCGTGATGGTGGCAACACTGGGCGAGTGACGGAACGTATGGAATGGTATAATGAACTTGGACAGCTTCTCCGGGATTCCGGAGAAGCTGAATTCTACGATCTGCATGGATATGCATCCATTGACTCCACAAACGAAGCGTGCAGGAGGGCGGCTGCGGAAGGCGCCCCCGAAGGCTGGCTGGCTGCCGCGGGCGAACAGACCGCCGGAAAGGGGCGCCGGGGACGTACATGGATCAGCCCGAAGGGCGGGGCCGTTTATTTTTCATTTCTGCTGAAACCCCGGTGTCCCGCCGAAAACGCATATGCCCTGACTCTTGTGATGGGACTGTCCGCCGCACAGGCCGTGAACAGACTGACGCCTCTTGAGGCCGGCATCAAATGGCCCAATGATATCGTGATCGGCGGCAGAAAAGTGTGCGGCATTCTGACGGAGGCATCCGTCACTGAGCGCGGACTGGAATATGCGGTGATCGGAACGGGCATCAATGTCAACAACACTTCCTTTGCCCCGGAGATCGCGGACAGAGCCACTTCTCTCGGCATGGAACTGG
>CACXFM010000032.1 GCA_902766955.1 uncultured Lachnospiraceae bacterium | reverse complement strand
CCGGAAATACAAGGAGCAGCACGGCGAGTACGCCGAACTGACCGAGATGATCCGGGCCGCCGTCAGCGGCGAGCTTGGAGATCTGGACGAGATGTAAGACACATCACCGGAAAAAATGAAACGGCTTCTGCCGTGCAGACAAAATGCCGATACCCGTGTCATCAGAGCTTTGCAGACATGGGTATCGGCGTTTTATAGACGAATCGAAACGGCATTGTTGACTGCTGCTATGGGGAAGAGTATTGATCAAAAGCTTTGTCAAACCCCCAATAATCCAATATACTTCAGGCCTGAAAACTCTCCTTGCAATGCGGAGGCAGACGGGTTAAAATGATGTCGGAGAGGCCAGAAGAAGCGGAGAAGGGAGACAAAAGAAATGGGCATGTATCTGAATCCGGGGAAAAAGAGGTTTGAAATGTCGGTTTCCTCTGAAATCTTTATAGATAAAACAGAGATGATCCGATACATCAATTCGCTGATCAATACAAATCAGCGATATGTCTGCGTATCCCGTCCCCGGCGCTTTGGCAAGACGATGGCGGCGGATATGCTCTGCGCCTACTATGGCCGGGAGGCAGACAGCCGGGAACTGTTTGAAAAAAGAAAGATCGCGGAAAACAGACCATCTCAAATCACAGATCAAACAGATGCCTGGGATGCTTACCTTGGAAAATTTGATGTGATCCGGCTGGTCATGACGGATTTTATAAACAGCAGAAGATCGGTGACGGAGGCAATTTCAACACTGCGGCTGCGTCTGCTTGAGGATCTTTCGGAGGCATACCCCGATACCCGATATGATGAAGCGGATTTCCAGTACAGCTTTGAAAAGTTCTACAGACAATCCCAAACCCAGTTTGTGATCATCATCGATGAGTGGGACGCAGTGTTCCGTGAATATCCGGAGGACAAAGAGGGCCAGAAGAAGTATCTGGATTTTCTGCGGGACTGGCTGAAGGATAAGGAATACGTCGCGCTTGCGTACATGACGGGCATTCTGCCGATCAAGAAATACGGCAAGCACTCTGCCCTGAATATGTTCGATGAGTATTCCATGCTGCAGCCCATGCAGATGGCGTCGTATACCGGTTTTACGGAGAATGAGGTCAGAGATCTATGTGACACATTTGAAATGAGTTATCCGGAAATCTCTGAGTGGTACGATGGGTATTGCATCAGCGACTGGGTTCCGGTAGGAAAGAGAAAAATGTATCGGGGAGGTAATTACGAGGAGCACAGGCTGCGTATTTACAGCCCCCTGTCCGTTGTGAAAGCCATGCGCAACGGAGAGATCTGTAATTACTGGAACGAGACCGAGACCTTTGAGGCGCTGAAGCAGTATGTGGACTGGAACTTTGACGGACTGAAGGAAGAGGTCGCGATCCTGATGGACGGTGGACGGGTTTCTGTGGATGTCACCGGATATCAGAACGACATGACCACCTTTCACAGCAAGGACGATATTCTGACGATGTTTGTCCATCTGGGATATCTTGGCTATGACAGCGACACAAAGAAAGTCTTTATCCCCAACCAGGAGGTCCTGCAGGTCTTTAAGACCTCCACAAAGACCAGAGAGTGGACGGCGACCTTTCGCGCGCTGGCAAATTCCCGAAAGCTGCTGGAGGCCACATGGGCCTGCGACGAAGAGACGGTGGCGGAACTGCTGGAAGCGGCGCACGACCGGACGGGGAACAAAAGCTACCACAGCGAGGCAGGACTCAGCTATGCGGTTCAGCTGGCCTATTATGCGGCACAGGATGATTATACCCTGATCCCGGAGCTGGACACGGGGAAGGGCTATGCGGATCTGGTGTATATCCCGAAAAAGCCGAATCTCCCGGCGCTGCTGGTCGAGCTGAAGTATGAAAAAGACGCCAATACCGCCATCGAACAGATCCACCGGCAGAAGTATCCGGAGAGGCTGGAGCACTACAGAGGGAAGCTGATCCTGGTTGGGATCAATTATGACAGGAACCTTCCAAATGACAAACCTGGCTTCAAGCATCACAGCTGCAGAATTGAACGGGGATAAGGAGCACAGTTTGTCCGGCTTTAGAGAATAAGCGCTGATGAGCGCACAACAGATATGATAGGTTTTGGGACTGACTCAGAGTGAGACAGTCCCTGAGCTTTTATATGCAGGGCAAATGAGGGAAAATGCCATCTGATCCCGGATTTATGCGCATAAAACGAATTAAGAATCCCAGAGCGAGGCTGTCCTGGGATATTTCCATGCGCCTGCGCTGGTGCAGCTGTCACCGGGAATCCCGCTCGTGTTTTGCAAACTCCAGAAACTGCTTCAGCGGGGAATTCACCGGCTCCCGATAGAAGAAGCCGTAACGAT
>CACXFM010000031.1 GCA_902766955.1 uncultured Lachnospiraceae bacterium | reverse complement strand
CCTGGGCGGCATCCGTGATATGAAGAAGCTCCCGGACGCGATCTTCGTCGTTGACCCGAAGAAGGAACGCATCTGCATCCAGGAAGCTCACACACTGAATATCCCGCTGATCGGTATCTGCGATACAAACTGCGATCCGGAAGAACTGACCTATGTCATCCCGGGCAATGATGACGCGATCCGCGCCGTCAAGCTGATCGTTTCCAAGATGGCTGACGCCGTCGTCGAAGCAAACCAGGGACAGATGGAAGCCGAAGCGGAAGAAGTTCCGGCTGAAGGCTATGTAGCATATCCGGACGAGGAAACAGCGGAATAAAGGGGAGGAATCAAAATGGCAATTACAGCTGCTATGGTCAAAGAGCTCCGCGAAATGAGCGGCGCAGGCATGATGGACTGCAAGAAGGCTCTGACACAGACAGAAGGCGATATGGAGAAGGCAATGGACTATCTCCGTGAGAACGGCATGGCAAAGGCTCAGAAGAAGGCTGACCGCATTGCTGCAGAAGGTCTGTGCGAAGGCCTTGTCTCCGAAGACGGCAAGTCCGCGGCAGTCGTGGAAGTCAATTCCGAGACTGACTTCGTTGCCAAGAACGAGAAGTTCCAGCAGTTCGTGCATGAAGTGGCTCAGCAGGCGATGAGCACATCCGCCGCTGACATGGACGCTTTTATGGCAGAGCCCTGGAAATTTGACGAGACAAAGACTGTCGCCGACGCTCTCGTGGCAGAGATCGCCGTCATCAGCGAGAACCTCAAGATCCGCCGCTTCGCTCAGATGAAGGAAGAGAACGGATTCATTCAGGCTTACACACATGCGGGCGGCAAGATTGTCGTGCTCGTCGATGTCGAGACGGATGTCGTCAATGACGCCGTTGTCGAGATGGCCAAGAACGTCGCCATGCAGGCGGCAGCCATGAGACCGAAGTACAACACACGTGCCGAGATCGGTCAGGACTACATTGAAAAAGAGAAGGAAATCCTTCTTGCCGCGGCTAAGAACGAGAAGCCGAATGCCAATGAGAAGATCCTGAACGGCATGGTGATGGGCCGTATCAACAAAGAGCTCTCCGAGATCTGCCTGCAGGATCAGGTCTATGTCAAGGCAGAAGACGGCAAGCAGTCGGTCGGCAAGTATGTGGCCGAGGTCGCAAAGGCCAACGGCGCAAAGATCAGCATCAAGGGCTTCATCCGCTATGAGACGGGCGAAGGCATTGAGAAGAAGCAGGAGAACTTCGCAGAAGAAGTCGCTGCCCAGATCAAAGGCTGATATCAATACGTATATGGCAGGGGCTGCCGCATCAATCAACTGATGCGGCAGTCCTTTTTATGTCCCCGCTCAGGAGACCGCTTCACACAAGATGCCGAAAGTATGGTAAACTGGAAGGAGTAAAAAACCGTTCCGGTTTCATCGGAGAAGGAGGCATACGTGAGTAAATACAGTCCGTTATTTGAAAGGATTCAGAATGGCAATGATGTGCGCGGTGCCGCGATCGCCACTGAAGATGAGAAGAGAACCCTGACGCCGGGGCTCGTGAGCTTTGTCGCCGCCGCTTTTGCCGAATTTCTGGCAGAAAAGACGGGAAAAAGTGCGGAGCTTTTGAGAGTCGGCGTGGGTCATGACAGCCGGGTGACCGCGGATGAGCTGAGCGCGGCCTGCTTCAGGGGACTGGGCGGCTGTAATGTATTTAACTGCGGGCTGATCTCGACGCCCGCCATGTTCCAGTCTACGGTTCTTGCGGACAGTGATTTTGACGGCTCGATCATGCTGACCGCGAGCCACCTGCCCTTCAACAGAAACGGCATGAAGTTCTTTACCAAGGACGGAAGCCTTGAGAAGAAGCAGCTGACGTCGATCCTGGCCCGCGCGGCGGAACTGGCGGAACAGTACGGGACGGAGGACGCGGAGCTCTTCGTGACGGCGGACAGACTTCCCGCCGCGGCTGCGGAGCCCGAGACATTCGACATGGTCTCCGTCTACGCTTCCCAGATGAAAAAGATCATCTGCGACGAAGTCATGGCACAGGACTATGAGCACCCGCTGACCGGGCTGCATATCATCGTGGATGCGGGTAACGGCGTGGCCGGCTTCTTTGCCACGGAGATCCTGGAGCCCCTGGGCGCCAATATCAGCGGCAGCCAGTACCTGGAACCGGACGGCACCTTCCCCAATCACATCCCCAATCCGGAGAACCGGACCGCGATGAATGCCGCCAGATCCGCGACACTTGACAGCGGCGCCGATCTGGGCGTCATCTTTGACTGCGACGGAGACCGCGGAGCTGTCGTATTTGCCGACGGCACGGAGGTCAACAGGAATACGCTGATTGCGCTCTTAAGCGTGATCGTGGCGGAGCAGGCACCCGGATCCACGGTGGTCACCGATTCCGTCACATCGGATGAGCTGACGGAGTTCCTGGAGGGGAAACTGGGGCTGAAGCACCTCCGCTTTAAGCGCGGTTATAAAAATGTCATCGACAAGGGCATCGAGCTGAACAAAGCGGGCGAAGAGTGCCTGCTCGCGATCGAGACGTCCGGTCACGGCGCATTCCGCGAAAACTACTTCTCGGATGACGGCGCCTATATTTCCGTCAAGATCATCTGCAAGATGGCCAAACTCATGAAGACGGGAGAGCGCATTGAGTCCCTCATTGCGGATCTGAAGCAGCCCGCGGAGTCGGAGGAAATCCGTTTCCGCATCCAGAGTGACGACTTCCGCCCGATTGGGGAGCAGACGCTCGCAGACTTCCGCGCATTTGCGGAAACAGATCCGCGCTTCCATATCGTGGAGCCCAACTATGAAGGCATCCGCGTATCCTTTGACGACGAAGAGGTCAGGGGATGGATGCTGGTCAGGATGTCTCTGCATGACCCGGTGATTCCGATGAACGTGGAATCTTCCCGCGAGGGCGGCGTGGCCGTCATTCTCGGACGCATCAGGGAGTTCTTCGCGGAGAGACCCGTGCTGAAACCGGACCGGGAACTGTAAATAATGTGAGAAGGCCTGTCGTTAAGAGGCGCGCGAGGCCTGAAAAGAATTGACGGAAATTCACTTTCGTTATAAACTAAAGAGAGCATTGGACCGCAGACGCGGAATACATGTATCTTTTTAAGGAGGTTGATTCCTATGGCTTTAGTAACAACAAAAGAGATGTTTGCAAAGGCTTATGACGGCGGATATGCGATCGGCGCATTCAACGTCAACAACATGGAAATCGTTCAGGGTATCACGGAAGCGGCTCAGGAACTGAAGAGCCCGGTCATTCTGCAGGCATCCGCGGGTGCACGCAAGTATGCCAATCCCTCTTATCTGAGAAAGCTTGTTGAAGCTGCAGTCATTGAGTGCCCGGATATCGATATCGTTATGCATCTGGATCACGGCCCGGATTTCGAGACCTGCAAGTCCTGCATTGACAACGGATTCACATCCGTCATGATCGATGCTTCCAGCAAGCCGTTTGATGAGAATATTGAGATTACAAAGAAGGTCGTGGAGTACGCTCACGCTCACGGCGTCGTCGTTGAGGCTGAGCTCGGCGCTCTGGCAGGCATCGAAGATGATGTCAATGTCTCCGCTGAAGACTCCGCTTACACACGTCCGGAAGAAGTCGAAGAGTTCGTGGCACGCACGGGCGTCGACTCTCTGGCTATCGCTATCGGCACTTCCCACGGCGCTTTCAAGTTCAAGCCGGGCACAAAGCCGCAGCTCCGCTTCGACATCCTCGACGAGATCGTCGCGAAGATCCCGGGCTTCCCGATCGTTCTTCACGGTGCTTCTTCCGTACCGCAGGAATATGTCAAGATCATCAACGCTCACGGCGGCAAGCTCGTCGATGCAATCGGCGTTCCGGAAGATCAGCTTCGTCAGGCAGCCCGCAGCGCGGTCTGCAAGATCAACGTTGACTCTGACCTCCGTCTCGGCTTCACGGCAGGCATCCGCGAGACATTCGACCAGTCTCCGGAAGTCTTCGATCCGCGCGGATATCTCAAAGTTGCACGTGCCAACGTCAAGGCGATTGTCATGCACAAGATCCAGGACGTTCTCGGCAGCGCTGGCAAGATGTGATCATAATCGGACGAATCGTCCGGACACCCCCCGTATCCCTCTGGATGCGGGGGCTTTTTGCATCTTATAGGGTGCGCCCAGTCAAGGGCCTGAAGTTCGATGGGTGAAAGTCCCATGGTGTAAGGCAAAAGCCATGCCGCATCAAGCGAGTCT
>CACXFM010000030.1 GCA_902766955.1 uncultured Lachnospiraceae bacterium | reverse complement strand
TTTTCTGTATGCCCATTATATCGCTGGGAAATGTATTTGTACAGAACGGGGACTGGCTTCCTAAAGACTGTCTGGTGTATTTTTCCAGACCTTCCCGAGTTCATGTATCATATGATGATCCATGAGAGAACACGAGCTAAGGAAAAACTCCTCTCCTATCTTAACGACTCCGGAAAATTAACAAGGGATTCCCTGCGCGACTACCTGAAATGGTTGTCTGCAGAGAAAGACCATGCACATGCTGATCTCATTGCTTGATTCCCCGGCAGATGATATCGACTGGAAGCTTGCCTGCAACTACATGAAACTCATCGCCGTCAGTCTTACCACAAAGAAAGTCTTAATCAAAGAAAACTATAATGCGATGGTCGACTCACTGATCGGACAGATCGTGGATATGCTATGCGCCTAACTTCGTTAGTTACTTTTCTGCATTTATCCTGCATATCCAGTCCAGGATCTCATCCACTACCAGTTTCCCGTTTCCGACATTGCAATGATTCTGTGCATCTTCCTTATCGGTGAACAGGCGGAATGTAAGGCTCTTAACATTCTTTAGCATGTTGATCTCACGTCCGATCAAGGTATAATCGATGAAATGATCGCCGTTTGCACCAAGGATCAGCATATCCTGAGTAATTTTGTCTGCTACGGGCTCGAGATCATAGAGTTTCAATTATTCAGTGCTGCCTCTGTGATATTCCCGGTTTTGCAGTAATGAAGATAACCCTTTTTCATTTTCTCAAGAACAAGATACCGACCAAGTGCAATTCCCATCTGCTCCTTAAATAGATGAGATAATCTGCTTTCGGAAAGACATGCTTCACCACATAGCAACTCCATGACATTTTCCGGAATGGTATTGCACCCTTCTAAAAATGACAGTACTATCTTTACCCGTTCATCCGTAACAGTAGCATTACCTGCAATAACGCCACCGGTCTCAAGAAGTCTCCTGTCGGCTTCCTTAAGATCATCTTTGGCATCTGACCATATACCTTTCATTCGATTGACCGTATCTTCATCGATCAATGCATAGTCTTTTCCCTGAAGATTTTTCTCCTCGATGCATTTGGCCATATCGCTTGTGGTATCAAGAAGGAACAACAGCAGATCGCCTGTTTCAGCGTATATGGTATGTTCAACATCCGAAGCGATAAAAAGTCCGCTGCATTTGAAAGAAGAATCACGCACAGTACAATCAAGCTTTCCGTTGAGCCCGATAGCCATATGTGACGCAAGATGCTTATGAATATCCGGGGTCCGGTATTCTGACCGGATTAAAATGTGATCAGATTCGAAAAGTATATCTGTCATGTTACATCATCTTCCTCTATACCATAAGTGCCAGCCCCAAAAACATAAATGCATTGGCAATGTTGCCTTTATCCATTTATTTCACGCATCTGAAGTAAACCATCGACCCGTCCAAATAATATTCCACTTTCGAATAAAGTTTATGGAGTATTCCAAGAAGCTGTTCTTCCGTAGGAAACGGAGGCGTGAACCAGCCTTTCTTTGCCAGGATATTCTTTACAAGCCAGTCCGTCCGCTTTGATTTTCCCCTGATGTAAAAGCAGGCAATAAAACTGCCGCCCTTCTTAAGCACGCGGTTCGTCTCTTTAAATGCTTTTTTCTTATCGGGAAATGCATGAAACCCGTTCATGCTCATAACAATATCGCAGCTTTCATCAGCAAGCGGTAACTTACCGACATCACCCTGTATAATTCACATATTTTGATTCGTTTCGTCATTTATAACCGAACACATCTTCTCGACCGTCAGTGTTCCCTATTATTTAGCATTCTCTGCTTAATTCTCCTTGAATGCGGGGCATCCTTTGGGTGCCTTGGGGATTTCTTCGCCTTTGACTAAAGCCTTGATTACCCCGCGATGCATATACAGCATCACAAGAAAGAATCCGGTGAAAACACCGCACAAAAAATTGGCTACAGATTTACACATGATCAATCCTCCTTTTTATTCTTAGATTTTTATCCTCTGCTTTGAGAGAGAATTGCCTCTACCTGCTCACGCTTCTCATACAGGACACAACCGCCCTCGTGGTCGTCAAGGAGGACACCGCCGTCCTGCAGGGCCAGGAACAGCGGAGACTTAAGTGCTTCCCGCAGCGAGGTATCACGCACATTAATATCTGAATAGGGCGAGAAAGGGCATGGCTCCGCGCCGCCATGAGAGTTGATATGGAAAAAACCTCTGCCGGCAGCCACACAGCCATCACTGTTTTTTTCATCTCCGGGGAAGGAAATGTACACCATTTCGGGGTGTTCCTTCCGCAGGCGTGCAATCTCGCCCGTCAGATATTCGCGGTCCGCGTCTCCCGGAGCAAGTTCCTTGCTGCCGTCCGTGACCGGCACAAACTCTACAAAAATGACAGCCTTGCAGCCCCGGTCAGAGAGTTTTTGCAGGAAGGACGCCGAGGAGACTTCCCGGATATTCTGCGTGGTGACCGTGACTGACGCGCCGAAGATCAGGCTGCGCCTGTGCAGCTCATCCATGTTGGCGATCAGCCTGTCATACACGCCTGCGCCCCTGCGCGCATCTGTGATCGTCTTCTCTCCCTCGATGCTCATGATGGGAACCAGGTTGCGGCAACGGTCAAACAGGTCAAAATACTGCTCGTCCATGAAAGTACCGTTGGTGAACACCGGGAACAGGATATTCGGACGCCTTCCGGCAGCCTCAATGATGTCGCGCCGGATCATCGGCTCCCCGCCGGCCAGCAGAATAAAGCTTATGCCCAGATCATCCGCTTCCTCAAAGATCCTGCGCCACTCTTCGCCGGTCAGCTGCCGCACCGGAGCCATATCTGTTGTGGCCTGATTGCAGCGGGAATAGCATCCCGCGCAGTGCAGGTTGCACTGGCTGGTGATGCTGGCGATCAGAAACGGAGGGATGTGTTCACCATGGTCCTCCTTCTCACGCCGTTTTTTGGATGCAGCGCGGCAGGCCAAAGCAAATCGCGCCATGAAAGCACTTTCCCGCGGATTTTTGAGCGTCGCCTTGACTGCATCTGAAACTGATTCATGCGGATAAAAACCATCATACTCAGATAGCGAGTGCCCTGCCATGCAGAGCACCCGCCTCGTTCAAATTTTAACAATATAAATCTACTTCAATATGAACCAATCAACTTTTACTTTTCTTCGGATTTCTCAGATACTTCTGTATCTTCCGCAGGAACATTTTCGCTGACTGATTCTTTGTTTTCGTCCAGTGCCA
>CACXFM010000029.1 GCA_902766955.1 uncultured Lachnospiraceae bacterium | reverse complement strand
TTCTGCAGATGAAGAAGCTGGTGCCGCTCTGCGAAAAACTCAAAAGCGAGGACATTCATATTGCCGCCGAGACCTGCCTCTTTGTGACGGAGGAGGACCTGGCGGCTGCAGTCTCTTATGTGGACTTTTTTTATGTGGATGTCAAAATCCCCGACCCCGTCCGCTGCAGATCCATTCTGCGCGGGGATATAGAGCTCTATTTGAAAAATCTGGAGACCCTTCTGCAGGCGGAGCATGCCGGGGGCGGACCGGTCCCCGTAGTGCTGCGGGTGCCGGTCATCGGGACGTATACGGACAGTCCGGAGAACCGGAGGGCGGTCCGCGGGATCATCCGGCATTGCGGCAAAAGGATCCTGAAGGTGGAACTGCTCCCGGAACATAATCTCGGAATGGAAAAGTACCTGTCACTTGGGCGAAGCAGCAGCTATCACGGCGTCGGGCAGGACCTGATGGAGACGTATGCGCGGGAACTGGCGGACACGGGGGTGCCTGTGGAAATTCTGCCCGTCTTGTGAAACCATTCATCTTCGGCTATAATATATTCTGTATGATTATGCGCAGACATGGTAATGAGGCAGAACCTGACAGAGGCGGTGTTTCTATGAGTCTGAAAACGACAATTAAAAATGACCTGTGGCGTCTCAACTATATCGTGCCCTTCACCAAAAAGCATCAGTTTGATGAAAAGGGCAAAGCCGACCTGATGAAGCATGTGCTCACTGCTTACCGGAGCGTGAAGCCGGTCATGGCTTCGGGCGGCCGCTCGGCCGGCATGGATGTAAAGGCGCTTCTGTCCTCGGTGGAAGTGGAAATATCGCCGGAGGACAGGTTTGTTTATTTCCTGGACACGTCAAAGACGATTGCCGTCCCGGGAAATATTCTCAGCAATTTCACACTGGATTATGACCGGATCATCCACGGGACCTTTGTCTCGCTGGCCCGCGCGGCGGCGGGACCGGACCGGTACGGCAGAGAGTGCCGTCTCGCCGCGGAAGGTGTCATGAGACTGAACCGGAAAATCCTGCAGGAACTCGAAGCGTCCGGGGAGGAGGGCAGTGAGAAGAAGGCTGCCTGGTTCCGGAGCATGCTGACGGAGAAGGCCGTCCATTTTGAGGAGGCCCTGCAGAGAATCCTGTTTTTCAACCAGATTCTCTGGCAGACACGGCACAGGCTGAACGGACTTGGCCGCCTCGACCGGATTCTCGAGGATCTCTATGAGGCGGATCTGGCGGACGGCGTTCTGACGGAGGACGGGGCCGCGGACATGATCTATGATTTCCTCGAGTGCCTCAGCCGCTATCCGGACTACAAGAGTGACGCTCTGGAGGGCGATATCGGCCAGATTATCATACTCGGGGGCAGAAATGCCGACGGCAGCTATTTCTCTTCGGCACTTACGGAGCTGTTCCTGAAGAGCCAGGCCCGCCTCGGAAAGCCGGATCCCAAGACCTTCCTGCGGATCGGTGCGGGCATGCCCCGCGGCATTCTGGAGACGGCGGTCAGCTGCCTTGCGGCAAAGACGGGCAGCCCTCTCTTCTCCAACGACGACGCGGTGATTCCCGCCCTTCTTGATGCGGGTATTGACCGGGAGGACGCGTACAGCTACTGCACGTCGGCCTGCTGGGAGCCCTTCATCGTCGGAAAGTCTCTGGACCAGAATAATATCGCGGTCTTTGACTGCTTCGCGGCGCTGGATGAAATCCTGCGCGGGGACGTGGATGCTTTCGCGGACTTTGAAGAACTGGCCGGACGCTACACGGAGCGGAACCGCGAGCGTTTCGCGGAATTCCTCGAAGGGCTGAATGCCCTGAAATGGGCGGAGGATCCTCTCGTCTCCATGTTTACGGAAGGCTGCACGGAGTCGAGGACCGACATCTCCGAGGGGGGCTGCAGATACAAAAACTACGGGATCACGACGGTGGGCCTGCCGAATGCGGCAGACAGCCTCTTCAATATCAAAAAACTTGTCTTCGATGAGAAGCAGTACACACTCAGTCAGATGGAGACCGCCAGGCGGGCGGATTTTGCGGGTGCCGAGGGCCTGTACCGTGAACTGAAGGGACTGCCGCATCATTTCGGACACGACGGGGACGAGATCATCGCATTCGTCAACCGGGTCACAAAAGAAATGAGCCGCGCAGCTGAAACCTACAGAAATCCCTACGGCGGGACGGTGAAGTTCGGCCTGTCGTCGCCGGGATATAATATTCTCAGCAAGAAGGCAGCGGCGGATTATGCCGGCAGGAAGGCCGGCATGCCCTACAACACGCATATTTCCTGTCTGGACGCTTCCTATACGGAGGTGGCCTCGTTCGCCGGCCGGCTTGATTACACGGACGGGCGCTTCAACGGAAATGTGGTGGATTTCTTTGCGCCGCCGGATCTGCCGGAGCGGAACCGCGGCAAGTTCGTCCTGTTCCTGGAGGGCGCGGTAAGAGCGGGCTTCTTCCAGATGCAGATGAATATACTGGACAGCGCGACGCTGAAGGATGCAAAGGCACATCCGGAGAAATACAGGGGACTGATTGTCCGCGTCTGGGGCTTCAGTGCATATTTCAATGAACTGCCGGAGAGCTATAAGGACCTGATGATCGAGAGAGCCGAGGCGGCGGAGAGAATCGCGTAAACGGCGGGGAGGAATACAATTGGACAAAGATATGCTCATGGTAAATATCCGGAAGTCGAAGGTGCTGCGCACCGTGCTGATGCCCGCGGTACTGATCAGGAAAAAACAGGAGGAGCGGGCTTACCGGAAGCTTCCCGATTCACAGTATCTGAAGAAGTTCAAGGGAATCCATAAAGGCGGGAGATGCTTCGTGATCGGAAACGGACCCAGCCTGACGGTGAGCGACCTGGAGCTTCTGAAAGGCGAAGTGACGTTTGCGACAAACGGCATCTTCCACATTTTCGACCAGACGGACTGGCGGCCGACCTTCTACATGTCGATGGACAACTCCTATCTGGACAGCCAGATCGATGAGATCAAGCAGCATGTGAAGGGCAGGAAGTTCCTGAATTATTCCTGCCACGGACACGGCAGAAAGAAAGAGGACAAGATCGTCTACTTCCTGATCAAGGGGCCCTACAAGGCCGACCGGAAGGACTTCTACCAGACGGACGTCAGCGAGGACATCTCGGACTATTTCGCCCAGACATTCTCCGTGACGACGACCTGCATCGAATTTGCCATCTATATGGGCTTTGAGGAGATCTACCTGATCGGCGTGGACAACAATTATTCCTTCACGGACAAGACGAAATCCAATCATTTCTACTCGTCCGCGGAAGGCTTTAAAGGCGTTGTGCACTACGACGACAATCAGGTCAAAAGCTACGAACTGTACAGAGAGTTCGCGCTGAAGCACGGCTGTACGATTTATAATGCAACGAGAGGCGGAAAGCTCGAGGTCTATCCGAGAGTGACGCTTGAAGATGTGCTCGCGAGGTGAAAAGAATGAAAACAGTGGCATTTGTTCCGATTAAGTTGAATTCACAGAGGCTTCCCCATAAAAACATACTGCCGATCGCGGGACATCCCCTGTGCTGGCATCTCTGCAATACGCTGAACCAGGTGAAGGGCATCGACGAGGTCTATGTCTACTGCTCGGATCCGGCCGTGAAGCAGTACATACCTGAGGAGACGAAATTCCTTCAGCGTCCGGAGCGCCTGGACGGCGATCTCGTGAAGGGATTTGAGATCTACAGCGAGTTTATCCGCACGGTGGATGCGGACGTGTATATTCTCGCCCACACCACATCGCCCTTTATCAAAGTGTCGTCGGTGCAGACCGCGCTCGAGCACATCCTGTCGGGTGAAAACGATTCCGCATTTTCGGCGGAGAGAATCCAGACGTTTGCCTGGTACAAAGGCAGTCCGGTCAATTACGATTTAAATGACGTGCCGAGGACGCAGGACCTGGAGCCGGTCTGGGTGGAAACCAGTGCGTTCTTTATGTTCCGGAAGGAGATCTTTACGGTCCACAACCGGAGAATCGGATATCATCCCTATATCCAGGAGGTCTCCGGAATCGAGGCCGTGGATATCGATGAGAAGAAGGATTATGACATGGCATGCATGCTTGCAAAAGCGGAGGGAATAGGAGAATGAGCAAATTTGTGCTGATAGCGGGACCCTGTGTGATTGAGTCCGAAGAGAATGTGATGCTGATCGCGGAGAAACTGAAGGAAATCGCGGGAAGACTCGATCTCGACCTGTATTTCAAGGCGTCCTTTGACAAAGCCAACCGGACCAGTATCTCTTCTTACCGCGGACCGGGCATCGAAGAGGGCCTGCGCATTCTGAAGAAAGTGAAGGATACGTACGGACTGAAGATCTGCACGGACATCCACGAGGCATGGCAGGCGGAGCTCGCTGCGGAAGTGGCCGATATCCTGCAGATTCCCGCCTTTTTGTGCAGGCAGACGGACCTCCTTGTGGCCGCCGCGAAAACGGGCCGGATGGTCAACGTCAAGAAGGCCCAGTTCCTGGCACCCTGGGATATGGGCAATGTCGTGCGCAAGCTGGAGGAAAGTGGCTGCACAAACATCATGCTCTGCGAGAGAGGCACATCCTTCGGCTATAATACGCTGGTCGTTGATATGACGGGCTTCACCGAGATGAAGAAGTTCGGCTATCCCGTCGTGATGGACGCCACGCACAGCGTGCAGAAGCCGGGCGGCAAAGGCAGCGCGACGGGCGGAAACCGCGCCTACGTGGAGCCGCTGGCGAAGGCGGCCGTGGCAGCGGGTGCGGATGCGCTCTTCTTTGAGGTGCACCCGGATCCGGACAATGCCCTCTCGGACGGCCCCAACATGGTGAAGCTGGATGAGTTTGAGGGCCTGCTTGAACGTGTGATCAGAGTGTACGACGCAGTACACTGAAAAACTTGTCCGGTGAGGAGTAAGCTGTATGGACAGACTTGCGGAAGCAAAGCGGGTGTTTGACATCGAGATCGCGGCGCTCGAAAAGACGCGGGACGCGCTCGATGAGACCTGGCTTAAGATATTGGATCTGATAATCAACTGTGAAGGGAAAGTGATTGTGACCGGGATGGGCAAACCCGGTCACATCGCCGCTAAGCTGGCTGCGACATTCGCGAGCCTGGGGACGCCGGCCTTCCGGCTCCATCCCGCGGAGGCCATGCACGGAGACCTCGGCATGGTTTCGTCCAATGACGTGGTCATCGCGATCAGTTTCAGCGGCGAGAGCGACGAAATCGTCCGGATTCTGCCCAACATCAGGATGATCGGGGCGACGCTGATCGGCATCACCGGCAATGCGGATTCCACGCTGGCGCGCGCATCGGATGTCGTCCAGGTTCTGCCGCCCTTCGAGGAGGCCTGCTACCTGAAGCTTGCTCCCACGGCCAGCACGACGGCGGTCCTCTGCTACGGGGATTCCCTGGCGGTCGTGGCCAGCGGGGTCTACGGGTTCCGGGATGAGAACTATGCGCTCTTCCATCCCGCCGGCAGTCTCGGAAAGAAGCTGATCCTGAAAGTGGGCGACCTGATGGCGCGGGACGAAAAAAACGCGAAGGTTCATGTGCGCGTTCCCTTAAAGGACGCCATTATCGAACTCAGCAAGAAGGGGCTCGGCGCCGTCTCGGTCGTGGATGACAGCGACACCCTTGTGGGCATCATTACCGACGGAGACCTGAGGCGCCAGCTCGAGAAAGGCGCGGACGTGTACAGCATGCATGTGGAAGAAGTGATGTCCGTCCATCCCGCCACCATCACGGAGGACCGCCTGGCGGTGGAAGCGCTCCGCGTCCTGAAGGAGCGGAATATATCCTGTCTGATTGTGACCGAAGGAGACAGGGCGGTCGGAACGATCCGGCTGCAGGACATCATAGGGGTCGGAATTGTCGGATAAAAGGGGGCCATTTTGAAACAGGCAGACTATCTGGTGATGGATGTGGACGGGACGCTTACGGACGGCAAGATTTATATGTCGGCGCAGGGTGAGCTCATGAAAGCTTTCAATATCAAGGACGGATGCGGAATCCATGACATCCTTCTGCCGGCCGGCATCACGCCCGTCATCATCACGGGCCGCACATCCGGAATTGTGGAGAAGCGCTGCGCCGAGCTCGGCATCCGGGAAGTGCACCAGGGCGTGAAGGACAAGGAAGGGCTGATGAGAAAGCTGATCCCGGACCTGTCCCGCGCGGCTTATATAGGGGATGATATCAATGACCTGCCGTGCATGAAGGCGGTGAAGGAGGCCGGCGGTCTCGTCGGATGCCCGGCCGACGCGGTGGGAGATGTGAAGGCTGTGTCGGATTACATCGCCGCGCATGACGGGGGAGACGGCGCTGTCAGGGATTTTATCGAGTGGATCGTGAAAAGGGTTTAAAGCATGAATACAAAAAACAGGTACAGAATTCGCGTCTTTACGGAAAAGGTGTTCGCTCCTCTGAAAGCCCTGAAGGTGAAGAAAAACAGAGTGATCTGCATCAGCCACAGAGGGGGCAGGCAGTATTCGGATTCTCCGATGTATATCACGGAGGAACTGCTCAGGAGAAAGGGCTATGAGATTATCTGGATCGTCAATGACAGGAATGCATTCCGCTTCCTGGAAGAGAAGGGGATCCGCACGGTAAAGCACAGATCCCTGCAGGAAATCTACTATCTGAACACGTCCAAGGTGTGCATCACGAATCTCTTCCGGTTCCCCCCGTATCTGGCGATGGATCCGGAGCAGCTGAGGATCAATACCATGCACGGCGGGGGCGCCTACAAATCCCTTCTGTCCATCAATGTGGATTCAGGGACCGTCAGCAAGTACGATGCGCTTCTGGCCAGACATAATATCAACAGGTGCAATCTCTGCCTGAGCGGCAGCCGCGCCACTTCGAAGAGCGTCTACAGAAAGGAGCTGCGTTACAAGGGGGAGATCCTGGAGAAGGGTCTGCCGAGAAACGACTCCCTTCTGCACCCGGATCCGGAGATTGTGCGCAGCGTCAAGGAGCACTACGGCGTGGAGGACCGCATGATCCTGGTCATGCCCACCTGGCGAAGGGACAACAGCCGGGCCAGTATCGAGATCGACTACCGGAAACTCGTCCAGGCATTTGAGCGGAATTACGGGGGCCGCTGGAAGGTGATGCTGCGCCTGCACCATCTGGCGCAGATCGACATCTCCGATCTGAAGAGCCTCTACAGCGATATTCTGGTTGATGCGACCGATTATGACAATCCGCAGGATCTTCTGGCCGCGGCGGATTTTCTGATCACGGACTATTCATCCGTGATCTGGGATTTCGCGCTGAAAAAGGGACCGATGATCCTGTATGCCCCGGATCTCGACGCGTATGGCGAGGAGCGCGGGTTCGTGATACCGCCTGAGAAGTGGAAGCTCAATATGGCCCGGAGCGGGGAGGAGCTGTTTGCCCTGATCGACGGAAAGTCTCTGGAGGAGCTTGCGGAAGCATCCGAAGACCATCTGAAAGTCTACGGGAGCTTCGAGAGCGGCGAAGCCACGAAGGCAGTCTGTGACTATATCGAAGAAGTATGCAAGGGGACACGTTCATGAGGACGATACTGATTTTTGATACGGCGCTGGCGACCAGCAATGTCGGCGATGACATCATCATGGATGCGATCGACCGGAATATGCGGGAGGTGTTTGATTCGGGCTTTTCGATGAGGCTCGCGACGCATGTCGATAATTATTCGCCGCTGCAGCTGATGAAGCCCATCAAAAAGATCGGGTATTTCCAGAATGCGGATCTCAAATTCATCTGCGGCACAAATCTGATCCAGCAGAAGCGGCTGGGGAAGATTCACTGCCAGTGGGCGCTGTATCCGCACAATGTTTCGCTCTACACGGGCAGCATACTGGTGGGCGTCGGCACCACGGACGGCGGGACCCGTCTCGATCCGCTCGCGGAAATGCTCTACAGGAAGGTGCTCTCGCGGAACTATATACACAGCGTGAGGGATGAGCTGACGAAGGAGATCGTCAATCATCTGGGTTTCCGGGCCATCAATACGGGCTGCCCGACACTGTGGGAAATGACGCCCGAGAAATGCCGCGAGATCCCGACGGGGAAGGCTTCGTCCTGCGTGATCTCGGTCAGCGGCTATGATACGCAGAAAGATCCCGCCCGGGACCGGCAGATGCTTGAAATTGTCTCGCAGAATTACAGGCAGCTTACGGCCTGGATCCAGACGAGCCGGGATGAGGAGTATCTCGACAGCTTCCCGGGTACGCAGGAGATCAGGCGGATCTATAATCTGAAACAGTACCGGGAGCTTCTGCGGAAAGAGGCCCCCGACTATGTGGGGACGCGCCTTCACGGAGGCGTATTTGCGCTGCAGAATAACTGCAGGTCGATTGTCATCAGCATCGACCACCGCGCGGAGGGGTTTCAAAAGAGCAACAACCTGCCGGTGGTGAAGAGGGAGCGGATCGGGGAGGATCTGGAGCGGATGATCAATTCCGACTGGAAAACAGAGATCAGAATCAACGAAAAAGCCATAAAAAAGTTTAAAGGGCAATTCTAAGGGCTTGAATTGGCTGTAATACTTGTGTATAATGTTTGTTAAGATTCTGTGACAAAGGGGTAACAGATTTGTTTTATCTGATGTGTGCCGCATGAGAACAACGTTTCAAGGGTGTCCGGTGCACGAAGGGAACGGATAAAATGAGATCAACAGGAGTATAAGCGTATGGAAAGACAGAAACATTCGGAGAAAAGGGGGATCGTACGCGGGCTGCTGCTGCTTGCGCTGCTCTGTATGATGTTTGCGGGGACGGCATCGGTACAGGCAGCGACAAAGAAAGTGACCGTGTACAATGGCGTCGATTACGCCAGAGTTTACAACTTTGACTATTATGTTGCGCATTTTTCAGCCGTCAAAAAGAAATATGCCAATAACCCGTCCGGCGCGCTGAAGTATTTCGTGACCGTGGGAATTCCCCACCGCCACAGAGCCTGCCAGAATTTTAATGTCACCTCTTATATTTATGGCAATGCGGATTTAAGAAGACTGTACAAGAACAACTACAAGAAATACTACCTGCATTACATTAATAAAGGGTACAATTCGGCCAAGCGCAGGGCGACCGCGACCGGTGTGACCAAGATGAAGGATTATCTCACGGTCTACAACGGTTTCGACTATGCCAAGGTCTATAATTATCATTACTATGTAAAGAAATACCGCTCGGTATATACGTATTATAAAGTTGACGACGCAAAGGTACTGGAGAACTTCGTCAAGAAGGGAACTGCCAAGAAGCGTCTCGGCAACGCGACCTTCAATGTGACGCGGTTCATCAATGCCAATCCGTCTCTCAAGGCCAAGTACGGAACGAACTATCTCCGGTATTACAGATATTACTGCAAATACGGAGATCCCTCCGGCGCGGCGACCAGAAAGTATACAAAGACCATTAACGGAAAGCGCACGCTGAAGAGCTACCTCCAGAATGCCATGGTTCCCGTCGGACGCACCCTCTATATCTGGGGCGGCGGCTGGGGCGGCAGCGATACCTCGATCATCGGGTATCAGTCCTCCTGGAAATCGTTCTTCAACGAGCACAAAAATGAAGATTACGATTATAACGGATACCGCTATAATTACGGCAAGGGACTGGACTGCTCCGGTTTTGCCGCATGGACGCTCTACAACACACTGTACACGAAGCCGAAGCAGAGCGAACTGGTGACCCAGTCCACATCGGTGGCTTCCAGCTATGCGTCCAAGGGATGGGCCAAGCTCGCCAAGAACGGATCTGATTCGACCTTCCGCCCGGGCGATGTCGTCAGTATGAGCGGTCACGTGTGGATTTCCCTGGGCCAGTTCAGCGACAACAGCGTACTTCTGGTCCACAGCTCCCCCAAGGGCGTACAGATCAGCGGCACAAGCGGCAAGGCATACGAATATGCCAAGTATTATATGAAGAAATACTTCCCCGAGTGGCCGTACGAAGCGCGCCAGGTCGGATCCGGATACCTGAATTATGTGGGCAAGGCAAGATGGAAAGTCAGCGGCAGCGGCTCCGTCATGTCTGACCCGGACGGCATCCAGAAGATGAGCGCGGCCAAGGTGATGAAGACACT
Source organism: uncultured Lachnospiraceae bacterium (assembly GCA_902766955.1). Lineage (GTDB taxonomy): Bacteria > Bacillota > Clostridia > Lachnospirales > Lachnospiraceae > Chordicoccus. Next base: position 1,944 of record CACXFM010000029.1, on the reverse strand, counting down.
GTTTGGCTGAGCGGACATAAGCAGCAGATAATAAGAAGACGGGAGAAAGGCAGTTTATGCCGGCTCCCGTCTTTTTTTGCAGGTTTTCGCCGGCGCGCAAAGAGATGCTTAAACGACTCTTTGTTCTGTGGTTCTGTATACTTGACATGCGGGCCGCATTCGCGGTATCGTTGTAAAAGTAAGCGCCGGGGTTTATACCGCGCTTTTATCAATCTTACATAAATCGGGGAGACTGACATCTATGATAAAAAGAAAAGCACCGGCGGCCGCAAGACTTATGGCGGCAGTTCTCGCGGCGGGGCTTCTCGCGGCGGGGTGCGGAAAGAAGACGGCAGATCCGGATGCGGTGCATTACGCCCTTGTGACGGATTCCGCGGGCATCACGAACGGCGCAGTGAGTGAGCTGTCGGCCGGGATGGAGCTGGCTGCCCAGGCCGGTGCCTTCCGCACGCAGATTTATCCGGCTGCCGCAGACAGCGAGGAGGCCCTGAAGGATGCCTTTGATGCGGCCGCAACCGACAAAGCCGCATATGTCCTCTGCCAGGGCAAGGGCATGGAAAAGGCACTCGGGAGTGCCCAGGCCGCACATAAAAACACCAGATATATCATTTTTGACGGCGTGCCAATCAGTGCGTCCGGCAAGACGGAAGAGATCCGGAGCAACACGATGTGCGTGAGTTTTGACAAGGCGTCCATGGGATTTCTCGTGGGCTACGCGGTTGTCAAGGAGGGCATCCGGCAGGTGGGCTATATGACAAGCAGCCCGGACAGTGCGGACAGCATCGCCTATCAGACCGGCTTTCTGAACGGCGCCGGCTATGCGCAGCAGGTTCTGGGACTGGATGCCGGTTCCGTCACCATCCTCCGGGAGTATGCCATGACCGACAAATTGTCGCCCATGCGCATGATGGATGCCGGGAGACTCTATGACTCGGGAGCCGAGATCATCGTGACGGATACGGAGAACTTCCTTCCCGCAATCAAACGGGCCGCCGCGGACAGAGGCGGCCGCATGGGCTCCATCGGATTTAATCCCGGCGACGGATCCGTCGTGATCGCGTCGGGGGAGAACCGCGAGGGAGCGGCGGAGTGGCTGCTGAAAAGCCTGGAGGCAGACAGCAAGGCATTCCCGGGAGGCGACATCTTAAACGCCGGCGCCATGCAGAACGGCGTCAAACTGAGCGTGGATTATTCCTCGCTGACGGCCTTCACGGAAACAGACATGCAGCATGTGACGGAAGCCATGTCGGGGGGCAATGCCGAGATTACCGGCACCCCGGACGAGAACGGGACACCGGGACTGACTTCGGCCGGTTCCATGGTGACGGTGCAGGAGTTTGCGCCGGTCACACCGGATCCCGAGGCGGGGCTTCATACGGAGACGCCGGTGCAGCAGGCGGCGTCTGAGGCGGAGACGGGGGAAGCGGAGTAAGGGTGCGCCCCATGGGGAAGCGCCTCGTGCGGAAAACGCTCCCTTGTACTCAGGTTACGGACGGCAAGAATGTCTGAGGAACCGGGAGAAGCGGCCCGTGCGGAAAACGCTCCCTTGTACTCAGGTTACGGACGGCAAGAATGTCTAGACCCTGGATTTAAACGGCCTAAGGGCTCAGAAAAAATCTTTAACTCGCATCACACTTATGAAAAGAGGCAGTGATTGTGAGCTCAGACAGTAAAGATTTTTTCTGAAACGGCCGCTTAAATCCAGGGAGACATTCTAAGCCGTCCTTTATTCGTACAAGGGAGCGTTTTCCGCACTTGTGGGCGCCCGGATTCCCCAGCATCGGCCGTCGCCAATTCCATGCGGGCATAGAAAATGAAGCTATTTCTGATTTTACATGCCCACCCGGTCGCCAGTCGGACCCATGCGGGCATAGAAAATGAAGATTTCTCCGATTTTACATGCCCGCCCGGTTGCCGGGCAGACCCTAGCGGGCATAGAAAATG
>CACXFM010000028.1 GCA_902766955.1 uncultured Lachnospiraceae bacterium | reverse complement strand
TATCGGCACATCTGTCAAGGAAATCATCCGCGACGGCTGGTCAATGAGAAATACACACGGACAGGTCACGATCGTTGAGATCATGGGCCGCAATGCCGGCTGGCTGACAGGTGCTTCCGCACTGTCCAGAGGCGAGGACTGCGACGGACCGGATGCGATTTATCTGCCGGAGCTGGATTTCGACGTGGAAGAGTTCGTCAACCGCTGCAGAAATCTTCTTGAAAAGAAGAATTCTGTCGTGATCTGCGTCTCCGAAGGCATCCATACGGCTGACGGCAAGTATGTCATGGAGCTGGGCGAGTCTCTGGATTATACGGACGCGTTCGGCCACAAGCAGCTGACCGGTACGGCGAGAGTGCTGTGCGACGTGCTTTCACGCGAAGTCGGATGCAAGACCCGTGCGATCGAGCTTTCGACTCTGCAGAGAGCTGCTTCTCACTGCTCCTCCCGTGTTGACATTCTGGAAGCTTACGAAGTCGGCGGCGCTGCGATGAAGGCAGCCGATGAAGGCGACAGCGGCAAGATGGTAGTCATCCAGAGAACGTCCGACGATCCGTACCAGGCAGGCACGGAAGTCAAGGATGTCCACAAGATCGCAAACGACGAGCGCCTTGTCCCGAGAGAATGGGTCAATGAAGACGGCACATACGTGACGGATGAATTCATTACCTATGTCCGCCCGCTGATCCAGGGCGATGTGGCTCCGATCATGGTCGACGGTATCCCGAGGCACCTCTATAAGCCGGGTTATCAGGAATTATTATAAAGTACATAATTTTACGGTTAAAATTGGCATTTCTGCTCTTGTAGGAATGCCAGTTTGTTGTTAAAATGAATTGGTTGATTAGTATAATGATAATAGTCACAGGAGGAAATGTTCATGGCAAAATGGGTATACATGTTTAACGAGGGCAGTGCCGAAATGAGAAACCTGCTCGGCGGCAAGGGCGCCAATCTGGCAGAAATGACCAATCTCGGCATGCCGATTCCGCAGGGCTTTACAATCACAACGGAAGCCTGCACGGATTACTATACTCAGGGAAAAGAAATTTCTAAAGAAATTCAGGAACAGATCTTCGCTTCTCTTAAAAAGCTGGAAGCCATCAACGGCAGAAAGTTCGGCGACAACAGCAATCCGCTGCTTGTTTCCGTTCGTTCCGGTGCCAGAGCCTCCATGCCCGGCATGATGGATACGATTCTGAACCTCGGTCTGAATGATGTGTCTGTTGAAGGCTTTGCCGCAAAGACGGGAAATCCGCGTTTTGCATATGACTCCTACAGAAGATTCATCCAGATGTTCTCCGACGTGGTCATGGAAGTGTCCAAGAGCCTCTTTGAGAAAGAGATCGACGCCATCAAGGCTGCAAAGGGCATTACTTATGATACGGAACTCAGCGTTGATGATCTGAAGGAGCTGATTACCCGCTTCAAGAAAATTTACAAGGATGCCATGAACGGCGAAGAATTCCCGCAGGATCCGAACGTCCAGCTGATGGAAGCCGTCAAGGCAGTGTTCCGCTCCTGGGATAATCCGCGTGCTATCGTATACCGCCGCATGAACGATATCCCCGGTGACTGGGGAACAGCCGTCAACGTCCAGACCATGGTCTTCGGAAACATGGGCGACACATCAGGCACGGGCGTGGCTTTCACACGCGATCCGGCGACAGGTTCCAACGGAATCTTCGGCGAGTACCTGATCAATGCGCAGGGCGAAGACGTCGTGGCCGGTGTCCGTACACCGCAGCCGATCACCAGACTTGCCCAGGATCTTCCGGAGTGCTATGAGGAGTTCATGAAGATCGCTCACATGCTGGAAGACCATTACCGCGACATGCAGGATATGGAATTCACGATTCAGGAAGGCAAGCTCTATTTCCTGCAGACCAGAAACGGAAAGAGAACCGCACAGGCCGCTCTCAAGATCGCTTGCGACCTTGTCGATGAAGGAAAGATCACACCGGAAGAGGCTGTTCTTCGTATCGAAGCCAAGTCTCTCGACCAGCTGCTGCATCCGATGTTCGACGCTGCCAGCCTGAAGGCTGCAGAAGTAATCGGATCCGCGCTTCCGGCTTCTCCGGGCGCTGCGGCAGGCAAGGTTGTCTTCTCTGCTGAAGACGCAAAGGAATGGAAGGCCAGAGGCGAGAGAGTCGTCCTCGTCCGTCTCGAGACTTCTCCGGAAGATATCGAAGGCATGGTCTCCGCACAGGGTATCCTGACCGTCCGCGGCGGTATGACATCCCATGCGGCAGTTGTTGCCCGCGGTATGGGCACATGCTGCGTATCCGGCTGTACTGAAATCAAGATCAATGAGGAAGAGAAGTGGTTCGATCTCGGCGGCAAGCACATCGTCGAAGGCGACTACATCTCACTCGACGGCTCCACAGGCAAGATTTACTGGGGCGACGTCAAGACGGTTCCGGCCAACATCGGCGGCGACTTTGCCCGCATCATGAACTGGGCAGACAAGTTCAAGACCATGAAGGTCCGCACGAACGCCGATACGCCGCGTGACGCCAAGCAGGCTGTTGCACTCGGCGCGGAAGGCATCGGCCTCTGCCGTACAGAGCATATGTTCTTCAGCGAGGAGAGAATCCATCATATGAGAAAGATGATTCTCGCTGATACGGTGGAAGAGAGAAAGGCCGCTCTGGCGGAACTGCTTCCGTATCAGAAGAGCGACTTCAAGGGCATGTACGAAGCTCTCGAAGGAAAGTCCATGAACGTCAGACTTCTGGATCCGCCTCTGCATGAGTTCGTTCCGAAGGAAGACGCTGAAATCGAAGCTCTTGCCAAGGACATGGGCAAGACTCCGGAAGAAGTCAAGGCCAAGTGCGATGCACTCCACGAGTTCAACCCGATGATGGGTCACCGCGGATGCCGTCTGGCAGTCACATATCCGGAAATCGCCGAGATGCAGACACGTGCCATCATGGAAGCTGCGATCGAAGTTTCCAATGAGAAGGGCTACCGCATCGTACCGGAAATCATGGTTCCGCTTGTAGGCGAAAAGAAAGAGCTGAAGTTCGTCAAGGACATCATCGTCAAGACAGCTGAGAAGGTCAAGGAAGAGAAGGGCTCCGATATCAGATATCATGTCGGAACCATGATCGAGATCCCGAGAGCAGCACTCCTTGCTGATGAAATCGCAGAAGAAGCTGAATACTTCTCCTTCGGTACCAACGATCTCACACAGATGACCTTCGGCTTCAGCCGCGACGATGCAGGCAAGTTCCTCGACAGCTACTATGCAAACAAGATCTATGAATCGGATCCGTTTGCAAGACTGGACCAGGAAGGCGTCGGCAAGCTTGTCAAGATGGCTTCTTCACTCGGCCGTTCGACAAGACCGGGTCTGAAACTCGGTATCTGCGGCGAGCATGGCGGCGATCCGTCGACAATCGATTTCTGCCAGCAGGTCGGACTTAATTATGTATCCTGCAGCCCGTTCCGTGTACCGATTGCACGTCTCGCTGCTGCACAGGCCGCTCTGAACCACAAATAAGATAGTAGAGCATGTTAAAAGTGGCCCGGTTTAACCGGGCCATTTTCTTTGGCGGGAAAAAGTATCTGGAGGAAACCCTTGATTGCGAAAGATGAAATACAAAAGAGACTGATGGTTTTCCGAACGGAGATGAATCATGCGGGGATTGATCTGTTTCTGATCACTTCAACAGATCCGCATTCATCCGAGTATGTCTGTGATTATGATAAAATCACGGAGTTTTTGACCGGATGTACCAGTGACAATGTCTGGCTGATCATCGATCAGAAAACCGCACGGCTGTGGACTGACGGAAGATATTTCATTTCTGCCGCCCGGGAACTTGAGGGGACCGGAGTCGAACTGATGAAGATGGGCCAGCCCGGTGTCCCGACGGTCGAACAGTATCTGCGCCTGACATTGGAGCAGGGGATGGTGTTAGGATTTGACGGCAGATATGTCAGCGCCATGGAGGGTAAAAAATACCGCGAAGCGGCTGCACTGTGCGGGGCTGTCACGGAATCAAAAACGGATCTGGTCAGCCGGATCTGGGTCGGGAGACCCGCGAGGAGCTGCGCCCCGGTCCGCGTTCTTCCGGTGGAATTAAGCGGAAAGACATGTGCGGAAAAGATGGCCGTCGTCAGACGTGAAATGCAGAAACTTGGATGCAGCTATTATATTTTGTCCAGACTGGATGACATCATGTGGACTCTCAATATCAGAGGAGGCGACATTCCCTGCTGTCCGGTCGCGCTGTCTTATCTTCTGATCGGGACGGATACCGCGGATCTGTTTCTGCAGCCAGAGGCCGTCACGCCTGAGCTGCAGTCCTACCTGCATGATAACCGGATCAAGCTGCATGAATATGATTCGTTCTTTGATTACATCAAATCGTATCATTATGACGGCAGGGTTCTGTTTGACAAGTCGGCATCCAGCGACGCACTGTCCCATCTCCTGAAGGACAAGGGTGATATACTGGATCACACCAATCTGACGACGGGCATGAAGGCTGTGAAGAATTCCGTGGAAATCGAAAACAGCCGCCGCTGCTATCTGGAAGATTCGGCCGCGGTCTGCCGCTTTATTTACAGAATCAAAAAAATGGCCGGAGAGGATAATTTCGATGAGTACGGCGCCGCCATGCTGATGGATTCCCTGCGGCGGGAGATTCCGGGCTTTATCGATCTGTCATTCCCGACGATCTCAGCCGTGGGACCGAATGCTGCCATGGCCCACTATGCGGCTCCCGAAGAGGGATCGGCTGCACTCGGAAACAGCGGATTCCTGCTGGTTGACTCGGGCGGGCATTATGAAGGCGGCACGACGGATGTGACGAGAACCATCGTCCTGGGTGACCTGACGCCTGAAATGAAGCGCGATTTTACGCTTGTGGCTGCAGCGAATCTGGCTCTTCTGTATGCCGTTTTCGCGGAAGGCACGACGGGATCGCAGCTGGATATGCTGGCCAGGGAGCCGCTCTACCGGCACAGGCTGAATTATAATCACGGCACGGGACACGGCATCGGCTATATGCTGAATGTGCACGAAGGACCCCAGAGAATCGGCGCGGCAAGACAGGGATCGCCTGATCCGGCGCTCGTTCCGGGCATGATCACGTCTGATGAACCCGGAGTCTATAAAGAGGGGCGGTACGGCATCCGGACGGAGAGTGTCATTCTGACAGTGGAAGACGAGTCTTCGGAATTTGGCAGATTCTTTAAATTCGAACCGCTGACATATGTACCGATTGACCTTGACGCGATCGACATGGAATACCTGGAAGCCTCTGATATCCTGCGTCTGAACGATTATCACGCCAGGGTGAGGGAAAAGATATCGCCGTATCTGAACGAAGAAGAGCGGGCATGGCTGTTTGCTGCGACGGAGCCGGTCCGCGCAGAATAAAAGATTTCAAGTAAGGCTGTCCGGCATTTGCAGGGCAGCCGTCTTCTTAAGAAGGGGAGTTTTAAGTTGCTGCGTAAATATCTTCCGAATCTCAAACTGACACCGGGGATGGTGCTCCATTTTCTGTTCCTTGCGGCGGGAATCTGGATTCTTGCCGCCAACAGAATCCTGTTTTTCCAGGGGAACCGCGTGATCAAGTCCAATTCTGTCATGAATCCTTCCGTCGATATTCCGCTGGAGACATGCAGAAGACCGATCTTTGCGATCCTCATCATACTGATCGTACTGGCCGCCTGCGACACGGTTTTCTCGTTCTGCGGACGGAAGGCACATGAGAAACGGAATCTCTTCAGAAACATCCCGACGGCCCTTCTGGCTTTCTGCTTTGTTTTTCTGAATGCCGTTCTGTCATTTTTCGAAATCGAGCTGATCAATAATTATTATCTTGTCAGCATGGACAATAAGTTCAAACTGATTAATATCCTGATCACGTTTGCCCTCTATCTGGTTTTCGTGTTCGCGCTGAATTCCGTTTCATACGGACTGATTGCCGGAAATCTGTTTTTCTTCGTCTGGGGTACGGCCAATTATTTTGTCCAGAAATTCAGGGGAACGCCGCTCCAGTGGGTGGATTTCAGTTCCATGCGGACGGCTGCCTCAGTTGCGGATAATTACAAATATACCCCGAACTGGGAGGTCGCGGCCTGTGCGGTGCTGACATTTGTCCTGGTTGTCTTTATTGGCAACCGGAGGATCATGCCCATGTTCGGAAAAACGGTCATGAGGGTCGTGACGAGAGGAATCGCCGCGGCCATTCTGGCCGTCTTTGCGGTCGTCTTTTTTAAGACTGATTTCCTGGCCGACGAGGGCGTCTGGCTGCGCGACTGGCAGCCCTGGTATACGTACAGGCTGTTCGGCGTGGAGAGCGGCTTCCTTGAGTTTGCGAAGGCTTCTTTCCCCAAGGCCCCGGAGGGCTATTCCCAGGGGAAAGTCAGGGATATTATCAAAGAGACGAAAGAATATACCCCT
>CACXFM010000027.1 GCA_902766955.1 uncultured Lachnospiraceae bacterium | reverse complement strand
GCAGAGGAAGCTCCGGCTGAAGAAGAGGCTCCGGCAGAGGAAGAAGCTCCCGCAGCAGAGGAAGCTCCGGCTGAGGAGTAAATTGTCCGCGATCGGAGAATTCCCCATTAACAGCCACATGTGACGCTATACGAAAGAAGAGGTAAAAGCATGAATCTTGTGATATTAATGGGACGTTTGACCAGAGATCCGGAGATCCGTTACGGTTCCGGTGCGAACGGCACACAGATCGCGCATTACAGACTTGCGGTAGACCGCAGATTCAAGCGCGACGGACAGCCGGAAGCGGATTTTTTTGACTGTGTCGCCTTCGGGCGGCAGGCAGAATTCGCTGAGAAGTACCTCCATCAGGGAACAAAGATGGTGGTTCAGGGAAGACTGCAGAATGATAATTATCAGGACAGAGAAGGCCGCATGGTCTACAGAACTCAGATCATCATCGACAACCAGGAGTTTGCGGAGAGCAAATCCCAGGGGCGGCAGAATGCAGCTGCTTATCAGGCACCGGCCGAGAGCAGTCAGCCTCCCTACAGTGCGCCGGCTCCGGCAGCACCTGCTTACAGCGCTCCGGCGGCACCCGCTTACAGCGCCCCGGCGCGTCCGGCGGCACCCGCTGACGATGATGAGTTCATGAATATTCCCAGCGGTATTGAGGAAGAGCTCCCTTTTGAGTAAGCCGGCGGGACGGCCGGGAGCTTCTTAAGGTGAATAAAGGAGAAAAGATATGGCTTATCAGAGATCGAATAGTGAAGGCGGATTCAGAAGGAAGGGCGGATTTCACAGAAGAAAGAAAGTCTGCGTTTTCTGCGGAAAAGATAACGAAATCAGCTACAAGGACGTCAACAAGCTGAAGAGATATATCTCGGAGCGCGGCAAGATCCTTCCGAGAAGAATCACAGGCAACTGCGCAAAGCATCAGCGCGAGCTGACAACCGCGATCAAGCGCGCCCGCCACGTTGCGATCCTTCCGTATGTACAGGATTAATGAATCGTGATATAATCAAACCGTCATTACTTTGAGGAGTAATGGCGGTTTTCTTGTTTCAAGGGCTTATACTGCTCTTGAAGGGGAACGCTTTCATATGTGTTTGGGTTTTGAAAGGAGCGGGTATGGATGCCATTTCTTTTGGGGAAATTCTGATTGACTTTATTCCGGGCAGCGAGAGCGGAAGCTACGTGAGGAATCCGGGCGGCGGTCCTGCAAATGCCGCTGTCGCCATGGCGCGCAACGGGCTCGATGTTGGTCTCTATGCGAGAATGGGCAACGATGATTTCGGCCGGTTCCTGTCCGCTACCATGGATGAGTACGGTGTCAAACTTCTGACTCCGGAACTGACAGACCGCGCAGTGACGACCATGGCTTTCGTCACACTCTATCCGGGCGGTGAGAGATCCTTTACGTTTGCCAGAAAGCCCGGTGCCGACATGCTGCTCAGCAGGGAGGATATACGCAGGGAAGATATTGAAAACACGAAGCTCGTGCATGCATCATCCTTCTCCATGTCCGAGAACCCCGAGGCCGACGCCACGGTTTACTTCCTGAAGACGGCACATGAGTGCGGCAAGCTCTGCGCGTTTGACATCAACTACCGCAATGTCGTGTGGAACGATGACAAGCAGGCCTGCGCGGAAGCGGTAAAGGGAATCCTGCCCTACATCGATTTCCTGAAAATCTCGGACGAGGAAGTGGACATGATCGGCGGAGAAGACCATGTCGCGGATGTCATGAAGGAATACGGCATCACGGCTGTCGTGGAAACACTCGGGAGCCGGGGCGCCCGCTGCTATTTCGGAGGCGAAGTGCTGGAGATTGCGGGGAGAAAAGCGGAAGCGGTGGACGCGACCGGCTGCGGAGACGCATTCTGGGGAGGTTTCCTGGCCTGTCTCCTGACGAGCGGTGTGACTGCCGTGACGGATGTCACTGCCGGGATTCTGGAAAAGGCGATTACATACGGAAATATCGGCGGCTGGTGCTGTGTCCAGGTGAAAGGCGGCATGTCCGCACTGCCGACCAGAGAACAGATCGAAGCTGTCCTGAATGAGCGCTGAACTGCGCTGTAAGCTCTGATGAGATGGATAAACTGAAGGTTACGGGCAAACTGAAGACGTATCTCGAATGGCCGCTCACACTGATGATTCTGTGGGCGGTCATGGTTGTCGTCCTTTTCTGGCGGGGGAACAGGCAGGCGGCTCTCATCGCGGCCGTCTTTGCCGGCATCTACTTCATATTTGCGCTGATTCTTTATCTGAAGAGCAGACCGTATCTCATGAACGAGATGATTTCGTTTGCGACGAACTACGGACAGGTACAGAAAAAGATTCTGCAGGAGTTTGCGCTCCCCTATGCGCTGCTTGACACGGAGGGGAATTTCCTGTGGATGAATGATGAATTTATCAAGCTCACGGGAAAGGACCGGCATTTCCACAGGAATATTTCCGCACTGTTTCCGGATGCGGGCCGGGAGGATCTGCCTGGCGACGATGGCTGGTCGGAGTGCACGATCAGAAAAGGAAACCGGATTTTCCGCGCATCCTTTGAAAAGATCTTTTTTGATGAGCTGGGACAGGACAGGGACATGTTTGTCGATCCGGCCGGTCAGGAGTACCTGATCGCGCTGTGTCTGTTCGACGACACGGATCTGACCAATCTCACCGACGAGCGGAATGCGAACCAGCCGGTTGTGGGCCTTCTGTATCTGGATAACTATGATGAGGCCATGGAAGGCGTCGAGGACGTGCGCCGGTCGCTGCTCAGGGCTCTTGTGGAGCGCAAGATCCACCGCTATTTCAGCGATGTGGAAGGCGTGGTGCGCCGTCTGGCGGGCGACAGATATATTTTCGTCATGCGCAGAAAGGCGCTGGAACAGTGCGAGGCAGAGCGGTTTTCCCTCCTGGACGATGTCAAGACCGTCAATATCGGCAATGAGATCGCGCTCACCGTTTCCATGGGCGTGGGCGTCGGTTCCATGTCCTATTTGCAGAATGCGGAAGACGCCCAGTCCGCGATTGAGCTGGCCCTGGGGCGCGGCGGCGACCAGGTCGTCGTGAAGGATGGCTACAGAACCCGCTTCTTCGGAGGAAAATCCGAATCCACCGAAAAGATGACCCGGGTCAAGGCGCGCGTGAAGGCTCACGCGCTGAAGGAAATCATTGACAGCCGGAACCGGATCGTCATCATGGGACATAAGCTCACGGATATCGATTCGCTCGGCGCGGCGATCGGACTGTACAGGGCCGCGAAAACCATCGGCAAGCCCTGCCATATCGTGGCGGATGATGTGTCCGACTCCGTCCTGCCGACGATGGAGCTCTTCCGGGGCGATCCGGAGTACAGTGACGACTTCTTTATCAACCGCGAGCGCGCCGCGGCGCTGACAGGCGCGGATACGGTGCTGATTGTCGTGGATACGAACAAGGCTTCCTATACGGCCTGCGAAGAGCTGCTTCAGATGACCAACACGATCGTCGTGCTTGACCATCACCGCATCGGTGATGACCGCATCCAGAATGCCGTGCTCTCTTATATAGAGCCCTATGCGTCCAGCGCCTGCGAGATGGTTGCGGAAGTACTGCAGTACTTCGATGACAGCCTGAAGCTGCGCGGGGTTGAAGCGGATGCGATGTATGCGGGAATCGTGATTGATACCAATAATTTTGTGACCAGAACGGGCGTGAGAACATTCGAAGCGGCAGCCTATCTGAGGAAAAACGGCGCTGACATCACCCGGGTCAGAAAACTCTTCCGGGATGAATGGGATGACCTGCGGGTGAAGGCGGAGACGATCGCGAGGGCGGAGATCTTTGACGGAATCTATGCCATCTCGGTCTGTCCGGGAGAAGGAACCCACTCGCCGACCGTGATTTCCGCGCAGGCGGCCAACGAACTGCTCGATGTGGTCGGAATCAAGGCGTCCTTTGTGCTGACGGATTACAACGGACAGATTTACATCAGCGCAAGGGCGATCGACGAAGTGAATGTACAGCTGATTATGGAGAGACTGGGCGGGGGCGGCCATCTGAATATCGCCGGAGCCCAGCTGCCTGATTATACAATTGAGGAAGCAATGAGGCTTCTTCGTGACACGATTACGGAAATGCGTGAAGAAGGAGAAATTTGATGAAGGTAATACTGTTGGAAGACGTGAAAGCACTCGGCAAAAAAGGACAGGTCGTCAATGCGAGCGACGGGTACGCCCGCAACCTTCTTTTCCCGAAAAAGCTGGCCATCCCTGCCACGGACGGAAATATAAAAGACCTTGCCGCGAAGAAGCGCGGGGAAGAAAAACAGGCCCAGCAGATCAAAGAGGCTGCCGAGGAACTGAAGCGGGAGATCGAAGCAAAGAGTGTGGAAGTCTCCATCAAAACCGGTGAGGGCGGACGCGTGTTCGGATCCGTCTCGACCAAGGAGATCGCCGAAGCCCTGAAGAAACAGCTGGGGATTGAAGTGGACAAAAAGAAAATGGTGCTTGAGCATCCGATTAAAGAACTGGGACAAACGGCCGTGGAAATCCGCCTGCACCCGCAGGTGACGGCTGAGCTGAAAGTGAATGTAAAGGAAGCCTGATGGACGAACAACTTGTGAGACGTATTCCCCCGCACAGCGACGAGGCGGAGAGATCCGTCATCGGCTCCATGCTGATGAGCGAGGAGGCTGCGATGGCGGCGGAAGAGATCCTGAACGGGGAGGACTTCTATAACCGGCAGCTGGGCGCCGTGTTCGAGACCATGAAGATGCTGAGCGATGCGAGAAAGCCGATCGACATGGTCACGCTCAAGGATGCGCTCGAGAAACAGGATCTGCCGGAAGATGTCAAGAATATGGAGTTTGTCCGGGAGAGCCTCCTGTCCGTGCCGTCGTCCGCCAATATCCGGGAATACGCCGCGATCGTGCGCGACAGGGCTACCCTGCGAAGGCTGATTGCAGCGTCGGAGGAGATAGAAAGCTCCTGTTATGCCGGCGCGGAGGAGACGGAGACCATACTGGACCAGGCGGAGAAAAGCATCTTCCAGGTCGTGCAGCAGAGATCGACGTCCGGGTATACGACCGTGAAAGAGGTTGTGTACAATACACTGGAGGCGATCGCGGCCGCTTCCCGTTCCAAGAGCCATATCACCGGGCTGGAGACGGGATTCCTGGATCTGGATTATAAGACTTCGGGATTTCAGAATGCCGATTTTATCCTGGTCGCCGCGCGTCCGTCCATGGGCAAGACCGCATTTGTCCTGAATATCGTGGAATATATGGCGCTCCGCAAGAACTGGCCGTGCGCCATCTTCTCACTGGAAATGTCCAGCGAATCCCTGATGAACCGCCTTCTGGCCCTGGAGTCGCGGGTCGATTCGCAGAAGATCAGGACCGGCAGAATGAACGACGAGGAGTGGTCCAGAGTCGTGGAAGCATCCGGCATCATCGCCAATTCGGGCATCGTGATCGACAATACACCCGGCATTTCCCTCCGGGAACTGCGCTCAAAGGCCAGGAAGTTCAAGATTGACATGGACATCAAGGTCATTTTCATCGACTATCTGCAGCTCATGAGCGGAAGCGGAAAGGCGGGCGTCAGCAGACAGCAGGAAATATCGGATATTTCCCGCGGCCTGAAAGGACTTGCCAGGGAACTGAACGTGCCCGTGGTCGCTCTCTCACAGCTGAACCGAAGTGCGGAGACGAGAGATGACCACAGGCCCATGCTCTCCGACCTCCGTGAATCGGGAGCCATTGAACAGGATGCCGATGTGGTCATGTTTATCTACCGCGATGATTATTATCACAAAGACACGGAGGAGAAAAATATCGCGGAGATCATTATCGCAAAGCAGAGAAACGGCCCGATCGGAACGACAAAACTGGTCTGGCTGCCGGAATTTACAAAGTTTGCGAATCTTAAGAAAAATTGACGCCGGCGGATTTGTGCTTGACAGGCACGGCTTTCGTGGCCTTTAATAAGGAAAGTGCGTTAATCACACATAACCCGCGTGTATAAAGGAAAAGCAGAATCGGGCTATGTGCATGTTAAGACGGAGGAATGACATATATGTATACACTGGAAGATATCGCTGCTGTTGATCCGCAGATTGCAGGACTGATTCAGGCAGAGATCGACCGGCAGAATTCTCATCTGGAACTGATCGCATCAGAAAACTGGGCGAGCAAGGCTGTGATGTCCGCTCTCGGAAGCGTGCTCACCAACAAGTATGCGGAAGGATATCCGAAGCACCGCTATTACGGCGGATGCGAATGCGTGGATGAGATCGAAGAACTGGCCAGAGAACGTGCGAAGAAGCTGTTTGGCTGCACTTATGCCAATGTTCAGCCGCATTCGGGAGCACAGGCCAATATGGCGGTTTTCTATGCACTCCTTCAGCCGGGTGATACGTACATGGGCATGAAGCTTGACGAAGGCGGCCACCTCTCACACGGCTCACCTGCCAATATTTCCGGCAATTACTACCATGCGGTGCCCTACGGCGTCGATGAGAACGGCTTCATCGACTATGATGAGTGCGAGCGGATCGCAAAGGAATGCCGCCCGAAGATGATCATCGGCGGGGCGAGCGCCTACAGCCGGATTATTGATTTCAAGAGACTCCGCGAGATTGCAGACGAAGTCGGCGCATATCTGATGGTGGATATGGCGCATATCGCAGGCCTTGTTGCCACGGGCGAGCATCCGAGCCCGATCCCCTACGCACATGTGACGACGACTACGACTCACAAGACGCTGCGGGGCCCCAGAGGAGGCATGATCTTAAGTGATGCCGAGTTTGCCAAAGAGCACGGACTGAACAAGTGCATCTTCCCGGGCACTCAGGGCGGACCGCAGATGCATTCCATCGCTGCCAAGGCAGTCATGCTGCTGGAGGATCTGCAGCCGTCCTATGCGGACTACAGCAGACAGGTCGTCAGCAACGCGAAGGCGCTGGCGGAAGGACTGATGAAGCGCGGTATTAACATTGTGACCGGCGGCACGGACAATCACCTGATGCTTGTCGATCTCCGGGGCACAGGCGTGACAGGCAAAGAACTCGAGCTGAGACTTGATGCGGCACATATCACGGCGAATAAGAATACGGTTCCGAGGGAGCCGCTCTCTCCGTTCGTGACATCCGGAATCCGGCTCGGCACACCGGCCGTCACCACGAGAGGCCTTGTCGAAGCCGATATGGACAGGCTCGCCGAGGCGATTGCGATGGTGACTGCTTCAGAGGAGAACATCGCGGCGGCTAAGGAGATTGTCAGAGAACTCACTGAAAAGTATCCGTTGGAGGCGTAAACATATGATGAACCGGAATACCCAGAAGATTGTTGTTGCGGTGATCGCCGTAATCCTTGCCATCATCATGGTGCTGTCGGTGGCTGCACCGATGATGTCATGAGGACGCTGATTGCGGCGGGAACGATTGCCCTTCATACAATCCGGGAACTTGTGATGACAGAAAAGGGGGAGCTTTTAATACGCTTCCCCTCTTTTTTTGATGATCCGGAGCGGCTGCCGGCGGAACTTCTGGCGCCGGGAGACAGGGAAAAACGGGAAGCGTTTGAGACAGCCGTCGCGGGAGCAGTGAGAGAGTGCAGCGCATCCTTTGAGGATGCCGGTGAGAACGGATGGATCGCGGAACTGAAACGGAGGGCAGCATCGAGGAAAACCTTTCCGCCGCTTCTGGCCGATCCGCAGACGGCCGTGCTGCTGCGGCCGGGCAGGGAGGGGTTCCTTGCCGCGCTCTGGTATCTGTGCGAGATATGCGGGAGCGGATGCGACGCAGACATAAAAAAAATACCGGTCCGCCAGGAGACCGTTGAGATCTGTGAACACTATGATCTTGACCTGTATGAGGCAGAGTGCGAAGGGATGGTGCTGATTGCAGCGCCGGACGGAGATGCGCTGCTGTACGAGCTGGAACGCCGCGGACTTGCGGCGCAGAAAATCGGCATCCTGACCTCCGGAAAGGCCAGGACGCTCCGCTATGCGGGGCATACGAGATATCTGGACCGTCCCCGCGCTTCCCTGCAGTAAGTCCATCCATATCGTGCCCGCTTTATCTGTCAGCCTATGTCAAGCGAAAACTTGAATTCCGAGCCGGCGCCCTCCGTGCTGACCACGGTGATCGTCTGCCCGAGGGAATTGACGGTCTCCCTGACGATGGCGAGGCCCAGGCCGTTCCCGGACTTGTCAAGCCCGCGCGAGCTGTCGCATTTGTAGAAGCGGTCCCAGATTCTCGTGATCTCGTCGTGGGGGATGCCGGGGCCCTCATCCTTAACTGCCACATAGCAGTGCGTGCGGGTCTCCGTGGTCTCAATGCGGATGGTGCCGCCTCTGGGACTGAATTTGACCGCGTTGTCAAGCAAGTTATAGAGAATGACCGAGACGCTGTCTGGCTCTGCGCGGACGGTCAGGTGCTCTCCCGTGAGAATGAGCTTTATGGCGATGTCTTTCTTCCGGCAGGCTCCCTCGAACAGTTCCGCGGTGTCCCTGATGAGGGCGTTAATATCAAATTCGGACAGGCTGACCGCGCGTTTTCCCTTCTCCAGGCTGCTCAGCATCAGAACATCGCGCGTCAGAACATCGAGTCTGTCAACCTCGTGAGAAATGATTTTCAGGTATTTATTATACTGTTCGGGCGGTATGGTGCCGTCAGACATGGCATCCGTATATCCTTTGATCGAGGTGAGCGGAGTCCGGATATCGTGACTCACGTTCGTGATGAATTCCTTCTCGCGGTTTTCGTTCATCCGGATGCGGTCTGCCATGTAATTCATGCTTGAAGCAAGGACGCTGATTTCATCCGTTCCGCTTAACGGGATCTTGTAATCCAGGTTTCCTTCCGCAAACTTCTGCATGCCTGACAGGATTTTCCTGAAAGGTCTGTAGACGATCCTGACATATCCGAAGAAAAGAAGAAGGGACGCGAAAAACGCGATCAGCAAAATGACGGCGAGCGTCAGTTCCAGAGGCGGTCTGTCCCGGAGAATTGTCTTGATTGAACGGCTGGCCGATAGATATCCGTGTGTCTCCAGATCTAACGTGACGGGGATGACGACATTCAGGCAGGGGGTGTCCGAGAGGCCGTAGAAATCTCCCTTTTCGGGATAATCGGCATAATCAAATCCGCTGACTGCAATCGGAAGTTCCTGTGATTCCGATTCCACCGTACTCAGAACGATATCGCCTTCCGTGCTGATCATGCGGATGTCTGAGGACGTATGTTCCGCAATTGCACACAGAAAACTGCGGAACCGCTCCCGGGACACGGTTTCCTTCGTCAGGATTTCGGTAGAGACATCCCGGATGGAAAACAGTTCCCTGCGGAGTGAATCCGCATGCATGCGCATGAGGGCGTCCGCCATCATTTTGCGGCCCGGAACAAGGGCGATAAAAATGAGCAGGCACGCGTGCAGAACATACATCAATATGAATTTCAGCAAGATAGACTGTTTCATGATTTCACTTCAAACCGGTAACCGATGCCCCATACCGTGCCGATACCCCAGTTGTTCTGGCCGCGGATTTTCTCGCGCAGTCTCTTGATGTGGACGTCCACGGTGCGCGTGTCGCCCACATACTCATACCCCCAGATATGATCCAGGAGCTGTTCCCGCGTAAAGACCTGATTCGGCTGGGACGCGAGGAAATACAGAAGCTCCAGTTCTTTTGGCGGCATGTCCAGATTCTGGCCGTTGTATGTGACCGAATAATTTGTGAGATTGACTTCAAGCCCCGGGTATTTGACCGACTGCATGGGCTCGCCGGCTGCCGTGACCGACCGCTGGTCGCGCTGATACCGGCGCAGG
Source organism: uncultured Lachnospiraceae bacterium (assembly GCA_902766955.1). Classification (GTDB taxonomy): domain Bacteria; phylum Bacillota; class Clostridia; order Lachnospirales; family Lachnospiraceae; genus Chordicoccus. The sequence goes on along the minus strand of CACXFM010000027.1, from coordinate 6,652 downwards.
ACGGCTTTGACGCGGGCCACAAGCTCCTTGGAATCAAAGGGCTTGATCATATAATCATCCGCACCCAGTTCCAGCCCCAGGACCTTGTCGAACGTCTCCCCCTTGGCGGAGAGCATGATGATCGGCGTGTTGTCCAGCTGCCTGATTTCGCGGCAGACCTGATAACCGTCCTTGCCGGGCAGCATCAGATCCAGCAGAACCAGATCCGGCGCAAATGATTTATATTTTTTCAGCGCTTCTTCTCCATCTTCGGCGATTTCCGTGTCGAACATTTCCTTCCTGAGATAGAGAGATATCAGTTCCGAGATATTGCTGTCATCGTCCACAATCAGAATTTTCTGTCTGTAGGCCATAGTGTCCTTCCTTTAAAAACGGTGAAATGCTTTTTGGGTTGATAAGTTACCTGAGCTTTGCGATCGTGACACCCGAATCGCCCTCTCCGAATTCTCCCAGCCGGAAGGAGGCGACGTGCCGGTTTTTCTTCAGGAACTGATGGACGCCCTTCCTAAGCATACCGGTTCCCTTGCCGTGCACGATTCTGACCTGTTCCAGGTGCGCGATGGCTGCGTCGTCCAGATATTTATCCAGTTCCGCGCAGGCTTCATCGACTGTTTTGCCGAGCAGATTGATCTCGGTGCTCACATTCATGGACTTGGACATACTGATCCTGCCGGTGGATGTACGTTTCAGTCCGGGAGCGGTGATTTCCTCTTCATCAAGCAGTTCCAGATCGTCCAGTCTGACCTTGGTGCGCATGACACCCATTGTGACGAACAGAAATCCTCTGCTGTCCGGAAGGGTGCTGACGATCCCTTTAAGTCCCATGCTGATGACCTTTACGGAATCACCGACGTGAATATCGGATGCGGTGAGGCGGCCTTTCTCCTTCGGTCCGTCACTGATCTGGTTGATATTTCCGCTCAGCGCGTTCATCTTATTCCGGAGCTCGGTCCGTCTTTTCTCCATTTCGCGCGTGTTTCCGCCATGTTTCTGGAAGTAGCTGATGGTCTTGTCGGCGTAATCCTTGGCTTCCTGGAGAATGCGGCGCGCTTCTTCGGAGGAGTCGGAAATCATATTCTTCCGTTTCTCGGAAAAAGCGGACTGCCTGCGCGTCAGTTCCTTCTTCAGCTTTTCGATTTCATCTCTGGCGGCCGCGGCGCGGAGGCGCTCTTCTTCGAGCTCTGTTCTCTGCTTCTCGAGATCGGAGATGACGTCTTCGAAGGAGGCGTCCTCCTGGCTCAGCAGAGAGCGCGCTCTGTCTATGATTTCCTCATCCAGTCCCAGTTTTCTGGAAATGGCGAATGCATTGCTCTTGCCGGGGACTCCGATCAGGAGCCGATAGGTCGGCGACAGGGTCTCCACATTAAACTCGCAGGAGGCGTTTTCCACGCCGGGAGTCCGCAGCGCGTAGATTTTTATCTCGCTGTAATGCGTGGTTGCCATCGTCCGGATCCCGCGCTCGTGCAGATAATTCAGAATGGAGATGGCCAGCGCGGCTCCTTCCGTGGGATCCGTGCCCGCCCCCAGTTCATCAAACAGTACCAGGCTGTCCTCGTCCGCTTTCTTCAGGAAAGACACGACATTGGTCATATGGGAAGAAAAGGTCGAGAGAGACTGCTCGATGCTCTGTTCGTCGCCGATATCGGCATAGACTTCGAGGAAGACAGAGATGCGGCTCTGGTCGGCAGCGGGAATATGGAGACCGGACAGGCCCATCAGTGTGAGGAGCCCGGTCGTCTTCAGGGATACGGTTTTGCCGCCCGTATTCGGTCCCGTCACGACGAGGAGATCAAAGGTCTCTCCGAGCCGTATATCGATGGGCACAGCCTGCTTTGCGGGGATCAGCGGGTGACGCGCGCGCCGGATATCAATGATGCCGTCGGTGCCGATCACGGGCTTCGACGCATTCTGGTCAAGGGCCAGCCGGGCGCGGGCGAAAATGAAGTCAAGCTCCCGCATGGTCTCGAAATCCGCGCGGATCAGACCTGTTTTGTCAGCAAGGCCTTCGGACAGGCGGGCCAGAATCACTTCGATTTCCTGCTGTTCTTTGGCCTGCAGCTCCCGGATTTCATTGTTCAGCTTCACGACGGACTGCGGTTCAATATAGACGGTGGAGCCGGCTTTGCTGGTATCATGAACGATCCCGGGAACCTGTGCCCGCCATTCGGTTCTGACGGGAATGCAGTATCTGCCGTCCCTCATGGTGATAATGGAATCCTGGAGATAATCTCTGGCCTGGGAGGAGACGAGTCTGGTCAGCTCCGTGTGAATCCGGTCGCCGGCCGAACGGATGCTCCGCCGCACGGCGCGGAGAGCGGGAGACGCACTGTCGCTGATTTCTTCCTCGGAAATAATGCATCTTCTGATTTCGGCGGTTTCGCGGGACAGGGGATCCAGAGATGAAAAAAACGGGGTCAGGATGTCGTCCGTCTCATTGTCCCGCTCTCTGCGCGACCATGCTTTCACAAGGGATGTATTCTCCAGAAGCTTTGCAATCTGAAGCAGCTCGCGGATGCCCAGACTGCTGCCGATTTCCAGCCTTTTCAGTGAGGCGCGGATGTCGAAGGTACTTCCAAAAGAGATGCTTCCCTTCTTCAGGATCCTGTCGACTGCTGCGGCGGTCTCCTCCTGCATGCGGTTAATCTCCGCGGGGGATTCGGACGGCAGGAGACGGAGACAGAGCTCCCGGCCTGCCGGAGAGGAGGCGAGATCCGCCAGTTTATTAATGATTTTGTCATATTCCAGTATATGAAGTGCTTTTTCATTCATAAATACAGTGTACATCATCCTTCGTTTTACGGAAAGTGATTCTTCTGATTTCAGTAATACTTTGTTCATATAGCATTGCTATAATGATCCATACTGGAAATTGTCAAATTCTGCCGCACCGGCAAAAGGCGAAATCATGGCTGTAGAACGGAATCCGGGGGAGGACGGGCGGGCTCCCGTTATCACGGAAGAAATCAAAAAGAGACCACTCACACCGGCTGTGTTTGCTGCAAGAGCCGGTGTGTTTGTACTGGCTGCCCTGCTGTTCGGTTCTCTGGCCAGGCTTGCCTTTGACTGGACCGGGCTTCTTACGGGTCAGAGGAATACGGGACCGTCCGATCCCGTTTCTGCCGCGGTTCTCAATGAGTCCCGGACCGAGAATGCGCCGGAAGCCGATGCTGTTTACGGGCCGTCTTCGGACGTGTCAGCAGCATCTGAAGCAGCCGAACCGGTTATGAGCGGAGCATCTTCCGCGGATAGTTTCGAAGGGCGGGAATATCTCGAACACCTGCGTGAGCTGAACGGGTTTCTGAATGACATCGGTACGGAGGTCAAGCGCTCCATGGTTCTTGTGACGGGGTTCACCGACAAGGCAGACTGGTTCAGTTCCAGGTACCCGGCGGAGATCAGTGCGAGCGGCCTGATTGTCAGCAGAGATGACGAAAGGCTCGCGATTCTGACTTATCTGGATGTGGTGGAGAACAGGGAAAATATACTGGTTACATTCCCGGACGGTGAGATCTGCAGTGCGGGGTATGTTGACGGCGATGAGCTGACCGGCATCGCCGTCATATCCGTCCCGTGCGCTGACCTCAGTCCGGAGACTGCAGCGGGCTGTACTGCAGCGAGACTGTCATCCGGCATGAATCCGGATCCCGGTGATTACGTGATTGCAATCGGGAGCCCGTTGGGGTATAGTGAGGCTATTGAATTCGGAACGATCACATCCACTGATCTGGAAGTGTCCGTGATGGACGATGAATACAACATGATTGTCACAAATATTCTGGGCAGTTCGGTGGGCAGCGGCGTACTGGCAAATCTGGAAGGAGAGGTGGCCGGCTGGATCAGCAGGCCTTACGAGAATCATGAGGCGGCGGTTGTCAAGGCGGTTCCCATCCGGGAACTGAAGGGCCTGATAAATAACCTGATCCTCGAGAGAAAGACGGGTTATGCCGGTATCAGCGGCAGAGACGTGACTGCCGGCATTTCAAAAGCGACAGGAATCCCGGAGGGCGTCTATGTTGTTGAAACAGGGCCCGATTCGCCTGCCGTCAGGGCGGGCATTACCGAAGGGGATATTATTACGGAAGTAAACGGCGTCCGCGTGGCGGATATGAGCCGGATCTCCGAAATGATCGCCGCGTCTTCACCGGGAGACAGCATGAAGGTCAGGGTGCTCCGCGAAGGTTCGGACGGATATGCAGCCAGGACATTTACGATAACGATTGGAGAACGAACGTGAGATTTATCAGTGAACTTCGGGAAGGCGGCCGCATACAGGACGTCTATCTCTGCAAATACAGGCAGTCCGCCGTCACCAAAAACGGCAAAAACTACGAGACGGTGATACTGCAGGACCGGACAGGCCAGATTGAGGCAAAAATCTGGGATCCCACATCAGATGCCATAGGGGAGTTTGACGCGCTGGATTATATCTATGTCGCCGGTACGGTCAGCATGTTCAACGGCTCTCTGCAGGCTTCCCTGAAACAGGTGAGAAAGGCGGATGAAGGCGAGTATATCCCCTCGGACTATCTCCCGGTCACAAAGCAGAATACGAAGGTCATGTATCAGGAACTCATGGGGTATGCCGGAAGCGTGAAGAATCCGTATCTGTCCGCCCTCCTGAAGAGTTTTTTCATTGAAGATAATGAGTTTGCCTCTTCCTTTGTGAAGCATTCGGCTGCAAAGACCGTGCATCACAGCTTTGTCGGAGGACTGCTCGAGCATACCTTATCCGTGACGAGACTGTGCGGCTACATCGCAGAGCATTACCCCGCAGTGAACCGGGATCTGCTGATCACGGCGGCGATCCTGCACGACATAGGAAAAACGGCGGAGCTGTCGTTCTTTCCGACAAATGAATATACGGATGAGGGACAGATGCTTGGCCATATCATGATCGGAGCGGAGATGATTCATGACAGGGCATCCTCGATAGAGGGATTTCCCGCCGTTCTGGAAACCGAACTGAAGCACTGTATCCTCGCCCATCACGGGGAGTACGAATACGGTTCTCCGAAAAAACCGGCCATCATTGAGGCCATCGCCTTAAACCTGGCCGACAATCTGGATGCCAAGCTGGAGACGATGTCCGAAGTGCTCGAAAATGCGGCCGGGAACGACAAGTGGCTCGGCTATAACCGCTTCTTTGAGTCTAATCTGAGGAAGACGGGAGTGTAAGCGGACTGCTTTGCGGGAGGATCACAGGCAGGATGTCGGGAGACAGGCAGATGAAGAAAAATGACATCACAGAAGTATATATAGAAGATTTTACGAAAACGGGAGAGGGTATAGGCCATATCGATGGCTATACCCTCTTTGTAAAAGATGCGCTGATCGGGGACCGCGTCAGGGCGGTGATCACCAGGCCGAAGAAGCACTATGCATATGCCAAGGCGCTGGAGATCACGGAGCCGTCTCCGGATCGTACCGGCGCTTTGTGTCCGTGCGCGAGACAATGCGGGGGCTGCAATTTTCAGGAATACAGTTATGAGGCGCAGCTCCGCTGGAAACGGCGCCATGTGGAGCAGACACTGCGGAAAATAGGAGGATTTGAGAATCTTGAAGTGCGGGACGTTCTCGGCATGGAGAAACCGTTCCGCTACCGCAACAAAGCGCAGTATCCCGTGGCGGAAATCAGGACGAAGAGCGGGGAGACGGAGATCGCCGCGGGTTTCTATGCGGGACACACGCATTACCTCGTTCCGGTCCGGGATTGTCTGCTGACAGACCGCGGGGATGAAGAGATTCTGGATATCATTCTTGAGCACATGCGGCGTTTTCATGTGAAACCGTATGATGAGACAGACGGAAGCGGCCTTGTCAGGCATATTCTGATCAGACGGGGAAAACGGAGCGGCCAGATTCTTGTGTGTATCATCATCAACGGCAGAAATGTTCCCGGCATGGCATCGCTGGCCGAAAAACTGGGACAGATCGAAGGAATGACATCCGTCTCCCTCAATGTCAACAGAAAGCCCGGGAATGTCATCATGGGAGACGAAATCATACCGGTGCTCGGAGATCCGTGGATTTCGGATCAGCTGGGAGATCTTACCTTCCGGATTTCACCGAAATCCTTCTATCAGGTCAATCCGGAACAGACGGAGGTCCTATACGGGGAAGCGTGCCGGGCCGCGGGACTGACAGGCAGAGAGACAGTGTTTGATCTATACTGCGGGATCGGTACGATTTCACTCCGTCTCGCGCGGGAGGCAGCGGAAGTATACGGCGTGGAGATTGTGCCGCAGGCCATACAGGATGCAAAACAGAATGCACGGCTGAACGGAATCGGAAATGCACATTTCTATGCGGGGGCTGCCGAAGAGCTGGTCGTGCGCGGCTATTTTGAAGAGGGCGTGCCTCTGAAAAAACCGGATGTCGTGGTCGTGGATCCGCCCCGAAAAGGATGCGACGGGAAACTGCTGGATACAATTCTGAAGCTGGAACCCCGCCGGATCGTATACGTGAGCTGTGACCCCGCGACGCTCGCCAGAGACCTGCGGATTCTCAGCGACGGAGGATACAGGCCGGAATATGTGCAGCCGGTGGATATGTTTCCGCAGACCAGCCACGTCGAGACCGTTTGTCTACTAACACATTCTTGAGCTCAAGGGCCTGAAAAAGCCTGAAATACTGGGGTTTCCGTCACTGGGGG
>CACXFM010000026.1 GCA_902766955.1 uncultured Lachnospiraceae bacterium | reverse complement strand
ACGTACACGGCTGTTGACTATGGAAAATCAGCCACGTTATATGCCATTCTCAATGGTGATGATTTAAGAGGAGTAACTGTAAAATGGGAAGATGCTGATAGTAAAGAGCTGATTGAAAAAAAGACCTATAATAATGAGAATTTTATAGAAGTGACAGTTAAAAACATTACACATGCGAGAACCATAACATGTACTGCCACTGACAAGTATGGAAATACGGACTGGGCATATTACACCGTTGAAGTTGAAAACGATCTGCTGCTCGCGACAGACAAAAATTTTGGCCAATTCAAGAAGGACGTTTATGTCAAGAATAATGTGCCGGTTGTCCTGAGAGCATATGCGAAGGGCAGGGACATGACGAATCTTAAGTATTCCTGGTCTAGTGATGACTCCACCAATCTGGGAGGGGGATCGGAAAAGAAGCTTGATTTGAATTTCCTCAGACAGATGGCTCCGCAAGAAACAAAAGTCATCAGATGCGAAGTACATGACAGGTACTCAAATACAAGATCTGTTGAATTCCATGTACACATGGTAGGGATTTTGTCTTTCGATAAGAAAGAACTTTCACTCGGCCTTATGAAAACCGGGACGGTCAATGCAACACTATCTGATTATGATGAAATCGTGAAAGTTGTACCTGCCAACAAAAATGTTGCGACGGCAACATGGGCGGATTCAAAAATCTCAGTGAAGGCCGGAAAGACAGGCGGTTCTACGAACATCGCAGTCAAAACAAAATCAGGCATCGTTATGAAGTTCAAGGTAACAGTGCCGAAGCCGATTCTTTCCTTCACAAGCGGCGGCAAGTCACTCTCCCTTAAAAATGCCCTGAATGTAAAGAAGAACCAGAGCGCGGCTGTTGCGGTTAAGCTTGCTAATGGTGACAGCATTGCGAAGGTTGCTCCCTCCAACTCAAAGGTGTCCTGCACATTGTCCGGCAGCAAAATTACCGTGAAGGGCAAAAATACGGCAGGAACTGTCAATGTGGCTGTCAAGACGAAATGCGGAAAGGTCGCGAAGTTTAAAGTGAATGTGAAGTAAAAGGATAAACAGCAGACAGTATCTGGATTTGCTGTTTTACAACATGCTCACCAGAGAAAGGATATTAAAATGAAAAAACGTCTGATATCAGCAGTTTTTGCAGCTATGCTGACCGTGGCAAGTATATCACCTGCCATACCGGCCGTTTCAGCGGATGATCAGTTTGAAGAAACGGTCATGAGTGTGGAGGAGGCTGCAGAGCCTGCGGCAGAGGAGTATGCTGCGGAAGAAATATATGAGGAAGCCGCTTTTGAGGATATATCTGAAGAGACATCCGAAGAGATATCTGATTTTGCAGATGAGACGGAGGTGGTTGCTGACTATGCAGCACCAGAAGTAGAAGAAGAAACTGTGATGCCCGATACCGCCCCGGATGATGTAGAGGAAGAAGTTCAGACATCTGTGTCCGAATCTGAATATACAGATGAGGCTGTAGAAAAAATGGAGTTAATCACTGACTATGCGGATGAAACAACAGACGCATCTGAGCAGGGAACAGAAGCAGCAGAAGTCATAAGTGTAGAAGAATCAGTAGATGCTGCAGAGGAACCTGCATTATCCGAAGCCTCAGTTGAAAATCATCTTGTTTGTTATGTGGACAATAATCATTCCGCTACGGAGAAAAATATTGATATCACTAAAGGCCCGCTGACGTTGAAAGCATATCCGAAAGCGGACAATATGGATGGCATTCGTTATTCCTGGGGCGATAACGATTTTAATGATTTCGGAACGAAATCGGAAGCAACGCTGACAGCGGAATATATCAATCAGATGATGCCCGGTGAGAGAAATCGGATTTTCTGCCGTGTAGAGGATAAGTATGGGAACTACGCATTTGGTGAGTTCTATATAATGCTGAAGCCGCGACTTGCGCTGGACCAGAACGACCTGAAGCTGGGGCTTGTCAAGAGCTGCATCATCAACGCAACAATGGCTGGCTCCGACAGAATCGCAAAAATCGTACCTGTCAATAAAAATGTTGCAACAGCCACCTGCTTAGGTTCAAAGATTATCGTAAAAACCGGAAAAACAGGTGGGTCTACTAACATCGCGGTCAAGACGGCATCCGGCAAGGTTGTGAAGTTCAAGGTAACAGTGCCGAAGCCGGTGCTTTCCTTCACAAGTGGAGGTAAGACGCTTACCCTTAAAAACGGACTTAGCGTTAATAAAGGGAAGAGCGCAGCCGTTGCAGTCAAGCTCGCGAACGGGGACAGTATTGCGAAGATTAGTCCCTCCAATTCAAAGGTATCCTGCAGCTGGTTCGGCAACCGGATTACCGTAAAGGGCGGAAAGACAGCCGGAACTGTCAATGTGGCTGTCAAGACGAAATGCGGAAAGGTCGCGAAGTTTAAAGTAGTTGTGAAATAATGGAGTGAGATGAAGATGAGAACGGGAAGGAATGGGAAGAGGGGGCCCGAATATGCCGCCTGGGATTAAGGAAAAGTGCATTTGTACAAACAAAAACTGATCATTCACTTCGATCTGCAGATCCGGAACGTGGTGTTCCGGATCTGTTCTTCTTTTGCGGTGGTGATTTGAAAATTTACCCCCCAAAAGACCTGCCGGAAAGCTGTAGTAAAATAGTTGTGGCAACTTGTTGATTGCAGTATTTGACAGAAAGGGACAGAAAATATGAAAAGGCGATTGTTATCAGTAATCCTGGCAGCCATGCTCGCAGTGTCCTGTGCGGCACCGCTTGTATATGCTGAAGAGATAACGGATGAAGTGTACCTTGAAGAGACTGGGGACTATACAGATTACGCATCCGATGATGCTGCTGAAGAGATTTATACAGAAGAAATAGAGCCTGCGTATGAGTCAGATGCGCTGGAAGCAGCAGAAGCAGAACCGGTGGAGAAAACAACAGAAGTAGCGGAAGTAGTAGAAACAGAACCGGCAGAGGAAGTATCGGAAGCGGCGGAAACAGAACTGACAGAGGAAGAACCCGATGTGGAGTACCTCCCCGAGGAAGAAAGCGCTGCTGCAATCGAGGACGAGAGTAACCAAACTGCAGATGCCATGAGTGAAGGAGAAAGTCCGGACATTGATGGTATT
>CACXFM010000025.1 GCA_902766955.1 uncultured Lachnospiraceae bacterium | reverse complement strand
TGAATGCGGGCCATCCGGGCGGCATGCTGCCCCTCACGGCGGCGGAGGCAAATACCCTGCACAATCCGCTCCTTCCGGACAATCTCTATGTGGCCGATGCGACCATCCTGCCGGAGGCCATGGGCAACCCGCCCATTCTCACGATCATGGCCCTTGCCTCAAAGATCGCCGCTTCTCTCTGAAGCGGAGGCCGTCAGATCCGGAAGCAGCGCTGCACGGCCCTGTGTTCGCCGAGCACGAGCAGTGTCTCGCTCCCGTCCAGAACCGTCTCATCCGTAAAGGAGAGATCCATCTCTCCTTTTCTCCTGACGGCCACGATATGAAGCTCGTATTTTCTGCGGAGATCAAGCTGACCGATCGTTTTTCCCACCCATTTTTCGGGCACGACAACCTCGTAGACGGCATGATCGTCGTCGATGCGGATATAATCCAGGATGTGGTCGGAGCCATAGCGCACCGCGACCCATTCCGCGATCTGTTTTTCCGGATTGATCACCGCATCCGCCCCGTTGCGCAGAAGAAACCCCTTCTGGATTTCGCTGTCCGCACGGGAAATCACCATTTTTGCGCCCATCTCCTTCAGAAGCGCCGTCGTCACGAGGGAACTCTGAAAATCATTCGTGATTGCCACAATGCAGAGATCATAATTATTAATCCCCAGACCTTTCAGGAAATCTTCATTCGTGCTGTCGCCGATCTGTGCATCCGTGACGACGGGCAGAACGGTGTTGACGCGGTTCTCGTCCCTGTCGACCGCCATGACTTCATGCCCGAGGTTCTGAAGCTGTTTTGCGGTCAGAATTCCGAAATTATTAAGGCCGATCAGGAGTACAGATTTCATACGGCTACCTCCATGTATTCTCTTAGCTTATCCGACATTGATTTTTTCGACGGGCCGCCGGCCGGCTTCATCAGATCGCCTGGCTGAAATCGCGGCATACATAAGAGTCAGTCCGCCGACTCTGCCGAAAAACATGAGTGCGATCAGAATCGCGTGCGACAGTGTTCCGAGCCCTGACGTGATTCCGAGCGTCAGTCCGACGGTACCCGCCGCGGAAGCCGTCTCAAAGAGACAGGTTCCCATCGGAAGCCCCTCCGCAAGACTGATCACGCCTCCCCCGATCAGGGTGAGTGCTATATAAAGCATCAGAATCGCCGAAGCAGTTTTGATTGTGCTGTCCTCAATCCGCCTTCTGAAGAGCTCCGCATTTTTCTTCCTCTGGAAAACCGCCAGCGCATTGGCCAGAAGAACCGTCACGGTAGTGGTTTTCATTCCGCCGGCCGTTGATCCCGGCGAACCTCCGATCAGCATCAGTACGATCATCAGGGTAATCCCCGCTCCCGTCATCTTTGTGAGATCCGCCGTATTGAAGCCCGCCGTCCTGGGCGTCACGGCCTGAAAGAGAGACAGCGCCAGTCTGTCCTTCAGCGGGGATGCGGAAAACTCAAACAGATAATACAGAACGGCCGGGATGAGGATCAGAATTGCGGTCGTCACGAGTATAACCTTGCTCTGCATCCGGTATTTTCTGAAATCCGTTTTGTAAGTGAGCATATCGTGCCAGGTCAGAAAACCAATGCCGCCGAGTATGATCAGCAGACATACAGGCAGAACGATCCCGAATCGTCCGCTGTAGGCGGTCAGCGACGAAAAAGCGCCGCTGTGCGTCCCCATCAGGTCAAAGCCGGCATTGCAGAAGGCCGAGACGGAGTGAAAAACGGACATCCAGATCCCCTGCATTCCGTATTCTCTGCAAAATACCGGCATCATGGCGACGGCTCCGGCCAGTTCCGTCAGAATCGCAGTTCTGAAAATAAAGCGGGTCATCCTGACCATTCCACCGACCTGAAAAGCAGACAGGCTGTCCTCCAGAAGATTGCGTTCCAGCAGGCTCAGCTTCTTACCGGCAGTCGTCTCGATAAAGGCGGCCACCGTCACGACGCCGAGTCCGCCGATCTGAATTAGTACGAGTATGACCGCCTGACCGAAGCCCGACCAGTACAGAGCCGTATCCTTTACGATGAGCCCCGTCACGCAGACCGCCGAAGTGGAAGTAAAAAGCGCATGCTCAAACGAAGTCACACTGCCGCTTTTCGACGAAAGCGGCAGCATCAGCAGAAGCGCTCCCGCCAGAATGACAGCCGCAAATCCCGCCAGTATAATCCGGAAGGCCGAGTGCGGCCTCCTGGCTATTATCAGCTCCATAGATTTTTTCCTCTTTGAATAAACGTTCCCTTCCCCGATGCTTAACATTATATACAACATTTCACGGTTCGCAAGCGAGAAGGCGCCCGCTCTTCGTCGCTCTTTCCGCAGTCATTGAAAAACAATCTTTTTTTGGCTATACTTTTTGGAAACAGGATCCGCGGCAGACGGCACGTGTATATCCGGATCCGTTTGTGAGGAGACGCGTATGATTGCGTATGAAAATACTTTAAAGCAGTTCAAAAAGGATGTCCGGGCAAAGAGACTGGTCAATTTCCTGTGTGCCGAGCACGAAGCGGCTACCGGAAAAGCAGTATCCGGGCAGCTCCGGTATGTCTGGAAATATGCCCTCAATATCCTCTATACGGGACTGGCCGGCATGGGCGGAAAAGCAAATCCGAAATCCGGCATCCGGATCGATCTGGAGGATAACGCCAGCGCCACCCACATGAAGCTCATTTTTGCCTCCGCGTCGGAAGAGACTTACCGCTATGCCGTCCTCGGTCTTTATGCGGGCAGCAGCGTCGCCATGACAAACGCGGATGACATCGTCCGCTTCCGGGAGGGAAATACGCTCTGGACAATGGTCCATCCGTCCCTGCTCATGAGCAGCTACGCAAAGCGGCTGTTCAGAGGCATGCCCTCCGGAGAAGCCGGCAGCGTCAATTACGAGAGCGCCGCCTGGCTGTTTGACTGCTTTTTTTCCTGTGATACGGATATCATCACGGACTATAACGCTCATCTCACCGACGAGTTTCCCGTCTTTTACGCAAATGACCAGGACGACGTCTTCCGCTTTCTGGAGGGAGTCCTGGCCCATGAGGGCGGACAGGAAGCCCTGCGCCGCCTGAACACCTTCTCCGGAAATTCCGCATCACGGGAATCCGGCGAAAAAAACGCGGATCAGATTTACCTGATCTCCTCCATCACCAACAACGTGCGAAGAAGCAGGAAAGCCTGGTATATCATCGAGGGACAGATCGGAACGGGCAAAGACGAGATCATAAGAGGCGTCACCGGAAATCTGGAGCGCGAAGGCAAAACCGTGGAGATCCTGAAAAACGGCACGGAGCCGGCCGGCAGTGCGGACCTTGTCGTCATAAGCGAAGAGAACGGCCGCACCTTCGAACAGCTGGATAATCCGGGCGTCAGTGTTTTCCTGTGCGACGGACTCGGCCGGCCGGACTACGACGCGCTGGAGACGGACGCCGTTCTCGCTTCTCTCGCGGAAGAAAGCGGCGCACAGCTATATATATTCCATCTGAAACAGAACGATTACTTTGCAGACGGAGGCAAAGGCATGCGCTGGCTGGTCAACCGCCTGCAGCTGGCCGATATTCCCCGCGAAGACTGCGATCCGGAACTTTATCAGATTTCGCTGGTAAACTCGAAAGAAGACTTTTCCGTAAAAGGCGGCGAGGGCATGGCTAATGTCGTACTGCCGCCAAACATGACATATAATAAGGAAACCGGCCTCATCACCGCAAAAAAGGCGCAGAAAAAAGGCATTTATAATGCACTTTCGGCCGGCAGGAAGGGCGTTCTCATCCTCTGTACGGATCCGGAGCTCAAGAAATATCTGGAGAGTGAGATTTCCGCGCTCAGGCAGCGGCAGAAATGGATCCGGAATTTCGTCAGCGATCTGATTGACGGGAAGAAGCTCTCCGAACGGGAGATGAACAGGCTGAACGGAGACAATATGTCCGCAGGCGAAAAGAGAGCCGCCGAATACGGCAGAAAAGTCAGAGCGGCCATCGGAAGCAGCGCCTGGGACAAAACGGACGAGCGCTCCAGGACATGGATCATCTCCGCCCTGATGGCATATGACAGTTTGAAATCCTTTGACCGCATGGTGGACTTCTCCGGCGTCTGCGTGCAGATCGGAAAAGCCTGTGAAAATGAGCTGAAAAAAAGACTCTTCACCGCCTATCTGGATTATCTCAAAGAGAGATACGGCGAAGATCGCTATCTCGAAAAAATCCCGCCGGAATGCTTTGCAAAATCAGCCGGCGGCTCTTCCGGCCCCAGGGAGCTTCTGACGGAAAACCGGATTTCGATGGGCAAAATGCGCTATATCATGGGCCTCGACGACAGCGGCAGGATCGTCAACCAGGCCGTCTGGAAGGAATTCGAGACCTACTGCCGCGAAGCACTGCTTGTCAATTCCTCGAACCCCCTCAAAGTCATGCGCTCACAGCTGCCCGTCATCAACAAAATCAAAGACGACTACAGAAACCGCTCGGCGCACAGTCACGCCATCACGATCGTCGACGCAAAAGAATGCATCGAATATGTGATCACGGTCCACAAAAAGCTGGGCGTACTTCTGGACCAGTACCGCGTTTGAGCCTGCCACTTAAAGGTTTTTCAGATAAAACCTGTTCATAGTACTGTGAACCACACTCTCCGGCCGCGGGATCTCCCCGTAGCCGGCTTTTTCATAGATATGAATGGCCGTCTGCAGGTTGGTGTGCGTCTCCAGATAAATCTTCCGGTATCCCGCTTCTCTGGCCCGCTCCTCTATATACGCCACCAGTTCATAGCCGATGCCGCGGCCCTTTACCGCATCATCCAGATAGATTTTCTGCAGCTCACAGCAGTTTTCAAAGCCGTCAAATTCCGCCATTCCGATTCCGCCCGCCACATTCCCGTCCCGCAGAAGAACATAATAAGCGCGGCCCGGCCTGTCATAAAAGTTGCTCAGATGATCCAGCCCCTCATCGAAATAGACTGTACCCGGGATATCCAGATGGTGCGCTTTCAGATTGCTGCGGATGATTGCCGCCAGGGCTGCATCGTACTCCGCCGCAAGCGGCTTGATCTCCATATTCAGATCCGTAATTCTGTTCCTGTTCATTCACTGGACTCCCCGCAGATTCATGATTTCCGTCATCCGGAAACAACGATCAGTTGATATAAAAAGCGGAATGCATTCCCCGTCAGAAAACCGACCGGCGAATACCCCATTCTCCCCAGCGACATCATGGCAACGAGAAGCGCCGCCATAATAAAGCGCTCTTTCCCGAGAATCTGCCTGTATACGTCATTCGGAAGCGCCGCCATCAGGACCCTGCTTCCGTCGAGGGGCGGAATCGGCAGCAGATTGAAAATGGCCAGACTGACATTAATATAGGCAGCGTATCTCAGAAGCGTGACGGCCGTCCGCACGGAATCCGGCTGAGAGGGCATCCCGTAAAGCACTCTGATGAGAACGAGAAAGAGGACTGCCATCAGCAGATTGGAGAGCGGTCCCGCCACCGCCGTCAGGGCAAAGTCCCTTTTGGGATGCCTGAACTTCCTGATATTGACCGGCACCGGTTTGGCATACCCCACTCCGATCAGCATGATCAGGACCGTTCCCATAAAATCCAGATGCCTGAACGGATTCAGGGAAATCCTGCCTTTCAATCTTCCCGTATTGTCGCCGAGCCTGTCCGCCACCCAGGCGTGGGCACATTCGTGAACGGGAAAACAGACGAGCAGAACAAAGATTCTTGTGACCGCCATCAGGGCATTCTGCGTGTTCATCACCGTCCCCCTCTCTCTTCACTCAATCAATGATACAGGGCAGTCCGTGTTCTTCCAGCTGAATATCGAGATCAATCATGTCATAGATTTCATGTTCGATGAAATACGAAAAAATGATATCCGTCTTGTCGCAGGGCGACAGTGCATATCCCGCCCGCGCCAGCAGATCCCTTGTCTCGTCCATGCTCAGCTGTGCTCCGACGCACAGACACAGCGCGGTCAGCTTCTGCGGGTGGTAGGACGGATTGTTTTTGATCTTGGAAAAGACCTTCTTGTCCACGACTGCCCGCCTGTAGACCTCGGAATTCTCAAACCCTTTTCTTTGAATCAGATACAGCAGATATTCCGAAAAGGTGTCGGATAAATGCTCCATCCGCTCTGCCAGTCCCTTCTCCAGCGCCTCATACGCCGCCTCTTCCTCTGCTGCGGAGTCTGTCTTCTTCCAGGCTGGGGAAGGCATAGCATGTGACATGGATGCGGAGGACATGGCGCCCGGCATAGGTGCGGAGGGCATGGCGCCCGACATGGATGCAGAAAACAGCGGAGCATTCTGTAAGTCGTGTTCCTCCCTGGCCAGCAGCTGACGGCCGTAACCGTCGCCGTACTCCTCCCTCCGCTTTTCATGCACATAATTCCGGTCAATGTATGCCTCGAGATCCGGGTACAGGTTCTGCCCCATTCTCGTCGCCTTCTCGTCAAATACGACAAGATAGATCTGCATATCAGACTTCAGAAGGAACGCGTGGATCTCATCGACGGCAATGCGCATGCCGTCTTCCTTCGGATAGCCGAATCCGCCCGTCGAGATCAGGGGAAACGCGATCGAACGGATCCCGTATTCTTCAGCCAGCTTCAGGCTCTTCCGGTAGCAGGCGCGCAGAAGCTCCTCCTCGCCGTGCCTGCCATCGATATACAGCGGACTCACCGCATGGATAATATACTTCGCGGGAAGCCGGAACCCGGGCGTGATAAAGACGTCCCCTTCCTTAGCAGGTCCGATCTCTTTCTTCCGGAAAGAGAGAAGTTCCTGATAGCCGGCCGCCCGGTACACCGCGTAATCACAGCCGGTTCCGACCGCCGGCTCCTCATTCGCCGTATTAACGATGGCCTCCGTCTGCATCTTCGTGAGATCATTGCGGACAATTTTAAAAGGCATCCTTTACACTCTCCTCTTTTTTCGGGTCAATCCGAAATATCGATGTCAGGCGCAATCTCGATGTGGTAGTCCGGGTAAGCCTGCTGAAGTTCCCCAAGGAGAATCTCCAGGCCCTCTCTCGGCCTGATCTCAAAACTCATCACAACATCAAACCGCATATACTTTTCACCGGTATCCAGAAAGAACCCGTGCAACTGAAGAGCCCAGTCATGAGAGAGCACTTTCTGTCTCACGTTATTCTGAATCCGCGCCTCTTCATCGTCACCCGTACGGTATGCATAGATACCGACACCGGTCAGGATGACGCCCGTCTCTTTGTATACTTTCTTTTCCAGTCTCCTTGTCAGGACGTCAATCTCTCTGGCTGTCATGGTATCCGGGATTTCAACATGCACGGAGGCGATGTTTTTATCCGGACCGTAATTATATATGAACAGGTCATATGCGCCCCGGACTTCGGGCTCATCCGACAGCAGGCGTTTGATCTTCTGGGTGAGTTCCTTATCCGCCCTGATGCCGATGATATCGTTCAGCGTCTCAATCATCATTTCAATTCCGGATTTGATGATAAAAGCAGAAATTGCCACGCCGACAAAAGCCTCCAGCGATATGCCGCTCAGCATAAAGATCACGGCCGACCCCAGAACGGAGGCGGACAGGACCGCATCAAACATGGCGTCAGAACCGGAGGCGATCAGGGAACCGGAATTGACCTTTTCGCCCTGGCTCCTGACAAACCTTCCCAGAATGATCTTGACGGCTACCGCCACCGCGATAATCACGAGAGAGATCACGCTGTAATCAGGTTTTTCCGGATGTATGATCTTCTTCACCGATTCCACAAAAGAAGTAATACCGGCATATAACACGATGCCGGAGACGATCATGGCACTCAGGTATTCAATCCGTCCGTGGCCAAGCGGGTGCTTTTTGTCCGGCAGTCTGCCCGCCAGCTTGGTTCCCACGATCGTGATGATGGACGAAAGGGCGTCCGAGAGATTATTCACGGCATCCAGAATCACCGCAATCGAATTCGACAGGATGCCGACTGCGGCTTTAAAGCCTGCCAGAAACACATTTGTCAGTATCCCGATGACACTGGTTCTGATGATCACTTTATCGCGGCTCACTTCTTCTGCTCTGTGTGCTGGCTTTTGATTGTCCATTTTTGTTTTTCCTCCTGCCTTTCATGATTATTATCCTACTTTTGAAAAACTCCCCCGTCAAGCCGTCATCAGAAAAACCGCTTCTTATAGAAGCGGATTCTGATATTCCTTTTACAAAAGGACTTATCTATTTCGCAAACCGCAGGGTTTATATATAATAAAGTATCATCAGACTGATGAATGATCACGGGATCGGAGCAGGAGGTGTACCACTTGAAAATCAGAAGCGCAACTCCGGACGACGCGGGGCGTCTGCTAGAAATATATGCCTATTATGTCAGAAATACGGCCATCACATTTGAGTGTGAGGTGCCGGCTGCGGAAGAATTTCGCAGCCGCATCGAAAACACGCTTAACAAGTATCCTTATCTGGTTCTGGAAGAGAACGGCTGCGTGCAGGGCTATGCATATGCGGCTCCCCTCAAAAAAAGAGATGCCTATGCTTATTCCTGCGAAGAATCCATCTATCTGGCGCATGACATGAGAAAGCGGGGATACGGAAGAAAGCTGTATACCGCACTGGAAGAAAAGCTGAAGGAGCAGGGCATTCACAATATATATGCCTGCATCGGAAGCCCGGTCGGCGAAGACGAGTATGTGACCAGAAACAGTGAACTGTTTCACGGGCATATGGGATTCGAAAAGGTCGGGGAGTTTCATGGGTGCGGTTTTAAATTCAACCGCTGGTATAATATCGTCTGGATGGAGAAACGGATCAAGCACAAGTTGACGGGGAAAGAAGATGACTGATTTCAGATATTCCGGAACAGACGGGATCTGCGCTCTGTTCATTACGCTTCTCGTCCTGCTTCTGGGCGCAGCGACACTTACGTGCGGACTCCCTTACTGGGGTGATGACTCCGCAGCCTATATCAGTGAAGGAATCGCCATTGCGGACGGTACCTTTCGAAAACAGGCGGAACTGAATTATATCATGCATCCGGCGGATCTGTCTGACGAAGCAGATCCGGAAGGTCTGGTCTATGTGTGGGGATATCCCCTGATGCTCGCCGGGGTTTACAAAGCGGTCGGATTTGACCGCATGACTTATTCATCCGTACTTTGGTACAAACTCCCGCTCCTCCTGAGTCTTTCCCTGACGGGCGGCGCTCTGTTTCTCTTTTACCGAAGGCGCTTTTCCGCCGGGCTTTCCGCCGTACTGGCCATCATTCTCTGTTTCAGCACGAATATCGTCAAACATCTGAATTATCTGTACGCGGATATTCCGTTTCTGTTTTTCAGCGTCCTCACGCTTCTTTCCATGGAACTCTATTCCGCGAGAGCATCGCGGAGCAGGAGCATGACAAAACGGGAAAAGGCGGGCACTGCCATAGCCGCATGCCTCTATGGCGCCGTCATGTGGTACACACACGAGCTAAGACTGAACGGAATGACCGTCTGCATCATTGCCGCGCTCGGACACGGGCTGTTTCTGTGGAAAATGAGGAACCGGATCAGAGGAAAAGACCTGTGGCTGCATTGTCTGCCATATGTTGTCATGGCGGCGCTTCTTCTTGTCAGCGAACACGTTTTTCTTGCTCCGGCGACTCCCAATATCAGCGACGTGGGAAAAGCGGGCCCTGATGTTCTGCGAAGCAATATTGAAACCTACTGGAATATGATCTTTAATTACCTCAACCGGCTTTCGAAGCTGAAGATCCCTTACACCGGGTACGTTTTTATTGCCGCCTGTGTGCTCGGCATCCTTCGAAACGGCTTTGCGGGAAACCTGCATCTTCTGCTTCTTCTCGCGGGCACGCTGGCAGTGGACCTGATGCTGCCGTACACGCAGGGTCTGCGGTACATATACAATATCCTTCCGCTTCTTCTCATGTTTACCGCATATGGCCTGCAGGCGGTCGGGAAACTCTTCCGCAGAATTCTTCCGCTGCCTGGGAAGCTGACCATGTGCATAAAAATCTGTGCGGCTGCACTGGTCCTCTATTTGCCGCTGCACGATGCCGCCGTTACCGGCCTGCAGAACCTCCGGAACTGGGGCGTGGTAAAGGCAGATGATGTATATGCGGAAGATGCCGTTGAAATGTACCGCTATATTCGGGAACATGTGCCGGAAGACGGAACCATCGCTTTCGGAAAGCCCCGCTCTCTGTATCTGAACACCGAAAGAGTGTGCATCCGCACGGGGTATAACGGGCACAAAATTTCGGATGCCGGATATTATCTGGAGTATCATACAAATAACCCGCAGTTTACGGTGGAGAAAGAGGAAGCGGAAGCGACACCAAAGGAGAAGCTGTACGGCAACGATACCTTTACGCTCTACCAGGTGAAACATGAATGAAGAAGGATACTGAGGATATGAAAAGGCGTAACTGCGTGCCGCTGATCCCTGCCCTGGATCCGCCCGACAGCCTGGCCGGTCTCGCCCGGGAACTGAAAGCGAACGGCTTTGAAAACATAATTGTCGTAGACGACGGAAGCCGGGAAGAGCGAAAACAGGTCTTCCGCGAACTGCGTGAGAAATACGGCTGTGATGTTCTGGAGAATGCCCGGAACATGGGACAGGGACGGGCTCTGAAAAACGGAATGGATTATTATTTGTCCAGGTTCAGCGGAGATTACCTGGGCGTGATTCCTTTCGACTGTGACGGGCAGCATCTCGTAAAAGATGCGGTCCGTCTGGATGAGGAAGTGGCAAAAGACGATCACTCGCTTGTGCTCGGGGTGCGCGATTTCAGCCGGAGCGATGTGCCCTTCAAAAGCAGGGCCGGCAACCGGCTCACCCGGAACGTGCTGAAATTCTTTATTGGCGGAAATGTATCAGATACGCAGACGGGCTTACGCGGAATCCCCAATTCCCTTATCCGCGAGTTCCTGACGGTTCCGGGGGAGCATTTTGAATACAATACGGCAATGCTGATCGAAAGCATCCGGAGAGGGATTCCGATCAGTGAAGTCGCTGTTGAGACCGTTTATTTTGACGGCAACAGAGCAACCCACTTCCGTGCAGTGAAGGATTCTGTCCTGATCTACAGACTGATTCTTTCCTCTTTTCTCAGGTATACGTCCGTCTCAATTGCCTCGTTTGTACTGGATTACGGAATCTTCTGTTTGCTGGCGGCTGTTCTCGCCAAAGCGCCGGATGCGGAGAGGGTCTGGATCGCTACTGCAGCCGCAAGGATTGTCTCATCCTTGTTTAATTATCTGATGAACCGGAGTGTCGTGTTCAACTCCAAAGAGCGGGTGCGGGAAACCATTTTCAAATATTACGGGCTGTGTGTGATCCAGTTGTGCTGTTCGGCGGCGCTTGTCCTTCTCTTTTCGGGAATAAGCGGCCTGCATCCGGCGGCGGTGAAACCGTTCGTGGATACGGTTCTGTTTTTCATAAGCTACCATATTCAGAGAAGATGGGTTTTTTAACATAAGTTGGCAAGAATTCCCCCATCCTCTAAGGTGGCGGGATGAATTGCCTCTTTTTCTTACAAAAGGGCGTGTGAAAAAACTTTCATTTTTTCGTAAGCGTATAACTTTGTGTGTCTTGACGGATTTCCGCTATGAATTTAATTTCAAAAATGGTCTTCCTTTTTTGTAGAACTGAGTC
>CACXFM010000024.1 GCA_902766955.1 uncultured Lachnospiraceae bacterium | reverse complement strand
TTGGAAATTAAGTGCGCAGATGTCGTATTTCGTGTATAATGACGGCATAGAGTCTGTCAGATGACGTTTTTTTCGTGGAATCTGATAAAAGGAAGGAGTCGGGAACATGGTTAAGGATGGAATGATCTGGGCGGCCAGTACAGAGGACGGCAGAAAAATCACGATGCTGCCCAAAATGGTAAACAGACACGGCCTGGTGGCGGGCGCCACGGGAACCGGTAAAACCGTCACCCTGAAGGTGCTGGCGGAGACATTCAGCGAGATGGGGGTTCCCGTCTTCATGGCGGATGTCAAGGGAGACATCGCAAGCATCATGAAACCGGGTGAGGACAGTGAGGACATGCGGGCACGGATCGAGAGATTCGGGCTTGCCGAAGAGAACTTTTCCTATCAGGGCTACCCGGTGACACTGTGGGATATCTACGGGGAGAAGGGCATTCAGCTCCGCACGACGATTTCGGAGATGGGCCCGGTGCTGCTCGCGAGAATTCTGAATCTCAATGAGCTGCAGAGCGGTGTTCTTTCGATCGTGTTCAAGATTGCTGACGACAATGATCTTCTGCTCTATGATACGAAAGACCTGAAAGCGATCCTGAATTATGTGAAGGAGAATCCCAAGGAGTTTGAAGAGGAATACGGGCGCATGAGTTCCGCGACGATCGGAGCCATCATGCGCGCGCTGGTCGCGCTTGAAGTGGCGGGCGGAGAGACGTTCTTCGGCGAGCCGGGACTCAATATTTTTGACTGGCTGACGACGGGAGAAGGCGGAAAGGGGATGATCAATATCCTCGACAGCAGCAGCCTCATTAACAGCGGGACCCTGTACTCCACGTTCCTTCTCTGGTTCCTGTCCGAGCTGTTTGAAATCATGCCGGAAGTGGGCGATCTGGACAAGCCGAAGATGGTCTTCTTCTTCGACGAGGCCCACCTGCTCTTCAAGGACTGCTCGAAGTCGCTTCTAGAGAAGATTGAACAGGTCGTCAAGCTGATCCGCTCCAAGGGCGTCGGCGTCTATTTCTGCACACAGAACCCGAGAGACATACCGGACGGCGTGCTTGCCCAGCTCGGCAATAAAATCCAGCACGGACTCCACGCGTATACCCCCGCTGACCAGAAAGCGGTTCGGGCGGCTGCGGAATCCTTCCGGCCCAATCCGGCGTTCGGCACATATGACACCATCCTTTCCCTCGGCACGGGCGAAGCAGTGGTCTCCTTCCTGGATGAGACCGGGGTTCCCTCTGTCTGTGAGAAAGTCAGGATTCTGCCGCCCAAGAGCCGCTTCGGATCCATCACCGAAGACGAGCGCAGGCAGTCGGTCATGGGCAGCGTCCTCTACAGCAAATACGCAAACCCGGTGGATCCGGATTCCGCCTATGAAATGCTGGAGAGGCTGAACGCCGAGCGGGAAGCCGCCGAAGCGGAAGCCGCAAAAACGCTGGCCGAGGAGAAAAACGCGGAGAGGGAAGCCCTCCGCGCGGAGAGAGAGGAACAGCGGAAGAAAGAAGCGGAAGAGAAGCAGAAAAAGCGTGCCGTCAAAAGTGTGGCATCGACGATCCTGGGCACCGTGGGCAGAGAGGCCGGCAAGTCGGTTGGCGGAAAATTCGGAGCCCTCGGCAAGACGATGGGAGGAAATATCGGAGCGAGCCTCGGCAGAGGCATTCTGAGCAATCTGTTTAAAATCTGAGTGAATGACGCCCCCGGATCTGTTTTAAGTATCCGGGGGCTGTGTGTCGGTCTTTCCGGCAGAAAGTGCTTTATGGCATTGCCGCAGTATATATGACGGAGGTGGTCAATATGAAGAATTATTCAGAAGATCCGGACAGACAATATCATATTCAGGTCGCCAAAGGTGAAGTCGGCCGCTATGTGATACTTCCGGGTGATCCCAAGCGCTGCAGCAAGATCGCTGCGTATTTTGAGGATCCGCATCTTGTGGCGGACAGCCGTGAGTTTGTGACATATACGGGCAAACTGGACGGTGTGCCGGTCAGCGTGACATCGACGGGCATCGGAGGCCCTTCCGCTTCCATCGCCATCGAAGAGCTTACCCGGTGCGGAGCGGACACGTTCCTGCGGGTCGGCACCTGCGGGGGCATGCAGCTCGATGTCAAGAGCGGCGATATGGTGATCGCGCAGGCCGCGATCCGGATGGAAGGAACCAGCAAAGAGTATGCTCCCATCGAGTATCCGGCCGTCGCGAATTATGAGGTCTTAAGCGCCATGATCGAAGGCGCGAAGAAGCTGGGAGCATCCTGGCATGTCGGCGTGGTGCAGTGTAAGGATGCGTTCTATGGGCAGCATTGCCCGGAACTGATGCCGGTGAGCTATGAGCTTCAGAACAAATGGGAGGCGTGGCTCCGCATGGGCTGCCTGGCTTCGGAAATGGAGTCAGCGGCGCTCTTCATCGCGGGCAGCTTCCTGAAGGTGCGCACAGGCTCTCTCTTCCTGGTCGTGGCGAACCAGGAGCGCGAGCGCAGAGGGATGGAGAACCCCGTCGTTCATGATATCGACCTGCCGATCCGTACGGCGGTTGAGGCTATACGGGAACTGATACGGAAGGATTCATAAACTGTTTTTAAGGAGATTGGAAAGAAGGAGGAATGAGAAGTATGAGTGATTTCACACCGACTCCCCACATCGGAGCAAAAAAAGGAGATTTCGCCGATACGGTGCTGATGCCCGGTGATCCGCTGAGAGCGAAGTTTATCGCCGACAATTATCTCGAAGATGCCAGATGTGTCACCAGCGTCCGCAATATGCTCGGCTTCACCGGCACCTACAAAGGAAAGAAGATTTCCGTCATGGGCGGCGGCATGGGTATGCCTTCCATCGGCCTCTACGCACATGAGCTCTTCTGCTTTTATGATGTAGAGAAGATCATCCGCATCGGTTCCGCCGGATCCATCAGCGAAGACTGCAAGATCATGGATATCGTCCTGGCACAGGGCGCCTGCACGGATTCTTCCTGGGCCGGACAGTACGACCTGGGAGGCACGTTCGCGCCGATCGCGGACTGGGATCTTCTGTACAATGCTTATGAGACGGCAAAGAAGCAGGGGACCCGGGTCATCGTGGGCAATGTCCTCTCGGAAGACAAATTCTATAACGCGGATCCGGATTTCCACAAGAGATGGATCAAGATGGGCGTTCTCTGCCTGGAGATGGAAAGCGCCGCTCTTTATATGGAGGCAGCTCTTCAGAAGAAGAAGGCGCTCGCGATCCTGACCATTTCCGACGAGGTCTATTCGGGCAGGGCGCTTGATGCGGAGGAACGACAGAACGGATTCAGAAAGATGATGGAGCTTGCACTGGAATTATGAGCAGATTCAGAAGAATATTTGTAATTGTATGTGATTCGATGGGAATGGGCGGCGCCCCGGACGCGGACAAGTTCGGGGACCTCGGTTCGGACACGCTGGGACATATCGCCGAGCGGATGGACGGGCTCAGCATTCCCAACTTTACGAAGATCGGCCTGGCCAACCTGAAGCCGATGCAGAACTGTCCGCCCGCGGCAGAACCGATAGGGTATTACTGTGCCCTGACAGAGCGGAGCGCCGGCAAGGACACGATGACGGGACACTGGGAGATCATGGGACTTGAAACGAAAAAACCGTTTATCACCTTCTCCGAGCACGGCTTCCCGCCGGAACTGATCAGGGAACTGGAAGAGCGGTGCGGGAAAAAGATCATCGGCAACAAGGCGGCCAGCGGCACCGAGATTCTGGAGGAACTGGCGGAGCAGGAGATCTATGAAGGCAAGATGATCGTCTACACGTCGGCCGACTCCGTCCTGCAGATCTGCGGCAACGAAGAGACCTTTGACCTGGCCAACCTCTACAGGTGCTGCGAAATCGCCAGGGAACTGACCATGCGGGACGAGTGGCGCGTCGGGCGCGTCATCGCCAGGCCTTACGTGGGGAAACATAAAGGAGAGTTTAAGCGCACCAGCAACCGCCATGACTATGCCCTCGAGCCCACGGGCCCGACGGCTCTCAATGCCCTGAAGGACGGAGGCCTCGACGTGATCTCCGTCGGTAAGATCAACGATATCTTCGTGGGGAGCGGCATCACGGAAGCGTATCACTCGGACAGCTCGGTACACGGCATGTGCCAGACGATCGAACAGGCACAGCGGACGGACTGGACGGGCGTGTGCTTCACGAATCTGGTCGATTTCGACGCCCTGTGGGGGCACCGCAGGAATGTGGAGGGCTATGCCCGCGAAATCGAGAAGTTCGACGAGAAGCTCGGGGAACTGATGCAGATTATGAGAGATGACGATCTCATAATGATTACGGCCGACCACGGAAATGATCCGACCTGGAGCGGCACGGATCACACGAGAGAGAAAGTTCCGCTGGTCATGTATTCGCCGTCGTTCCGGCACGGCGGGGCTCTGCCGGATCAGGATACGTTTGGGGCGGTCGGCGCGACCTGTGCGGATAATTTCGGCATTGCCATGCCGGAAGGCACGATCGGGGAATCTCTGCTCGGTCTGATGGAATGATGAGGAGACATGAAAGATGACTGAACTGACTGGGACTGAAGTGGAAAAACTGATCCGGAAGGCGGAGGAAATGCTGGCCTTTGCCTATACGCCGTATTCGGGATTCAAGGTGGGAGCCGCCCTTCTTGCGGCGGACGGCACGGTCTACGGCGGGTGCAATATCGAGAACGCGTCTTTCACGCCGGCCAACTGTGCCGAGCGGACGGCTTTCTTCAAGGCCGTGTCGGAAGGGAAGAGGGCCTTCCGGGCGATCGCCATCGTCGGCGGAAAGAACGGCATACAGACCGGGGAGTGTGCGCCGTGCGGCGTGTGCAGGCAGGTGATGCGTGAGTTCTGCGATCCCGATACATTCCTGGTCATCACGAAGGCGGGGCCGGATGATTACCGGGTCCGCACCCTGAAGGACTATCTTCCTCTCAGTTTCGGACCGGAGAATCTGCTGTAAACAGGGTCTGCGGAGCCTCGTTTTGCACACTGCGCGCGCCCGGGACGGGAGCGGCCTTAAGAATGTGACAGAAACAGCACGCAAGTCTGTGAATCGTATGATTTCCCATATACGCCCTTTCTGCTATAATAGAAAAGCGGAAAGGGCGTCTTTGTGTCCGGAGAGAAGAAGACGCCGTTTTCCGTATGAGAGCAATCTGCTGTATGGAGGTTTCGAAGATTATGAAGTGGATGATTGCATCGGATATACACGGCGCTGCCGGTTATTGCAGAATGATGCTTGAGAGATATGATGAGGAAGAGGCGGAGCGTCTCCTGCTGCTGGGAGATATTCTGTATCACGGCCCGCGGAATGACCTGCCGGAGGAGTATGATCCGAAGCAGGTGGCGGCCATGCTGAACGCGGGCAGCCGGTTTATCATGTGCGTGCGGGGCAACTGCGAGGCCGAGGTCGACCAGATGATGCTGCAGTTTCCCGTTATGGCGGATTATGCCGTCATGCCGGCCGGAGAGAGGCTCGTCTATATCACACACGGTCATCATGCGTGCGAAGAGACGCCGCCGCCTCATGCACCGGGCGATATTCTTCTGGCCGGGCACACACATGTGCCGAAGTGCGCCGAGCACGGGGACTTCGTCTATATGAATCCGGGATCCGTCTCCATGCCCAAAGACGGGAGCCGCCGCAGTTACATGACGTTTGACGGGAAGAGCTTCGTCTGGAAGGACCTGGAGAGCGGCGAACCCTATATGCATTACGATCTTTAAGCATCGGGAAACGGTAAATTCGGGAAAAGATGAAAAAACAATCTGCCAACAGTATTCCGCATGCCCTGATGCTCTGCCTCACGGCCCTGATCTGGGGATTTGCGTTTGTGGCCCAGAGTGTCGGTGCCGGGCATGTGGGTACATTTACATTTCTTGCCGTCAGGAACTGGATCGCCGCAGCGGCGCTTGTGCCGGTTCTGCTTGTCCATGAGAGACGGCGGACGGACGCGGACGGGATCCCCGGAGGCGGCAGGG
Organism: uncultured Lachnospiraceae bacterium; assembly: GCA_902766955.1. Taxonomy (GTDB): domain Bacteria; phylum Bacillota; class Clostridia; order Lachnospirales; family Lachnospiraceae; genus Chordicoccus. Next base: position 25,519 of record CACXFM010000024.1, on the reverse strand, counting down.
AGAGGCGCTTCCTGTATCAGCTGGCCGGCGGTGCTCTCTGCGGTGCCGCGCTTTTTCTGGGATCCGCGGCCCAGCAGGCGGGAATCGCCGGGACGACGACGGCGAAAGCGGGCTTTATCACGGCGCTCTACGTGATTATCGTGCCCGTCATTTCGATCCTGGCAGGCCGGTCGCCCGACAGGAAACTGTGGTTATGCGTGTTCCTCGCGCTGGCCGGTCTGTATCTGCTCTGCATGAAGAGCGGCCAGGGCGGCCTGAACGGAAGCGATCTGATCCTGCTTCTCTGCGCATTTCTGTTCAGCCTTCAGATTATGGCCGTCAGTTTCTGCCTGCATTTCACTGACGGCGTGAGGCTCGCCGTCATGCAGACGGTCGTGACCGCGGTCCTCTCCAGCATCTGTGTCCTGCTCTTTGAGCATCCGACGGCGGAGGCTGTCAGGGCTGCATTGCCGGCGCTTCTGTATGCGGGACTGTTTTCAAGCGCCGTGGGCTTTACGCTTCAGATTATCGCGCAGGAGAGACTGGAGCCGACAGTGGCTTCGCTGATTATGTGCCTTGAGAGCGTCTTCAGCGCGGTGGGAGGCTGGCTTCTGCTCGGACAGGCTCTGAACACCAGGGAAATCGCGGGATGTGTCCTGATGTTTGCGGCGATTGTGCTGTCGCAGATTCCTTCCCGGAATGAAAGCGGAGCGGAGGGCGCAGGTGCGGCCTGATGAGAGATGCAAAGGGACGCGCCGCTTTTGCTGTATCATAAAACGGACTGAAATAAAGGAAATAACATGAATCAGAAAAAACAGATCTGGATTGTCGGTATGGGGAGCGGAAGTCTCCGCTGCCTGACCAGGCAGGCGTCTGCCGCGATTCAGGCGGCTTCCGTCCTGATCGGTTCGGAGAAAGTGCTGTCTCTGATCGAAAATGACCGCAATCACCCCAAACTATATGCGTCCGGAACGGAAGAGGTCAGGCGTGCGGTCGCGGGTATCGACGCCGGGAAAATAGCGGTTCTTGTTCCGTGGGATGCCATGCAGGGATACGGGGCCGCCGTCTATGAGGCGCTCCTGCCGATGAAGCCGGCCGTCATACCGGGTGTGACGCAGCAGGCCTACCTGATGTCCAGAACGGGCGTCAGTGCCGAGGATGCGGCCGTGCTGCTGGAGGCCAGGGAGACCAGAACGCTCAGCATGCTTCTGAAGGAACATGAAAAAGTGTTTTTCAGCGGGGGCCGGATTATGCGGGAGAATCTCCCGCGGCTTCTCAGGGCCGGATACGGGGACCTGCAGGTGTGTTATGTCGAAAATCCGGGGGACCGCGACGAGTACGCATTCCGGGGAAAACTGGAGAACCTGAAGGGCCGGGCGTTTGCGGACCGGTCCCTCTTCCTCCTTCATCAGACGGGGCCTGTCGGGATGTCCCGCACGGGCAGCCGCTACGAGGCTCCGGGAGAAGGGCGGTATGCGTTCCCGGAAGAAATCAGGGTACTCACGCTCCATGCCATGAAGATCAGCAGAAAAGCGGTCATTTATGATGTGGGGGCGGGAGACTGTTCGATCGCGCTGGACGCGGCGCAGATGGCGTCAGACGGATATGTATACGCGGTTGAAAAGGATGAGACGCTGACGAAAGAAGGGAAGAAGAAGCTCGCTGAAAGCGGTGTCGGCAATCTGCAGATCATCACCGGTACGGCGCCTGCCGCGCTGGGCCATCTGCCCGCTCCCGACATTGTCCTGATCGAGGGGACGGACGGCAGCATCAAGGAGCTTCTGCAGATTGTCATCTCCAGAAATCCGTTTGTCAGGGCCGTGTGCTTAAGGGGAACCGTGGAAGGGGCTTCGGAAGCGGTCCGTCTCATGGAAGGGATGCATTTTTCACCGGTGATGACGGAGATCAGCTGTGTCAGAACGATGAAAACGGACGGGCGGCACCGGCTGCAGCCGCATACGCCTTATTACCTGATCAGCGGAGACCACCGGGTCAGGGGAAGCGGCAAATAGAAAGCGGATTCCCGCTCCTTGTGCCGCCGCACAGGAAAGAAATAAAGAGACTGCCGAAAATCCGGCAGTCTCTTTTGTTACTTCTTAAAATGTCAGTTTTATCAGCCTGCCTGACTGCAGTTCGCAACCAGGATGTCCTGGCAGATCCGCTCTCTGGCAGTCAGCTTGATGAATTCCTCTGACCAGCCTTCCGCTTCCGCGGATTCGAGATCGGCCAGGTCGTAACTCGCGAGCGCATTGTCGACGGCGGCCGTAAACTCTTCGCTGTCTTCGGTAATGCCTTCTTTGTCCATGATGGCGCGGCAGACGAGGTCGCTCTTTGTCTGATAGCGGACGTTGCTGTCAAAGGCTTCTTCGGAGCCATAGCTGTTCTCGATCATCATCTCTTCCGTGCTGAAGGTCTCGAAGCCCCAGGAGACGATATCCGCGATCATGGATGCGCGCCAGTCCGCGAGAAGCTGCTGCGGGTACTGCAGGACTTTGGAGTCATCAACGAGCTGATAGAGCGCGATATCCGGCGTGATGTCATAGATGGAATTAATGCGGACCTTGAACTCCGCGGTCTTTCCCGCCAGGCCCTCTTCGAAATAATCTTCGGGGAAGGGGACGGAAATCGAGAACTCCTCGCCCTTCTTATGGCCGATCAGCTGGTCCTCAAAGCCTTCAATGAAGGCGCCGGTTCCGATGGTGAGATCGAAGTTGGAATCCGAGCTTCCGTCAAACGACTCGCCGTCGATCGTGCCCTCGTAATCAATATTGGCCGTCATGCCTTCTTCAAGCGCCGTATCCGGAGCGAGGAGAATGCTGAGACCCTTGTAGTCCGCGAGCTGGATAAAGCTGTCATACTTGCCGCTCTCCGGCATCTCGGCCGACTCGGGGGCGGATTCGACGTCGACCATGAGCTGGTCGCTGAAATCCAGATCTTCTTCGAAATCTTCGTCGGACGGGTACTCTCCGTCGCTTAAGGCTTCGCCGTCTTCCAGATAATAGGCCATCTCCACCAGCTCAGAGTCCGTCAAGCCGGCGGCCTTGACATCTTCGGCACTGGAGAGGTTGATCTGTTCGGAAATTTCCTCTTCTGATTCGGCAGCAGAGGCAGCGGTATCTTCCCCGGCAGCGGCGGAAGCTGTGCTCTGTGCTGCGGACTCCGTCTTTTTGCCGGAAGAGGCGCTGCCGCACCCCGCGGCTGCAACCATCGTGCATAACAATAAGACTGTCAGTTTTTTCTTCATCATCAGTGAACTCCTTTTAATGACTGGTCTGAGCCGGAGATCAATCCGGCTGTTCGGGTTCTTTGAAACCTTATAAACCCATCTTAATGCGGGCGGGCCCGAAACACAAGTGAACAATCGGTGAAACGGCCTCCCTCTGCCTCTTTATTTCTTCTCCATGCGGTGATGACCGAAGCCGCATACGGAGAAGAATTCCGGACCAGTGTGAATGCCGATGATCGGGGTTTCGCAGATGGTTTCCACGACAGTGTCCGGACCGGCCGCTTTCCTGACCATCTCCGCCAGTTCCTCCGCTTTTTCGTAGAGCGAGGAATGGGAGATGAACACGAGTTTCGGGACACCCTCCACCCCGGCTTCGTTTTTATAGGAACGGGTCAGGGCTTTCATGGCGGCATTGACGCCGCGGACTTTGGCCGTCACCTGCAGTTTTCCGATATCATCGATGATCATGATCGGCTTGATATTCAGCATGCCGCCGATCAGGGCGACCGCTGCGGAGACACGGCCTCCTTTGTGGAGATAATCCAGGTCGCCGACGCTGAAGCGGTGGCACAGGAACGGCACGTTTTTGTTCAGCCAGTCGGCATTCTCCTCGAGAGTCATTCCGTCCCTCCGGTTCATGGCCGCGGCAATTGTCATGACGCCGAGTCCGGCGGTTGCCGCTTTCGTGTCGACCACCGTGATCGTTCTCTCGGGGAAGGACTCCTTCAGCTGGTTTACGGCCATCCTGGCATTTTCATAGGTGGCGGACAGGCCGGATGAGAAAGAGAGGCAGAGGATATCGTGTCCCTCTTCCAGAAGGGGAGTCCAGCTCTCGATATAACGGTAGGGCGTGATCTGGGAAGTATGGACGTCGGCCCCTTCCCGCATGGCCTGATAGACCTCATCGCAGACGTGCTCGCGGTCGGGCGCTTCCGTGTGGAAGGTCCGCGACTCTCCGTTAAACAGATAATCCATGGGGATAATCCGGATATCGAACTCGTCGTAGTAATGCTGGGGAATGTCGGCGGCAGAGTCAGTAAACAGCAGATAGGAATCCATTATGTGCTCCTTATTATAATGTAAGTAAAATCAACAACGCTTTCAGACTGCTACTAGCTTATACGGAATGTCCGCGAAAATCAAGGGTTTATTCCATATATATGCAGTTCTGAAAACATTGTGATGCGGATCTGAAAACCGCGTCATGAAGATGTCTAAAACCCCGGCGCAAAGAAAGAAGCACAGCGGCTGCGGGAATGCGGGGACTGCCAAATCCGCCCGCAGGATAAGGAAAAGACTTGACATGGGAAGCGGAAATCAGTAGGGTATATTCTGTATATATACGTTTAAAAAAGAGTGTATAGCTATAAGATGAGACTCAGAAAAGAAGAAGTATTTGAGCGCTTTTCGGCCATGATCCGTTTCCGGACCGTTTCGCACCCTGACCGCGCGGGAACCGACAGCGCCGTCTTTGCGGAATTCCGGGACTGGCTGAAGCGCACCTATCCGGAGGTTTTCGGCGCCGGAGAGGCCTGGGCGGTTGGTGACTACGGGATCCTCATCCGGATTCCGGGGCGCAGTTCCGCGGACAGCGCGGTTCTGATGGCGCACTATGATGTGGTTGATGCGGACCCCGGGCTGTGGAGCTGTGACCCGTTCGGAGCGGAGCGGAGGGACGGCAGGATTTACGGCAGGGGCACTCTGGATACAAAATGCACGCTGTGTGCGGTGATGGAAGCCTGCTCCTGTCATCTGCGGAACGGGTTTGTCCCGGAGCACGACATCTATCTGTCTTTCGGCGGGGAAGAAGAAGTCTGCGGCAGCACCTGCAGCGAAATCGTGGCCTTTCTCAGGGAAAAAGGCGTGCGGCCGTCGTTTGTGCTGGACGAGGGCGGCGCTGTGATCCCGGAAGGCGTTCCGGGGTACCGGAAGCAGGTGGCCATGATCGGTGCGGCGGAGAAGGGCGAGGTGAATTTCCTTCTCACATGTGAACAGGGGACCGGAGGCCACGCTTCCGTGCCGCCCCGCAGCACGGCTGTCGGCAGGATGGCGCGGGCCGCGGTCAGAATCGAGAAGCATCCGTTTCCCGTCAGGCTGAGTGCCCCCGTACGCGGCATGTTCAGAAGCCTCTCGCGGGAAGTTCCCTTTTATGAGAAACCGGTGTTCCGGCATCCGGAGCTTCTGCAGCAGGCGATCGCGGGTGCGGCCGCTTTTCTGGGAGGCTCTTTCAACGCGATGGTCCGCTCGACGGCGGCCGTCACGGTGATCAGCAGCAGGGGAGGTTCCTGCAATGTGCTGCCGTCCGGTGCCGCCATGGGCGTGAATGTGCGCCTTCTGGAAGGCGATACGATCGACTCGGCCAAAGAAAGGATCGCGGCTGTCATCCGCGATCCGGGTATTAAAATAGAAGTGATGTCCGGGGATAATCCTTCCGGAACGGCGGATACGGACTGTGAACAGTTCCGCTATCTTGCCCGTGTGGTCGGAGAAATCTGGCCGGGGACGGCGGCGGTGCCTTATCAGATGAACGGGGGCACGGACGCGAGGTTTTACGCGGCGCTGACGGACCGGATCTACCGGTTTACACCCATGATCATGACCGCGGAAGAGAGAGCGACGGTGCACGGAACGGATGAATCCATCAGTGAACGTGCGCTTCTGAACATGATACGCTTTTATATAAAGTTTATTGAGGGACTGTAATGAGAGGGACGGCGACTCCCAAAGGACAACCGAACAGGAGAATGAGCAAGGAGGAGCGGCTTGCCACGGTCCGGAAGCAGAGGGCCGTTATTGGCGCGGCAGCGGCGGTTGTGATTTTGTATCTGGCCGTGGCCGCTTACTATGCGGGCCATTTTCTTCCCAAAACAGAGATCAACGGCGTGCAGGTGGACAGGATGACTGCCGCCGAGGCAGAGAAAGCACTGCAGGGTGCGATCGAGCCTTATACGCTCACGGTCAAAGGACCTCTGGACAAGACCGAACAGATCAGCGGAGAGGGGCTTGACATGCAGGTGACCGGGGCCCCGGGCGTAAAGACCTGCCTGAAGAAACAGAACGCCCTTCTGTGGATCGCCGGAGCCATGCGGAAAAGCGCATATACGGTGGACCTGACCGTCGCCTGCAATGAGGAAGCGCTCGCGCAGCGCATGAGCGGCCTCGCGATGCTGGATGAAGAAGCCATGTATGAGCCCGTCAACGCGAAGCTGAATATCCGCAGCGACGGCACCTGTGAGATTGTGCCCGAGAAGGAAGGCACGGAGCTGAACCGCGAAGAGGCCGAGAAAGCCATCCGGGCGGCTGTCGGTGCCGGGCATAAAAGTCTGGATCTGGATCCTTACATCACAAAGCCCGAGAAGAGAGCGGGCGATGAGAACCTGGTCAGCCGGGCCGAGGCCTGGAACGGATATCTGAAGGCCGCAGGCCTGACATACCGCGTATGCGGACACGATATCACGCTGGACGGAAAACGGATTGCCTCCCTTCTGGAGGATGACGGGGAGACGGTGTCGGTCTCCAGAAGCCAGGTGGCCAATATGGTGGCAGCCTGGAAGGACCAGTACGACACTTACAGCAGGAGCTTCGAACTGACGACATACGAGGGGCTCACGGAGACCATCGATCCGAACGGCGATTACGGATATGAGCTGAACGACGAGGAGGCGCTGGAGGATATCATCAGCCGGATCTCAAAGGGAGATAACGGGTCCTACGAGCTGACCTACTGGCATAAGCCCATGTTTGACACCAATAACGGCCTGGGCGGCACATATGTGGAGATCGATCTCCGCCAGCAGCATATGTGGGTCTGGAAGGACGGGGATGTGGTTGTGGATACGGATATCGTGTCCGGCCTGCCGGTCTGGGGCCGCGTGACCTATATGGGATGCTTCGCGGTCAAAAAGAAAGAAAATGACGTCACGCTCGGCGACATCGAAGTGGAGGGCTATTCGACGGTTGTGAAGTACTGGCTTCCCTTCAACGGGGGAGAGGGGCTCCATGACGCCGAGTGGAGAGAATCCTTCGGCGGAGATATCTGGAAGTACGCCGGCTCTCACGGATGCATCAATGTTCCCGCGGACGTGATGCCGCTTGTATTTGAGAATGTGGAGATCGGAGAGGCCGTCGTGATCTACGGGGATCCTTATGATGAGAGCGTCTATGTCCGTGACAGCTCTTCCGACAGCTCGGGATCGGACACATGAGAAGGAGTATCCGGAAAAACGGAGGGAGAAGATGGGAATCATCAGGAAAATCGAACAGTTGACACATAATCCGTTTCTGAATTTCTACACGCTGGAAACGACGAAGAAAACGGGAAAGCCCGGTCAGTACTACGTGGCGTCCAGGGCAAAGACCGCTGAGGACCTGGAGATCAGCCGCGGCGAGACGAGGCCGGACGGCGTGACCATGTATGTGCTGGGCGGCGAACAGAAAGACAAAGTCCTTCTGATCCGCCAGTTCAGATGGGCTGTCGGGCAGTACGTCTATGAATTCCCCGCCGGGATCATCGAGCCGGGCGAGAATTATATAGAAGGAGCGGTCCGCGAGGTCTATGAGGAAACCGGCCTCCGCATGACGCCGATTGAGGCGGATCCGATGTTCACGAGAGCCTATTATATGACGGACGGCATGACGGACGAGTGCTGTGCGATGGTATACGGCTACGCGGAAGGAGACATGAAAGACCAGCATCTGGAGGATTCCGAAGAGATCGAGGCTTTCTGGGCGGACCGGGAGGAAGTCAGGCGCATCCTGAAGGAAGAGCGGGTGGCGGCCAACTGCGCGCTGCACCTCATGCATTTCCTTCATGACGAAGAGCCCTTCGGGTTCCTTAAGGCTTAAGTGAACAGGAGCGGTTAAAAAAACGGAGCGGAATTTCCGCCCGTATTGAATTAAGAGAGATACAGACAGGAGCATAAAACAATGCAGATTTATGAAGAACTGAAGGCCAGAGGGCTGATTGCCCAGGTGACCGACGAAGAGAGAATCAGAGAACTGGTAAATGCCGGCAAGGCAGTCTTTTATATAGGCTTCGACCCGACGGCCGACAGCCTCCATGTGGGACACTTCATGGCGCTCTGCCTGATGAAGCGCCTGCAGATGGCGGGCAACAAACCGATTGCGCTCCTCGGGGGCGGCACCGGCATGATCGGCGATCCGTCAGGAAAGACGGATATGAGGAAAATGCTGACGAAGGAGAACATTCAGTCCAATATCGAATGCTTTAAGAAGCAGATGAGCCGGTTTATCGATTTCTCGGAAGGCAAGGCGCTGATGGTCAACAATGCCGACTGGCTTCTGAACCTCAATTATGTGGATTTCCTGCGGGAAGTCGGCACCCATTTTTCCGTCAACAGAATGCTGACGGCGGAGTGCTATAAGCAGAGAATGGAGAAGGGCCTGACCTTCCTGGAATTCAACTACATGATCATGCAGGCATATGACTTCTACAGGCTGTACATGGACTACGGCTGCAATCTGCAGTTCGGCGGAGATGACCAGTGGAGCAACATGCTGGCCGGCACCGAGCTGATCCGCCGCAAAGAGGGCGGCGACGCAGACGCCATGACCCAGGTCCTTCTCCTGAATTCCGAAGGCAAGAAGATGGGCAAAACCGTCAGCGGGGCGGTGTGGCTGGATGCGGAAAAGACATCGCCGTATGAATTCTACCAGTACTGGAGAAATGTCGCCGACACGGACGTGCTCCGCTGCATCCGCCTTCTGACCTTCCTTCCGCTCGAGCAGATTGACGAGATGGACAAGTGGGAGGGCAGCGAGCTCAACCGGGCCAAGGAGATCCTGGCGTATGAGCTGACCTCGCTCGTCCACGGCACTGAAGAGGCCGAAAAAGCGCAGGCGGCGGCCAAGGCTCTGTTCGGCGGCGGACCGGCGGCGGAGATTCCGACCACGGTGCTGCACGACGAAGACTTTGAAAACGGTGAGATCGGCATCATCCAGCTTCTGACGAAATCGGGACTGGCCACATCCAACGGCGATGCGAGAAGAGCCATCACCAAGGACGGAAGTATCAAAATCAGCGGACGGAAGGTAACGGATCCGTTTGAAAAGCTCACAAAAGACGGACTGGCAGACGGCGAAACCGTCATCAGCAAAGGGAAAAAGAATTTCAAGAAGATTGTTGTGGAGTGAGACATTATGATTTCAAAAAAGATGCAAGGGTTTGTTGCCAACAGTTCCGCGATCCGTGCCATGTTCGAGGAAGGAAAGAAAATGGCGGCCGTGTACGGCGCCGATCATGTCTATGATTTCAGCCTCGGGAACCCCAACGTTCCGGCTCCGGACGCCGTCAGGGATGCCATCGTGGACATCGTGACGGGCGAGGATCCCGTGCTTGTCCACGGTTATATGAACAATTCCGGTTATGAAGACGTCCGGACGGCGCTCGCCGACCACCTGAACGGGCTGTACGGGACTTCCTACGGCGCAGAGAACCTGGTGATGACAGTCGGGGCTGCCGGCGGTCTCAACGTCATTCTGAAGACCCTGCTGAACCCGGGAGACGAGGTCGTGACCATCACGCCTTATTTCGGCGAATACCGCTCCTATGCCGGCAATTTTGACGGCGTGCTCGTGGAGGCCGCATCGGTGCCAGGTACCTTTATGCCCGATCTCGCGGACCTGCGCGCGAAGATTACGGACCGGACGAGGGCGCTGATCCTCAATTCGCCCAATAACCCGACGGGTGTCGTCTATCCGGAAGCGGTTCTCCGCGAGGTAGCGGATCTGCTCCTCGAAAAGCAGAAGGAGTACGGGACCGAGATCTACATCATCTCGGATGAGCCTTACCGCGAAATCGCATATGACGGTGTGGAAATCCCCTGGATTCCGTCCGTTTATCCGAATACGGTCGTCGGCAGTTCCTTCAGCAAGACCCTGTCGCTCCCGGGCGAGCGGATCGGCTATCTGCTGATCCCGTCCGAAGTGGACGGGTTCGCCGATATCATTGCGGCCGCCAACGTGGCGACGAGAATCCTCGGCTATGTCAATGCGCCGTCCCTGATGCAGCGCGTTGCGGCAAGGTGCTGTGCCGAGAAGACCAATGTCGGCTACTATGACCGCAACCGGAAGCTCCTCTATGAATCCCTGAAGGAGTACGGCTATGAGTGTGTCAGACCCGAGGGCGCCTTCTATCTCTGGATGAAATCGCCTGTCGAAGACGAGCGGGAGTTTGTCGCAAAAGCAAAAGACGAAGAGCAGATCCTCATTGTCCCGGGCAGAAGCTTCGGCTGCAAAGGCTGGGTCAGGATCGCTTACTGCGTCGCCTATGAGACAATTGAGAATGCACTTCCCGGATTTAAGAGGATCGCTGAAAAATATGGGCTTTGAAGAGAACATAAGGCGGGTTGTCCCGTATGTGCCGGGAGAGCAGCCGAAGGATAAGAACCTCATCAAGCTGAATACAAATGAGAATCCGTATCCGCCGTCTCCCAGGACGGCGGAGGCCATCCGTCAGTTTGATCCCGGCCTCAACCGGCTCTATCCGGATCCGGCAGCGGGGAAGCTGATCCGCGCCATTGCCGGACGATACGGCCTGGAGGACAGCGAGGTTTTCGCCGGCGTGGGTTCGGATGACGTCCTGGCCATGTGCTTCCTGACGTTTTTCAACGGCGGGAAGCCGGTGCTGTTTCCGGATATTACCTACAGCTTTTATGACGTGTGGGCGGAGCTCTTCCGGATTCCGTATGAGCAGGTGCCGCTGGATGAACATTTCCGGATCCGTCCGGAAGACTACGATCGCGCGTGCGGCGGGATCGTGATCGCAAATCCGAACGCTCCGACGGGGGAACTCCTGCCGGTTGAGGAAATAGAACGGATCGTCGGCGCCCATCCGGAATGTGTCGTGATCGTTGACGAGGCCTATATTGATTTCGGAGGAGAAAGCGCGCTGCCTTTGATCCGGAAATATAAAAACCTGATCGTCGTGCAGACTTTCTCCAAATCCCGCAATCTCGCGGGCATGCGCATCGGCTATGCGATGGCGGATGCATCCCTGATCCGCTGGCTGAATGACGTCAAATACAGCTTCAATTCCTACACGATGAGCCGGCTGGCCATCGAAGCCGGAGCCGCCTGCATCCGCGACGAGGCGTATTTCGCGGAATGCTGCCGCAGAATTATGGAAACCAGAGAGAAAAGCGCGGACATGCTGCGCGCGCTCGGCTTCCGGCTCACGGATTCCGCTTCCAACTTCCTCTTTGCCACCCATCCGGATGTGCAGGCGAAAGATATTTTTGACTATCTGAGAGGCAGGGGAATATACGTCCGCTGGTGGGACAAGCCCAGGATCCGTAATTATCTGCGCATCACCGTGGGGACGGACCGGGAGATGGAAGTGCTGGGAGAGGCTCTCGCTGAGTTTCTGCGGCGGATCGCAACCGCGCTCAGATGAAGATGGTGCTGAAGCACCGAGCGCGGCGCGGCAAGAACGCCGAGGCGTTCTTGAATAAAAATAAGGAGATTTATACTTTAAACATGAGAAACATGCTGATGATATCGGCCGCGGCGGAGACGGAGAAGCTGAATCCTGTCGCTCAGTGGGTTGCTTCCCATCTCGGCTTTCTGCCGCCCCAGATGATTGTGCTTGTCGTCTCGATGCTTCCGGTCGTGGAGCTTCGCGGGGGGATTCCCGTCGCGAGGATTCTGGAACTGCCGCTCGGGGAGGCACTTGTGTTTTCTCTGATCGGCAACCTGATCCCGATCCCGTTTATCCTCTTTTTTATCGACCGGGTTTTCAACTGGCTCCGGCCGACCAGGCTGTTCGGCGGCCTTGTCACGAAGCTGGAGACGAGAGCCATGAACAAGAGCGATTCCATATCGAAAGCGGAGTTCTGGGGACTTGTGGCCTTTGTCGGGATCCCGCTTCCGGGAACCGGCGGATGGACCGGCGCGCTGATCGCATCTCTTCTGAAGATCGACAAAAAGAAAGCAATGCTTGCGATTCTGCTCGGAGTCGCGATTGCGGCGACAATCATGAGTCTCATATCTTACGGCGTATTCGCCATGTGATGCGGGGGACACAAAATGACAAATCAGGTTAGGCATCTCGGTGTCATCATGGACGGAAACCGCAGGTGGGCGAAACAGCATATGTTCGCGTCCGTCATGCGGGGCCACGAAAAAGGAGTCGACACGTTTATAGACCTCTGCGAGTGGTGTGAGAATGCGGATATTCCCTATCTCACCGTCTACGCGTTTTCCACTGAAAACTGGAACCGTTCGAAGCAGGAAGTGTCCGACCTCTTCCGTCTGATGAGACGCTTCTTTACAGATGAAATCCATACCTGCATCGAAAAGGGCGTCAGGGTAAACGTGATCGGAAATCTGGAGTATCTCGGGCCGGAAGACATACAGGTGATCCGGGATGCGGAGTCCATGTCGGCGCACTGCACGAAGCTTTATCTGCAGATTGCGCTGAGTTACGGCGGACGCGATGAAATCGTGCGGGCCGCCCGCAAACTTGCGGAGCGCGCACAGGCCGGCCAACTGGATCCCGGGGAGATAACGGAAGAGATGTTCGGCGAAGCGCTCGATACGGCCGCCGTGCCGGACGTAGACCTCGTCATCCGCACCGGAGGAGACAGGAGACTGTCCAATTTCCTCCTGTGGCAGACCGCTTATGCGGACCTGTATTTTACGGATGTGCTCTGGCCGGATTTCACCGAGCAGCTTCTGTCCGAAGCGCTCGGCTGGTACCGCTCCGTGAAGATCAATAAAGGAAAGTGACAGCATCGGGAGGTGATCTTGTGACAGAGGCAAAGCAGCTCGAAGCCTTTCAGAAGTATTACGGCAGCACGAAAAAAAGACTCGAGAAAGCGCAGAAGCAGTACAACCGTGAGGTCCGGAAGGAGAAGAATCCGCTGATACGGACATTCTGCTCGGACCTGGCGGATATGAACTGCGGGGGCAAGCTGCTCCGGGGCATGCTGGTGGACCTGGGATACCGGATGGCCGGAGGCAGCCCGGAGTGCGGGGCCGATGACCTGGCTTCTGCATACGAGATGTTCCAGACCGCCATTCTCGTCCATGACGATATTATCGACAACGCGGAGACGAGGCGCGGAAAGCTGACGATCCACAGGCGGTACGGACACCGGATGGATGTGAGAGGCATCACGGAAGCGGCCGGAGGAGCCATGCCGGGCGAGGTCGCGAAGTCAGCGGCCCTGTGTACGGGTGACCTGGGACTTTATCTTGCCAACAGGAAGATTGCGGAGAGCTGCAGGGAACATCCCGCGCTGGCCGATCTGATTCTCTATTTTGACCAGGTTATTATCGACACGATCCGGGGAGAACTTCTGGACGTGGTGCTTCCGTATGAACTGATGGATCAGGTGCACGACGAAGAGGAAAAGGCGCGTCTTCTGGAAAAATCCGTCTATGATATTTACAGACTGAAGACGGCGTGCTATTCGGTCGTGGGTCCGCTTCATCTGGGCATGATGTATGCCGGGGCTCCGAAAGCGCAGCTGAAGGCGGCGGACAGCTTTGCGGAAGATATCGGGATTGCCTACCAGATTATGGATGATATTCTCGGCATCTATGCCGACCCGGAACTCCTGGGCAAGGATGTGGGGTCGGATATCGCGGAGTTCAAGCAGACCATTCTCTGGATGTATGTGCGGACGAGGGAGCAGGGCTCCGCGAAGGAGCTTCTGCGGTATTACGGACAGAAAGATGTGACGGAAGAGACACTTGAGAAGGTGAGGGAGATCTTCCGGGATACCGGGGCCCTCTCATATGCGCAGGACGTCATGGATGCCTGCTATCGAAGAGCCAAGCGGAAACTGGCCCGGATGAAATGGCTGGATGAAGAGAACAGGACGCTTCTTCTGGGCTTCATGCTCTATCTGAAGGGCAGAAGAAAGTGAGGTTTTGGATGCACTTTACGAAAATGCACGGAATCGGCAACGACTATGTTTATGTCGACGGGTCGAAATTCCGTCCGGCGGATCCGGCGGCTGCTGCGCGCCAGGTCAGTGACAGGCACTGCGGCATCGGTTCCGACGGCCTGATCCTGATCAATCCGTCCGGGAAGGCCGATTTTGAGATGGAGATGTACAACGCGGACGGGAGCCGGGGCAGGATGTGCGGCAACGGAATCCGCTGTGTCGGCAAGTATGTGTATGATCACGGCCTGACGGACCGCAGACACCTGAAGATCGAGACGCTCGCGGGGATCCGGACGCTGGAGCTTTTTACCGGAGCGGACGGACTGGTCGGGAGCGTGCGGGTGGATATGGGACAGCCGGAACTCCGTCCGTCGGAGATTCCCGCGCTTTTCCCGGGCGACATGGTCAGGGCGCACCCGTTTTCAATCGGCGGAAGAGACTGGGAGATCACCTGTGTGTCCATGGGAAATCCCCACTGCGTGGTTTTCCTCCGGGAGGACGTCCGGCAGTTTCCGCTTGAGAAATACGGGCCGCTGTTTGAGAATGCCGATGTATTTCCGGACCGCATCAATACCGAGTTTATCAATGTGACCGACCGGAACCATCTCCGCATGAGAGTGTGGGAGAGGGGATCCGGTGAAACCATGGCATGCGGGACGGGCGCATGCGCCGCGGCCGTGGCGGCGATTCTGAACGGATACACCGAAAGGGCAGTGACAGTGTCACTGCTGGGAGGAGACCTGGAGATCGAGTGGAGCGAAGGGGACGGCTGCGTCTTTATGACGGGGCCTGCAGCAGAAGTATTTGAAGGAGATATTAATGTACAGAGTAAATGAGAATTATCTGAAACTTCCGGGAAGCTATCTGTTTTCGACGATTGCGAAAAAGGTGGCGGCTTTTACCGCGGCCAATCCGGACGAGAGCATTATCCGCCTCGGAATCGGAGATGTGACGCAGCCGCTGACGGATCCCGTGATTAAGGCTCTGCACAGTGCGGTTGATGAAATGGCCTGCGCCTCTACGTTCAGAGGCTATGCCCCCGACCTGGGTTACAGCTTCCTCCGCGAGACCATCGCACAGCACGACTATGCGGAGAGAGGATGCCGGATTGATCCGGACGAAATCTTTGTCTCGGACGGAGCCAAGTGTGATTCCGGCAATATTCAGGAGCTCTTTGCGGATGACAGCCGCATCGCGGTCTGCGATCCGGTCTATCCGGTTTATGTCGATTCCAATGTGATGGCCGGCAGAGCGGGCACCTATGATCCGGAGACGGGATACTGGAGCCGCATTATCTATATGCCCTGTACGGAAGAGAACGGCTTCGTGGCGGAACTCCCGAAAGAGAGGCCGGACCTCATCTATCTGTGCTTCCCGAACAACCCGACGGGAGCGGCCATCAAAAAAGACCAGCTGCAGAAATGGGTGGATTATGCATGCGAAAACGGCTGCGTCATTATCTATGATGCCGCCTATGAGGCGTACATCTCGGAGGAGGATGTGCCTCACTCCGTCTATGAATGCGACCATGCGAGAGAGTGCGCGATCGAGATCCGCAGCTTCTCAAAGAATGCGGGATTTACCGGCGTCCGCCTGGGCTATACGGTCGTGCCCCGCGATCTGAAATGCGGGGAGGCATCTCTCCATGATATGTGGGCGCGCCGCCACGGCACCAAGTACAACGGAGCTCCCTACATCATCCAGAAAGCGGGAGAAGCCTGCTATACGCCTGAGGGACAGGCCTCTATCCGCGGGCTGGTTTCCTATTATATGGAAAATGCTTCGGTCATCTATAACGGACTGAAGGATATGGGCTATACCGTCTACGGCGCCGTCAATTCACCGTATGTCTGGCTGAAAACGCCCGGCGGCATGAGCTCCTGGGAGTTCTTTGATTACCTGCTTGCCAATGCCCATGTCGTGGGCACTCCGGGATCCGGCTTCGGACCCAGCGGAGAAGGCTATTTCAGATTGACCGCATTCGGCTCCCATGAAAATTCGAAGGCGGCGCTCGAGAGATTCGCAAAGCTGTAAAAAGGAAAGGAGATATCCGCAATGAGTCTTGCCTATCTGTTTCTGGCTGAAGGATTTGAGGAAATTGAGGCGCTGACGCCGGTCGATGTGCTCCGCCGGGCCGGGATCGATGTCCGGACGGTATCCGTCGGTCAGGATCTCCTCGTGACGGGGCGCTCGGGGATCTGCGTCAGGGCAGACCTTCTGTTTGAGGAATGCGACGCGGATTCGGCGGATCTGCTGATTCTGCCGGGAGGCATGCCGGGGACCCGCAATCTCGCGGAGCACAAGGGGCTGACGGAAGTGCTTCTTAAGGCCGACAGGGAGAAAAAGCTGATCGCGGCGATCTGCGCGGCACCGACGGTCCTGGGCGGCCTGCATATTACCGACGGCAGAAGGGCGACCAGTTATCCCGGCACGAAGGGCGGCATGAAAGGCTGCATATACGTGGAAGACGAAGCGGTTGTCACGGACGGCCACATCGTGACAAGCAGGGGCGCGGGCACGGCCATGGAGTTTTCGCTTAAGCTCGCGGAACTGCTCGCCGGACCGGACAAGTCCGCCGAAGTGGCCCGCGGCATCGTCTGGATGGCCGGCCGCGCATAAAAGTCCCTGTTTACGGGTACTTAAGGAGAAAAAAATACTGTTCACGGTGATTTTGCTGTGTTATAGTGTATAGGCACGCGGCTATTGGTCGCGTGTCTTAAAGAATTGCAAGTTCAGTCCGCAGCGCGGGCATATCGCACGATCAGGAGGAATTATGAGCGTAAAGGTAGAGAAACTGGAACACAATATGGTCAAGCTTACGGTAGAGGTGCCGGCTGCGAGTTTTATCGGAGCAATTACACGTGCTTACAAAAAGCAGAAAAAGAACATCTCTATTCCCGGTTTCCGCAAGGGTCATGCGCCCCAGCAGCTGATTGAGAAGATGTACGGCGCTTCGATCTTCTATGAAGATGCGGTCAACGACTGCATCAATGAGACCTGGGGAAAAGAGACTGCCGAAACGGGTCTTACTTTTGTTTCCCGCCCCGAGTTTGATGTTGAGCAGGTGGAGAAGGGCTCCGATCTGATTTATACGGCGACCGTGGCGGTCCGCCCGGAAGTGAAGCTCGGCGAGTACAAGGGCATCGAAGTGAAGAAGTCTGAAATCAGCGTGACCGACGAGGAGATCGAGGCCGAGATTAACAGCGAGCTCGACAAAAACTCCCGCCTTGTGGAAGTGACGGACAGGGCCGTTATGGACGGCGACACGGTCACCATCGATTATTCCGGCAGCATTGACGGTGAGAAGTTTGACGGCGGCACAGCCGAGGGACATGAGCTCGTGATCGGTTCCGGTCAGTTCATCCCGGGCTTCGAAGAGCAGATTGTCGGCATGAACTGTGAAGAGACAAAGGACATCACGGTCACTTTCCCGGCTGAATACCATGCGGCCGATCTGGCGGGCAAGGAAGCGGTCTTTACCTGCACGGTCCACAAGATCCAGAAGAAGGAGCTTCCCGAGCTGAATGATGAGTTCGCCCAGGACGTGTCCGAATATGATACGCTCGACGAGTACAGAAACAGCATCCGCGAAGATCTGACGAAGAAGAAGGAAGAGCAGGCGAAGACGGAACGCGAGAACGAGGCCGTCGACAAGCTGATCGAAGCCTCCGAGATGGACATCCCGGAGGCCATGGTCGACTATGAAGTGATCCAGATGTACCAGAACTATGCGCAGAGACTGCAGAGCCAGGGCATCCCGATCGATATGTACCTGCAGTACACCGGTTCTTCCGAAGCTCAGCTGAAGGAGCAGATGAAGCCGCAGGCACTGAAGCAGATCCAGACCCGCCTCGTGCTTGAGGAAGTCGTCAAGGCCGAGAACATCACTGTCACTGACGAGCGGATTGACGAGGAGATCGCAAAGATGGCAGAGCGCTATCAGATGGAAGCTGACAAGCTGAAAGAGCTGATGGGCGATTTTGAGAAAGAACAGATGCAGAAGGATCTGGCTGTTCAGGATGCGCTCACACTCATCGCGGAGAACGCGAAGGAGGTCTGAAATTGATCAGAAATACTCTTGTACCGTATGTCATTGAGCAGACTGCCCAGGGCGAGAGAAGCTACGACATCTACTCGAGACTCCTGAAGGAGCGCATTATCTTCCTCGGTGAGGAAGTCAATGAGGTGACGGCGAGCGTCGTGGTCGCCCAGCTCCTGTTTCTGGAGTCCGAAGACCCCTCCAGGGATATCAGTCTGTATATCAACAGTCCGGGGGGCTCCGTGACTGCGGGGATGGCAATCTATGATACGATGCAGTATATCAAATGTGATGTGTCGACCATCTGCATAGGCATGGCGGCAAGTATGGGAGCTTTCCTGCTCGCCGGCGGCGCGAAAGGAAAGCGTCAGGCACTGCCCAATGCCGAAATCATGATTCATCAGCCTTCCGGAGGAACAAGCGGAAAAGCGTCCGATATGCTGATTGATGCGGAGCACATCCTGAAGACAAGAGAAAAACTCAACAGGATCCTTGCGGAGAATACCGGAAGGCCTGTTGAAGAAATTGAAAAGGACACCGACCGGGACCGCTGGATGACATCTGAGGAAGCCGTTCAGTACGGTCTGATTGACGGTGTCGTGACGAAACGATAAGAAACAGAGTAAACACTGACTGCCGCAAGTAAGATTGATTTCACTTGCGGCTGTTTTTTCATCAGAACGGAGAAAATATGGCCAGAAATTCAGGCGGAAAAATCCGGTGCAGTTTCTGCGGCAAGTCTGCAGATCAGGTGCAGAGACTTTTTGCCGGCGAAAACGGTATCTATATTTGTGATGAGTGTGTAGCGGTCTGCACGGATATACTCGAGGACGAGGAAGGGTTTGCGGCCCAGACGGACAAGGGGGACATCAATCTGCGCAAGCCCGCCGAAATCAAGCAGTTTCTTGATCAGTATGTGATCGGTCAGGATGATGCGAAGAAGGTGCTTGCGGTATCTGTCTATAATCATTATAAGAGAATTCTGGCTCCGTCCGACAATGATGTGGAGCTGCAGAAGTCCAATATCGTGATGCTGGGCCCGTCCGGTTCCGGCAAGACGCTCCTGGCCCAGACGCTGGCCAGAATGCTGAACGTGCCCTTCGCGATCGCCGATGCCACGACCCTCACGGAGGCCGGCTATGTCGGCGAAGACGTGGAGAATATCCTGCTCAAGCTCATCCAGGCTGCCGACTACGATATCCGCCGGGCGCAGCGCGGCATCATTTATATCGATGAAATCGACAAGATCGGCCGCAAATCGGAGAATGCATCCATCACGCGCGATGTCTCCGGCGAGGGCGTGCAGCAGGCCCTGCTGAAGATCATCGAGGGGACCAATGCGTCCGTCCCGCCCCAGGGAGGCCGCAAGCACCCGCAGCAGGAGATGATTCAGATCGACACGACCAATATCCTCTTTATCTGCGGCGGCGCATTTGTGGGCATGGAGAAGCTGATCAGCTCCAGAATCGATACCAAGTCCATCGGTTTCGGCGCTGAGATCCGCAAATCCGACTCCGACGAGAATGACAGCCTTCTTCTGAAGAACGTCATGCCGCAGGATTTTGTCAAATACGGACTGATCCCCGAACTGATCGGAAGAATTCCGGTGGTGGTGGCCCTGGATGCCCTGGATGAAGAGGCGCTGGTCAGAATCCTGAAGGAGCCCAAGAATTCTCTGGTCAGACAGTACCAGAAACTCTTCGAGATGGACGGCGTAAAACTGGTCATTGAGGATGAGGCGCTGAGGGAAGTGGCCCGTCTGGCGGTCGAGAGAAAGACCGGGGCAAGAGGCCTCAGAGCCATCATGGAACAGACCGTGATCAACGCCATGTACGAAGTGCCTTCCGATGATACCATCACGGAGTGCATTATCCGCAAGGAGAATGTGGGCGGAGCGGTCTTCCCCGAACTGGTCCACGGAGTCCGCGAGCCGGAAGCCGGCAGGCGCCCGGCGAAAAAGAGAAGAAGCAGGAAAGAATCGGAGACCGCCGTATGAGAAACAAGATCAGGGAAGCGCTTCTCGAGACTGTCTGCGGCGTCACAAGCAGGCTCCCCGAAAACCGCGTTCCGGAGGTGGCATTTGCCGGCAAATCCAATGTGGGCAAAAGTTCGCTGATCAACACGCTTCTCATGCGGAAGTCGCTGGCCCGCACATCCTCTCAGCCGGGTAAAACCCAGACCATCAATTATTACAGGATCAACGCCGGTGAGGAGCGGCCGGACTTTGCGCCGGACTGCTATCTGGTGGATCTGCCCGGGTACGGCTATGCGTCCGCATCCCCGGAGGTGAAGGCCCGCTGGGGCAAAATGATCGAGCGCTATCTGCACACGTCCGGGTCGCTCGCGGCCGTTTTTCTGCTTGTGGATATCCGCCATAAGCCGGGAGCCAATGACAAAATGATGTGTGAATGGATCCGGGCCAACGCCATGGAGCCGGTGATCATCGCGACCAAAAAGGACAAGGTAAAAAAGACGGAGCTGGACCGCTGTCTGAAAGTGATCCGTACAGAGCTTAAGGTCGGCAGCGGAACACCGCTGATTCCCTTTTCTTCCGCCAGCGGGGAAGGCCGCGACGAAGTCTGGGATCTGATCCGTGAGGCTGCTGCGGGACACGGGAAATAATGCAGGCGCGGCAGCCGTCTGCAAAAATACGCGGGGGCAGATATGTCGATTATCAGGGCAGAGCATCTCGGCTTTAATTATGTGAAATACAGTGACAGCAATGAGTCGGAGGAGACCGTCAGAGCTGTCGAAAACGTGGACTTCGAAGTGGAGAAGGGTGAGTTCATCGCGATTCTCGGACACAACGGGTCAGGGAAATCGACGCTTGCCAAGCACATCAACGCGCTCCTGATTCCGTCGGAGGGAACCATGTGGGTCGACGGCATCAATACGTCCGAGGAAGAGGAACTGTGGAAGGTCCGGCAGAAGGCGGGGATGGTCTTCCAGAATCCGGATAATCAGATTATCGGAACGATCGTGGACGAGGACGTGGCCTTCGGACCCGAAAATCTCGGTGTTGGGACCGATGATATCTGGAAGCGCGTGGACGACGCCCTGGCAGGTGTCGGCATGCTTGGATTCCGGGACCGGTCGCCCAACCGGCTGTCCGGCGGCCAGAAGCAGAGAGTGGCGATCGCAGGAGTGGTGGCCATGCATCCCGACTGCATCGTGCTTGATGAGCCGACGGCCATGCTGGATCCCAACGGGCGGAAAGAGGTTCTCGAAGTGGTGCGGGAACTGAACCGGAAGGAGAAGGTGACGGTCATCCTGATCACTCATTATATGGAAGAAGTGGTCTTTGCGGACCGGGTGTTCGTGATGGACAGCGGCAGGATCATCCTGCAGGGAACTCCGCGGGAGGTTTTTTCGCAGGTCGAGACGCTTAAGAAATACCGGCTCTCCGTCCCGCAGGTGACGGAACTGGCGTATGAACTGCGCAGCTCCGGGTGCGATATCCCGGCGGATATACTGACCGCTGACGAACTGGTGGAGGCGCTATGCAGATTGAACTGAAGGATGTGAGCTATACATACGGACTCAATACCGTTTATGAGGTATCCGCGCTCTCCGGCATCAATCTGTCCGTCAAAGAGGGAGAGTTTATCGCCATTGCGGGGCAGACGGGCAGCGGCAAGTCCACGCTGATCCAGCATCTGAACGGCCTCATCAGGCCGACGTCCGGCCGGATTCTCTTCGAGGGCAAGGACATCTGGGAGGAAGGCTATGATCTGCGGGAACTTCGCACACATGTCGGCCTGGTATTTCAGTATCCCGAGAACCAGCTCTTTGAGACAACGGTCGTGAAGGACGTCATGTTCGGTCCCCGGAATCAGGGACTGTCGGAGGAGGAATGCAGGCAGAGGGCGGAAGAGGCCCTGAAGCTCGTGGGCATACCGGAGGAGCTCCTTGAAACTTCCCCGTTTGACCTCTCCGGCGGGCAGAAGCGCAGGGTGGCCGTGGCCGGCGTCCTGGCCATGAATCCGGAGGTGCTGATTCTGGACGAACCGACGGCCGGACTGGATCCCGCGGGCAGAGAGGAGATTCTGACCCTGATCCGCCGCCTGCGCGACCGGCAGGGCATTACGATTATCCTGGTGTCCCACAGCATGGAAGATGTCGCCAGCTATGCGGGCCGGATGATCGTGATCCATCAGGGAAAGATTGCGTTTGACGGAACACCGAGGCAGGTGTTTGCGCACTACAGGGAACTTGAGGAGATCGGACTGGCAGCACCCCAGATCACATACATTATGCATGCGCTGAAAAAAGGGGGACTTGATGTGGACGTCAACGCGATTACGGTATCCGAGGCAAAGAGGAGTATTCTGCTTGCCCTGGCCATGGCCAGATCCGGAACCGTGCATGTCTGATGCATCCGGGATTAGGAGGATGGTTGCGATATGGGAGAACTGACGCTCGGACAGTATTATCCGGCGGAATCGATTCTGCACAGACTTGATCCCCGGGTGAAGCTTGTCGGAACGATTGTCTATATTGTGGGGCTTTTTCAGGTCAGCGGCGTGTTCGGTTATCTGTTTGCCGCGGCCGTGCTTTTTGTGCTTGTTTTTCTTTCCAAAGTGCCTTTTTCGCATGTGCTTAAGAGTCTGAAGCCGGTCTTCGTGCTGCTCTGCATCACCATGCTGATCAATATGTTTCTGATTCCCGGCAGAGTGCTGTGGAGTTTCTGGATCTTCCGCATCACGGCGGAAGGAATCCGGCAGGCGGTGACCATGGGGCTCCGGCTGATCTTTCTGGTCATGGGGTCTTCGATTATGACCCTCACGACCACGCCGAATGCGCTGACCGACGCGATGGAGAACCTCTTCGGATTCCTGAGAATCGTGAAGGTGCCGGTGCATGAGATCTCGATGATGATGTCGATCGCGCTCCGCTTTATCCCGATCCTGACGGAGGAAATGGACAAGATCAGGAAAGCGCAGATGGCCAGGGGAGCGGATTTTGAGTCGGGAGGACTGATCCGGCGGCTGAAGGCCATGATCCCCCTGCTCGTGCCTCTTTTTGTATCCGCCTTCAGGCGGGCGAATGATCTGGCCATGGCGATGGAAGCCAGATGCTATCACGGCGGAGACGGCAGAACGAGAATGAAGCCGCTCCGGTATGCGGCGGCCGATTTTGTCGCCTACGGGCTTCTGGCCGCGTTTCTGGCAGGCTGCATCGTATTCCGCGTGACGGGACTTTGAGAGACGGAAAGGGCATTTTATGAGAATACGGCTGCGCATAGCCTATGACGGGACAGAATACAGCGGATTTCAGTGCCAGGTCAACGGGGTTGCCATCCAGGACGTGGTCAACCGCGCGCTTTCGGACCTGTTCCGGATTCCGGTCAGGACGATCGGGGCAAGCCGCACCGACGCGGGCGTTCACGCGGAGGGGAATGTGGCTGTCTTTGATATCGAGACGAGAATACACCCGTCCAAAATCGCGTTCGCGCTGAACGCGCGGCTGCCTGAGGACATCCGGATCACGGAGTCCGAACAGGTCCCCGATGACTGGCATCCCAGATACCGGAATACGGTCAAAACTTATGAATACCGCATCATGAACCGGATTCACCCGGATCCTCTGACGAGAAGGACGGAGCTCCACTATTATTACAAATTAAACGATGAGGATATGAACCGCGCCGCCGGGATGATCGTGGGAGAGCATGATTTTGCTTCCTTCTGCGCAGCCGGATCGACCAGCGCTTCCACCGTGAGAACGATTTACGACGCTCATGTGAGAAGGAACGGCGACCGGGTGGTCTTTTCCGTGACGGGCAGCGGTTTTCTGTACAATATGGTGCGGATCCTCGCCGGAACGCTTCTGGAAATCGGCGGCGGGAAATACCCTCCGGAACATATGGAGGAGGTACTGCGGGCATGTGACCGGGCCGCGGCGGGACCTACCGCGCCCGCAAAAGGGCTTGTGCTGATGGAGATCGGGTATCCCGACGGCTGAAGTGCCTGCCCGGGACGGTACGGAGAGCCGCGAAAGCGGTTTTTACGGTCTTCCAGGAGCAGGTGAACGCATCCATCGTGGCAGGATCCGTAAAAGGCTGAAAAACAGTGCCGAAAAAAAGAAAAAACCCTGATTTTACCGTTGACACGGAAAGTACGGGACTCGTATAATAATCGAGTGCGACAATCCCGAGTCGCCTGTTTGATGCGCAATTTCCGGCCTGCCCCGGTGCGGAGCTGCGCCGTTCCTGCATAAGGGAGATGTGGAAATCCCTTCGAGGAACATGAACGTAAAGAAATCTGGATATCGGTATGCGGATTCTTTTTTTGTGAAATCCGCGTAGAGCGGCGCCGGATACAATGTGCGGACTGCCGCGTTTGAGGAGGTTGTTTCATGGGTACATTTATGGCAAAGGCAGAGGACGTCGAGCGCAAGTGGTACGTCATCGATGCAGAAGGCCTGACACTCGGCCGCCTTGCATCGGAAGCTGCCAAAATCTTAAGAGGCAAGAACAAGCCGATCTTCACTCCCTATGTTGATACAGGTGATTATGTGATCATCGTCAATGCCGAGAAGGTCGTTGTGACGGGCAAGAAGCTGGAGCAGAAGATCTACTTCCGTCACTCCGATTATGTCGGCGGCGCAAAATATACAACCCTGAAGGACATGCTTGCAAAGCATCCCGAGAGAGTTGTTGAGCATGCCGTTCGCGGAATGATCCCGCACGGTGCACTCGGCGACAAGCAGTTCAAAAAGCTTCATGTTTATGTGGGTCCGGATCATGAGCAGGCTGCACAGAAGCCGGAAGTTCTGAAGCTGGAAGTCTGATAGGAGGGTATAAAAGTGGCAAGCGAAAAGTTTTATGGTACAGGTAGAAGAAAAAGCTCTGTCGCAAGAGTATACCTCGCTCCTGGCACAGGCAAGATTACTGTCAACAAGCGCGACATCGATGACTTCTTCGGCATGGAAACACTGAAGATGATCGTCCGTCAGCCGTTTGCAGTGACAGATACAGAGAATAAGTATGATGTGACTGTCTTCGTACATGGCGGCGGTTACACAGGTCAGGCTGGCGCGATCCGCCACGGTCTGTCCCGCGCTCTCTGCAAAGCGGATGCTGATTTCCGTCCGGCCCTCAAGGCTGCAGGATATCTCACACGTGATCCGCGTATGAAGGAGAGAAAGAAGTACGGTCTCAAAGCGGCTCGTAGAGCTCCGCAGTTCTCGAAGCGTTAATCAGTGGCGCTTCTCAGGACGTCTCTATACAATATATTGCGTCCTACAACGTGGTTTTTCCACTATATGTAGTTGTGAGAGGCCCTGCAAAGCACTGCGTTTTGTACGATATGAAGCGTATATGCAGCGCGTATGAAGCAAAGTTCTCACAACCCGAAAAAC
>CACXFM010000023.1 GCA_902766955.1 uncultured Lachnospiraceae bacterium | reverse complement strand
TTACTCGCTTTATGATGTCATCAGCAGCCTGCGGCCCTCTTCCCGGATATTGACAGCTGCATTGACATCACGGTCCATCCGGTTTCCGCATTCATTTTCTGTTTCCGGCAAAAACAGCAAGCTGCATCAAATCGTTCGCTTTAAATTGTCGTATTTCACCAAAGCCCTTACTCTTCTATGTGGTGAACCTCCCTCAGCTCCCTCAGAAGACTCACGACCGGCAGCCGCTGAGGACATGCCTCCTCGCACTGGCCGCATTCAATGCAGTCACTCAGTCTCCCGTGTCCCTGGGTCACGATGTTGTACTCCCGGACCGTACGGAAATGGGGGCTTCCTTTCCTTCTGTTGGCCACCGTGAAAATCTCGGGAATCGGAATCTCCGACGGACATCCCTTCGCGCAGTAATGGCAGCCCGTGCACGGGATCGACTTGTCTTCCTCAAGGGCCTTCTGCGCCTTTTTAATGACCTCCTCTTCCTCTGCATTTAAGGGACGGAAGTCCTTCATATAACTCAGGTTGTCCTCCATCTGGGCCAGGCTGCTCATCCCGCTCAACACCGTCAGGATATTCTCCTTCGACGCCGCATACCTCACGGCCCAGGCAGCATAGGACTGGCTCGTGTCCGCCGCATCCAGAATCTCCCTGACCGCGGGGATCGGTTCCGCCAGGATTCCTCCCTTGACCGGCTCCATCACGACGACAGGTTTGCCGTGCGCCCTGCAGATTTCCCAGTTCCTCTTTGCGGCCACGCCCGGGTTCTCCCAGTCTGCGTAATTCAGCTGAAGCTGGACCATGTCCACGTCGGGATGCAGCGTCAGCAATTCTTCGAGGAGCTCCGGATCCGCATGAAACGAAAACCCGTAATGGCGGATCACGCCCTTTTCCTTCAGATCCCTCACGTAGTCCCAGAGATGATAATCGTCATACACCTTATAGTTGTTCCTCTGCAGGGCATGGAGCAGATAGTAGTCGAAGTAACCGGCACCTGTCCTCTCAAGGCTTATGTGGATCTGCCGTTTCGCCGCCTCGATATCCGGGCTGCCCAGCCAGGCATTCAGCTTTGTCGCGAGCGTATAGCTTTCCCTCGGATAGCGCTCCACAAGCGCGCCCCGGATTACTTCCTCGGACTCACCGCCGTCATAGACATAGGCCGTGTCGAAATACGTACCTCCCGCTGCCATAAATGCATCCGTCATCGCAGCCGTCTCCTCCGCGTTGATTTTGCCGGACGGGAGTTTCGGCAGCCGCATCAGCCCGAATCCAAGTTTCATTTTCTTTCCCTCTCTCAGATCTGTCATCGCGTCCCCTCCTGTCTTCCCGGAATGCCATGTCTCCGAAATATCAGTTGCCAAAAATGATTACGGATTGTTCCGCGCTTCGCGCTGTAATCATCATAAAAGATATTGACTATGTGATGCAACGACTTTTCCACCTTTGTCACCGGAAAACCTTGACAACTGTCATGGCCGCGCTTATAATTCAATTCATAAAACATGGACAATTGTCAGCAGCATCCTTTTATCCTGTCAGAGGGATCTTTTTTTTGAAATTCTTTTAAGCACTCGACGCATTCGAGTGCTGACAAACGCAAGGAGGGAAACGATTATGGCAGTACTGCCGCTTTATAATGTATTAGTCGTCCCGGAAGCCGTCGTCTACCTGAAAACGAAGCGCTATCAGGATATGGTCGGGGGTCTCCCGCGCACCGGCGAAAAAATCACGCTTATTATTATGAAGGAAAAGCAGGAACGGAATGAGCTCACGGCTGAGAGCTTCTACCCGCTCGGCGCATCCGGCACGGTAACCGAAGTGCACGACGAGGGCTGGTTTGCCGTGCGCACGAAGGGCCGCATTCATCTGGACGAAATATCCGTCCTGCCCGGGCACCGGATCGAGCTCGTCACGTCAAAGTGCGAGGAGACGGAGGACCTCTCTCCCGAGGAAGCCGCCAGAAGGACCGGCAAGCTCAAGCACGATCTGGAGGAATATTCACAGAACACCCAGTGGGGCGAAGCCGCCAGGGCCTGGCTCGGCCAGCTGCATTCCGTCGGGGATGTGGCCTGCGCCCTCTCCCCCTGGATGAACGAATCCAATGAAGCGCAGTATGCGGTCCTGGCGGAAAACAGTGCCGCACGCAGGGCGGATCTGCTGGAGCGGATGATCTACGAGACGCTGGAAATGACTAAGCTCAGCCAGGAGGGCTCCTCCGTGCGGAATGAGGACTACCAGAAGATGGTCAGGGAGTCGGCGATCCGCAAGCAGATGGAGTATCTGCAGAAGGAGCTGGACGAAATGCATCCCGAAAATGTCTCCGACATCCGGCAGCTGGAAGTAAAGATCCAGGAGTCCGGCATGAACGAGACCGCCCGCCGCGAAGCGGACAAGCTGCTCCGCCGCCTGAAGCAGGAGGGACAGAACAGCGCGGAAACCGGCATGCTCTATAACTGGCTGGATTTCGTCACGGGGCTTTCCTGGAAGAAGGAGGAGCCGCACAAGATTGATCTCGACGAGGCGGAGGCGATTCTGGAGGAGGATCATTTCGGACTCCGCAAGGTCAAGAACCGCATTCTGCAGCAGATCGCGGTCATGAATCTGAAAAAACAGCAGTCCGGATCCATCCTGCTCTTCGTGGGCGCTCCCGGCACAGGCAAAACAAGTATCGGCCAGAGCATCGCCCGCGCTCTCGGCAGGGAGTACGTGCGCGTCAGCCTGGGCGGCGTGAGGGACGAGGCCGATATCCGCGGGCACAGAAGGACTTATATCGGAGCCATGCCCGGCCGCATCATGGACGCCATCCAGAAGAGCGGCGTCTCCAATCCGGTCATGGTGCTGGACGAAGTGGACAAGCTGTCGGTCTCCTACAACGGCGACCCGGCCAGCGCACTCCTGGAAGTGCTGGATCC
>CACXFM010000022.1 GCA_902766955.1 uncultured Lachnospiraceae bacterium | reverse complement strand
TAATTTCCGATGCCGGTGATGATGACGGTCGCCGTGCCGACCTCGATATTGTTGCTGTACGTCAGCTGATAGTCTTCATTTTCTTTGAGCGTCCTGTCATCATGCTCAATAACGGGGTCCTGTGTGACGGGACTGCCCGTATAAGACACGTCGACGATGCCTCTGACCGTGAGAGTCGAGACCTTTACCGGTGTTCTGGCGATAAAGGAGTAATCGCAGGCATCTGCGACTCTCTCCGCTTCCGTGCCGAAATCGCCGATGATGGAGATGTGCTTCGGGCAGCCGCTGAAGGCGGTGTCGGAAATCGATGTGACGGAAGGGCTGATATCGGCCTGTTCCAGTGAGACGAATGCGTCGAATGCACCGCTGGCAATGCCGGTAATGCGTCCGCCGACCTCGATCTGGCGGATGTTTTTGGCGTATTTTGCGATTTCATTGATATAGGAGACCCTGCCGGAACCGCTGAGCGTCAGCATCAGGACGGAACTCTTGAGTTCGGAAATTTCCCATTTAATCCCGTTTGCGGTCGTGCCGGAGACCGGATATGCTGCTTCCGCGGGCTCTTCGGCGGCGGACATCACGTCGGCCGGAACAGCTTCTTCCGCAGCTTCAGCCGCTTCCGTCTCCTGAGATCCGTCCGGAACTTCTTCGCCGGATGCCTGCTGGTCAGGGGTGCTTTCTGTCTCTTCTTCTGTCAGGACGGGAACTTCCTCGTCGGCGGCTTCTTCATCTGCCGCGGCAGCCATGTCCCCGTCGGAGACTTCTTCGTCTGCGGCTTCCTCCTCAGCCGGGGATTCCTCGTCGGCTGCGTACTCCTCGTCGGCCGGGTATTCCTCCTCGGCTGTGTACTCTTCCCCGGCTGCATACTCCTCGTCGGCCAGGTATTCTTCATACAAGGCCTCTTCGGCCAGAGATTCCGCCGCTGCCGGAAGTGCGGCGCCTCCCGTAATCAGAGTTGACGAGACGATGACTGCCATCAGACGGAACAGTTTATTTTTCATCAATAATCTCCTCCCTTGCACCATCTGTTTCATCCCTTTTGATGATTGTGTACCTTTTAGTGTAACATTTTCCCGGGAGAATGAACAGATTTATTCCAGACTGCCGTCGCATTGGAGTGGACCAGCAGCTTATCGATGTCGATGCCCGCCGGGCAGATATTCCTGCAGGAGAGGGACTTGCCGCACCCCTCGTAGATCCGCTTCCGGTAGAGGCAGCCCAGTTCCGTCTGAGCGGGCGATTCCATCTCCGCGATGATTCTGGAGGCGGGGACACAGGCGGCAGTTCCCGTAAAGGATCCGCCGGGCAGAAAATTCGGGCAGACCTCGAGGCAGCATCCGCACTGAAGACAGCGGGAGGCCTCGAAGGCGACGCCGTCTCTGTCTTCCGTCTGACTGCACTCCCTGTCCAACCAGATCTTCATTTCCCGGAGATTGTCAAACATGATCTGCCGGTCTGTCATCAGATCGGCGATGACGGGAAATTTTTTCAGCGGCTCAAGGCGGATGGGCTTTTTCCCGAGAGAACTCAAGGGGGTATCGCAGGCCAGCCGCGGGACGCCGTTGATCCGCATGGCGCAGGCGCCGCATTTCTTCTGCAGACAGCTGCATTCCCAGAAAATATGTCCCACCGCTTCCCCGTTTTCATCGCGCAGATCCGGATCGGCGTTCATACCCGTGAGGGCCGAAGCGACGGTGGCTGACTCGTCCGCCGTCTCCCAGCGGATGCGCTGCAGGCGGGAAGTCCTGTCCCCGTGTTTTGTTCTGGAAATTTCAAATTGGTAAATCATATAGGTCAGCCTCCCTTACGGCAGATCTCTGAAACTGATGGTGACGCTGCCGTCACGGCATTCCGCCAGCGTCGTCTTCCGGAATGCCCGGTCATCGCGCTCCGGGTAATCCTCTCTTGTGTGGGCGCCGCGGCTCTCCCTGCGCGCAGAAGCGGAGCGCAGCATGGCCTCTCCCAGCAGAAGCCTTGCGCGGAAATCCTCGGTCAGCGCTTCATCCCGGAGCATTTCGCCGACGCCTTCGAGAGACTGCCGGATGCCCTCCTCCGTGCGGAGAATGCCGAGCGCGCTGCAGAGGAAAGAAGAGAGCTTCTCCGCAGAGATTGGTGACAGGCACCCTGTGGAAAGTGATACACTGGTTGGTGACAGGCACCCTGTGGAAAGTGACAGACACCCTCCGTCGAACCCTCCGTCCAGCAGATCCCTGGCGGCAGTTTCGCCTCCGAAGACGGCGCCCAGCATCGAGTTGCCGCCCAGGCGGTTGGCGCCGTGGTACTGGCAGGCGCATTCCCCCGCGGCATAAAGCCCCGGCAGACTGGTCCTGTGACGGGCGTCCACATCGATGCCGCCCATGAAATAATGGATGCCGGGCTCTACCGGCAAAAGAGCGGAGGCGGGATCGATCCGCAGGTAATGCATGCACTCCTCCCGGAGATCCGAAAGCTTCGTCCGCCAGACAGACGGATCAAGCGCGGTCATATCCAGAAAGACCTGGTCTCCGCAGTCCGGCCGCCTCACGACCCTGTACATTTCCCGGGATACAACGTCCCGGGGCATCAGATTTCCGAGCTCCGGATAGAGCTCCTCCATGAAATACCACTTTTCGCCGCCCCGCAAGACGCAGAGGCGTCCCCCCTCGCCGCGGGCCGCTTCGCTGACCAGGCAGCGCTTGCCGGAGATTCCGAACGTGGTGGGATGATACTGGATGAATTCGAGATTGGCCATCCGGACGCCCTGTGAGAACAGGACTGCCTGCACATGTCCGGTATTCTGCGTGGTGCCGGTCGTCCTCCCGGGGAAGAAGCCGTTCAGTCCGCCGGCACATGCGATGGCGGGCCCGGAATGCAGGGCGGTTTCCTCCGTATAGCGGTCGCGCACGTACACACCCCTCAAAATGCCGTCCCGGATGTCCGCTTTGACGAAATCATGGTGGTGAAGACGGTGAATCAGTCCGTCCGCCTCAAATTTGCGGGCATAATCCGTGAGAGCCGTCATCAGCATCTTGCCGGTGCCTGTCTTCGCGTAGGCCGTGCGCCTTTTTTTCTGTCCGCCGAAATACCGCTGGATCATCTGCCCGTTTTCCGTCTGGAAAGGGACGCCCAGTGCGGCCAGCTTCCGGACGATGCGCGGCGCATTCTCCGTCAGGTTCCGCACGGCTTCCGGATCCGCGAGATACACGCCGCCCTTCATGGTGTCCTCGAAATGCAGGGCCGGCGAGTCCTGTTCGCCCATGAGGTCGAGGGCGGCATTGATGCCGCCTTCCGCCAGTACCGACTGGGATCTCTCGGACGGCTGCGAGGAGATGAGCCGTGAGGAGACGCCGTTTTCCGCCAGCGTGACGGCCGCCGAGAGGCCGGCCAGTCCGGCGCCGATAATATTGATTGTGTCCATGATACCTCCGTCAGGCCGCATTCCAGCGGAAGAAATAAATCAGAAATGAGCAGCCCATGATGATGAGCAGCACGGATAAGACAAAGAGGATGTCCGCGGCGCGGGGCTTCAGCTTCCGGATCCCGAAGGAGATGAGGACCGGTCTGACGTTCGTGATGACGTGGACGGCCACGGAGATGAGGAGCAGGAGCTGGGCAGCCAGGCGGAACCCGTCAAATGCATGCAGGCGCAGGGCGCCCTCCGCACTGTAGCTGAAGGCGGTCACATGCAGTCCCAGAAAGAGAAAAATGGCAAATCCGCTCAGTCTTCTGGCCCAGAAGAGGCGGTTCTCCCGGAAATACGGGGCGCCCGTCTTCCGCGCGACCCGGACGGAGTCGGCCGTATACTTGATGCCGATGGCGGCATGCAGAAAGATGAGGAGCATCATGACGTATGAAAGCCCCCGCATGACGGAAGGCGCCGCTCCCGCACCGGTGAGCTGAAATGCCCCCAGAAGGCCGTGGATAATAAAAAGAACCAGGATGAGTGCCGCAATCACCGCATTCGCTTTTCTCATTATTTGCTCACCTCGATCATGCGCAGCCCGGACCCTTTGCCCGGCTGCGGAATCTTCCAGGAATCCGCTGTTTCCTTTGACATGACGACGACGTCGCAGAGGCCCTGTTCCGCCCGCGAGACGACGAGCAGGGCTTCGTCCTGCCGGATTGTCATCTGGTTCTCCGGCAGGCGGGAGCGGTAGCTGTCCGCCATTTCATATCCGGAGGGGTCTGACTGGATGACGTCGCAGACGATGTCCTCCATGAGCAGGGGGCTTTCCCCGCGGAAGAAAGCCTCCCAGTCATCTGCACTCTGACGGGCTTCATGCTTTTTCTCATTCAGAAGGACGACGAAACTGCCGGAAGGAGCATCGATGATCGTGGTGGCCTTCGATACGGCATCGGCAGCGGAGAAGGGCAGAAGTGCCGTCACCGGCCCGATGAACAGCTGATAGACCAGAGCCGGTACGGCCGCGGACAGAACCAGCAGCAGGGGAACTCGTTTCAGAAAACTCATGACGGGAAGGTATCCTTTCGGGAAAACGTTTATAACGGCAGTCAGCTTCCACAAGCCCGGAAAAGCTGCACTGAACATAAATTATATCTCCTTAACATGATAATACGAAACCAAACCGTAAGAAAGACTTTTTTATCAAAAGGAAATTCCGTTGAATTTCCTTTTGATTAAAAAGCACTCCGTGCAGGATGCGACTGGTGCGCAGATGAAATGACCTGCTGAAGCAGGCGCGCACCAGCGCGATTAAGAAGTCGCTTAAGCGACTCTTTTTTATCGGAGAAGAGTGTGCTATTTTAATATATAAACACGATAAAGTGCGAAGATATTTCATTATAACTACTAAAATTTGGACTATAAAATTCCGACTGCCGGCAGGAGGGTGACGCGGTGTTAAAGGTTCTGATCGCAGATGATGAGAAAAAGGTCTGCAAGCTGATCGCCATGCTTTGCGACTGGGAGAAACTGGGAATTGAAATTGCCGGCTTTGCCTATAACGGGATCGAGGCCCTGGAAAAGCTGGAGAGCCTCCGCCCGGACATCCTGATCACCGACGTGCGGATGCCCGGCATGGACGGGATCGACCTGATCCGGCAGATCAGCGAGAAGGAGTGGCCGGTTGAGGTCGTGATTATCAGCGGCTATGCCGATTTCTCCTATGCGCAGTCGGCCATGCGGTACGGCGTCGGCAGTTATCTCCTGAAGCCCATCAAAAAAGAAGAACTGGAGGAGACGCTGCAGAAGCTGGCCGAGCGATGTCAGAAGGAACAGGCGCGGCTGGAGGCCAGCCGCACACTGATGCAGTATCTCGAGGATGACACCCAGCGCAGGAGGTGCAGCCTCCTGGTTGATTTGCTGACTTACGGGACGAAGCGGCCTCTGCCGGCAATCGAAGCCGTCAATGAGCATTACGCCTTTCATTTTGAGGAAGGCTTTTTCCGGATCCTCGTGCTCAAGCTGGATTATAAGAGAGGGAAATACACGAGGCAGGCCGTCGAAAAAATTCTGGCGGGTCTGGTGGAGATCCTGCGGAGCCGCTTAAAAGACGTCTGCACGGAACTGGAGTTCTGGACGGACGGCGCATATACGTGGGTCGTCTGTAATTATCCGGAGGATGCGGGCCATCTGTTCCGCCAGGCGGTGCGCAGCGCGGCCGATCAGATCGAAGTCAAGCGCTTTCAGCTCTGGGAGACCAGGTATTCGATGGGCATGGGGATTGCCGTCCGCAGCTGCAGTAAGCTGGAGGAATCTCTTGCCAGTGCAAAAATCGCAGTGGCGGAGCGGCTCCTTGAGGGCTGTGAGAAGCTTCTCGAGCCGCCGGTGCGGAATACGCCGCCCGGGGATTATTCCGACTATACGGCGGTCTTCCAGTATGACCTGCGGAGAGCCATGGAGATGCAGGATGAGACGATGGCGGCAGGGTGCGCGGAGAAACTCAGGGATTCTCTGCTCCATGAGAAGGGCATTACCGGTACGGAGCTTCTGGAAACGGTCATCCATATGGGCACGTATGCCATTATCAATGCGCATCCGGATAACCAGACAGAGCGTATCAGCGAGTTTCAGGATCACTGTGATCTCTGCTACAGTGCGGAGATTCTCTTTGAACTGCTCGCGTCTCTCCTCGAAGCCCTGATTCAGGAGCAGCGTCTGAGACATGAGGAGGAGTCCAGGCGGCCGATCCGGAACGCGAAACTGTATATCATGAACCACTTCACGGAGCCGATCACACTGGAGGCGGTGGCGGCCAGCGCCGGCTTCTCTCCCAGCTACTTCAGCAGCCTCTTCAAAAAAGAGACGGGCAAAAGCTTCAGCGAATATCTGACGGAACTCCGGGTCGACCGGGCCAAAGAGCTTCTCAAAAACACAAAGACCAATATCCGCGACATCTGCGAGCTGGTGGGATACAGCGACCAGAAGCACTTTAATGCCACATTCCGGAAGTATACGGGCTTAAAGCCCGGCGAGTACAGGAAACTGTACGGATAAGGAGCTCCGATGAAAAAACGCTTTCGATATATCGAGGACAGAATCTCATATTTCCTGATTCTCCTTGCAGTAACCGCTATCCTGTCTCTGGTGCTTCTTCTGCATTTCTCACATGAGACCGGACACCTGCGCGGCGCGGTGATGATCACCGGTGTCTTATATGCGTTTCTCGTGATTTCGGGAATCCGGAGGATCTGGCTTCCGCTCCGCCGCTTTGACAGGGGCACAGAGCTGTTTCTGTCCGGCTACACGGCGGAGGGAATCCGCAACCCGGAGGCCTCCGTGTCGCGTGCGACCGACCAGCTGATCCGGAAGGTCGTGGACATGCTGACTTCGGACGAAGTACTGAAAATGAACAAGAGGCAGGCGCAGTATCTGGCCCTGCAGAACCAGATTAATCCGCATTTTCTGTACAATACGCTGGAAAGCATACGGAGCGAGGCGATGGAAGCGGGCATGACAAATGTCATGAAGATGTCGGAGGCGCTGGCGGATTTCTTCCGGTATACCATCAGCAAAGTCGAAAATATGGTGACCCTGGAAGAAGAACTGAAAAATGTGGAGACATATTTCTATATCCAGCAGTACCGCTTCGAGGACCGGATCCGGCTGGAGATCGTCTTTGAGGACGACAGGGAACTGCTCCTGAAAGCGCTTATGCCCAAGCTCACGCTGCAGCCGGTTGTGGAGAACAGCATTATTCACGGGATTGAGAGAAAACTGGATCCCGGGACGGTGCGGATCAGCCTCGGCTGTACGGGAAAGAGACTTCTCATCCGCATCAGCGACGACGGGGTGGGGATGGAGCCGGAGGTGTTCGCCCAGCTGGCAAGAAGGCTCGACCAGCCGCTTCTGGAGAGTGTGCAGAGTGGTAACGGCCGCGGGGGAATCGCACTCGTCAACGTGAACAACCGGATCCATCTCCTCTTCGGGGAAGAGTACGGGATGGCCCTCTACAGTACAAAGGATGTCGGAACGGATGTGACGATCAGTCTTCCCTATCTCGTGAGCAGGAGACAGCTGGAAGGAGGGGAAAAGGTGTCATGAGACGCGAGATACTGCGCATGGAGCGGCTGACCTATGTGGACCACGGAGCCCGCCTTCTCGATAATCTGCATTTCCAGATGTTTGCCGGGGAGATCATGGGACTTGTCCCGCTGGATTCCGGCGGACTGGAGGCCTTTCTCCAGGTCCTCTGTGAAAACAGGCCGCTGCTCTACGGACATGTTTTTCTGGATGAAAAAATGGTCAATTCCTATTCCGGGGACTATGAATCGGACAATAATGTGCAGATCATCGACAATGAGAGCGGCCTGGTCGATTATCTGTCAGCTGCCGATAATGTATTTGCGCTCCGGAAAGGCTACCGGGGTGTTTTTACAAGAGAGAAAATCTTCCGGGACCAGCTCCGGATGATGCTGCGGGAATTCGGGATCGATCTGCCGCCCTCAAAGCTTCCCCACGACATGACTGTCTTTGAGCGGTATGTGACGGAGATCATGAAGGCGATGGTGGGGGGAGTGAAGATCGTTGTGCTGAAGGACCCCGGCTCCGTCATCAATCCGGATGACCTTGAGCGCCTTTTCGATCTTCTGCCGCGGTGCGCCGCAAAAGGCATGTCATTTATTTATATCAGTCTGTACAGACAGGAACTGGCGAAAATCTGCGACAGAATCTCCTTTCTGGCAAAGGGCAGGACGGTGAAGGTCGTGCCGGGGGAGGAACTCACGGAGGAACTGATGAAGCATTATTCGCTGGCCTCCGGCGGGAACACCTGGGAATCGGAACCGGATCATGCGGAGAGCATTCTGCGCTTCCGGGACGTGTCGGAGGGCAAAATAAACAGCATCTCCTTTAGTGTGCACAGGGGGGAATGTCTGGTCATCCATGATTACGGCCGCCAGATCGAAGACGATCTGATCCGGGTACTCGAGGGAAAACGGCCCGCAGCAGGTGAAATCAGCGGGTTGTACACGGAAAACGGAAGGAAGCGGAAGATCGCCGTCATCCTCGAGGACCCGGCGGAAAACATGATCTTCGGGGAAATGTCCTATGAGGACAATTTTTTCATCGGATCGGACCGCAAAGTGCGCAGAATATGGTACAGCCGGAAAACCAGGAGAAAGCTGGTCAGGGATTTTCTCGGTGAAGAGCT
This sequence comes from uncultured Lachnospiraceae bacterium, assembly GCA_902766955.1. Classification (GTDB taxonomy): domain Bacteria; phylum Bacillota; class Clostridia; order Lachnospirales; family Lachnospiraceae; genus Chordicoccus. The sequence goes on along the minus strand of CACXFM010000022.1, from coordinate 4,266 downwards.
GCCGCAGTGCACGGCGGGCAGCCTTTCGCCTGAGGAAAAGTACAGGCTTGCCTATATGAAAATGCTGCTCATAAAGCCGGACATCATCTTCTGTTTTCACCCTTTTCAGAACGCGGACATGCAGATCGGAGAGCAGATCCGGAATATGATGAGGAGGCTGCTCGGGGAACAGATTGCACTCGTGATTGTAACAGTCAGCTCGCACGAGGTACTGCAGCTGGCCGACCGGCTTCTGGTCGTGCGCGGCGGAACCGCACAGGCCATGCGGCACGTGAAGCGGGGCGCCGTGGAAACGGGCGGCCGCAGCTCTGAATGAAACGGCAGATCAGACATCGGGATATTTAAAGCTTTTATAAAAAAGTCCTGTGAACTTTGCATAAAGTTCGCGGGACTTTTTCTGATTGAGAGAGCGTTTTGAACAAGACCGTAAAATTCACCCACCTGATCGAAAGAAGCCCCCCTTTTTGTGATCTGTCAGGAATGATACGATTTTTCACGAAGGCAATGTCGTTTGATCGCTGGAGGTGAGCAAGATGAGCTTGTTGGAAATGAAAGGCATCCAGAAAAGCTTCTATGGAAACCAGGTTCTCCGCGACGTCGACTTTACTCTGGAAGCGGGGACGGTGCACGCGCTGATGGGAGAAAACGGCGCGGGCAAGTCCACACTTATGAATATCCTTGACGGCATTCATAAGAGGGACGGCGGGACGATCCGGATCGATGGCCAGGAAGTGGAGATCAATTCTCCTTCCGAGGCGCAGGAGAAGGGAATCGCCATGATCCATCAGGAGCTGACCACGATTCCGGAAATGTCGGTGGCGGAAAACATCTATCTCGGGCGGGAGCCCGTGAAGAGAGGCTTCATCGATTATAAGAAAATGTATCAGGATACGTCGGAGCTTCTGAAGATGCTGAACATTGAGCTGAATCCCAGAATCAAAATGGGAAAGCTCAGAGTCGCTGACCAGCAGCTGGTCGAGATTGCCAAGGCCGTGTCCCAGAATGCCAGAATCGTCGTCATGGACGAGCCGACATCCTCCATTACGGACAGGGAAGTGGAAAACCTCTTCGGCATTATCCGCGATCTCAAGCTCCGCGGTACCGGCATCATCTATATTTCCCACAAGATGGATGAGGTCTACACCATCACGGACGAGATCACGGTGCTCCGCGACGGTGAGAGCATCAATACATGGAAGACTGCCGAAGTCACAAATGACATGGTCATCAAGGCCATGGTCGGCCGCGAACTCAAGGAGCAGTTCCCCAAGATTGAAGTGCCGATCGGCGAGAAGCTTCTCGAGCTGAAGAACCTGACCATCCAGGGGCAGTTTGAAAATATCAGCTTCGATGTCCACGCGGGCGAGATCCTCGGACTCGTGGGACTGGTCGGCGCGGGCAGAACGGAGACCATGCAGGCGCTGTTCGGCATTACAAAACCGGAATCGGGAGAAATCTTCCTGAAGGGGAAACCGGTGACTTTCTCAAAACCGGCGGATGCCATCGCGGCCAAAATCGCCTACGTGACCGAAGACCGGAAGGGAGAGGGACTGGTGCTGCCGATGAGCATCGCCCACAACATTACGCTGCCCTCCCTGAGGGAACTCTCATCAAAGATCTTTATCCGCAAGGGCGAGGAGAAAGACGCCGTTCAGAAGGAGATGACCGGACTGAAGGTCAAGGCTGCGAGCGTAAAGCTCCCGGTGAAAATGCTTTCCGGCGGAAATCAGCAGAAAGTCGTTCTGGCCAAATGGATGCTCAAGGAACCGGACATCATCATCTTCGATGAGCCGACCCGCGGAATCGATGTGGGTGCCAAGGCGGAGATTTATAAACTGATGGGTGAATTCGTCTCACAGGGGAAGGCCATCATCATGATCTCCTCGGAAATGCCGGAGGCCATGGGTATGTCAGACCGGATCATCGTGCTCAGCAACCACCAGATGGGCGGTGAGCTGAGACGGGAGGAGTTCAGTCAGAAAGCGATAATGGCAATGGCGATGAGCCATATGTAAGGAGGATACGGCATGAGTAATCAATCATCAGGACAGGTCAGTTCCGCTCAGAAAAAACAGGCTATGAAGAACATGGTGTCCAAGTACGGATCACTTGCGGCACTGTTTCTTATGATCGTCGTTATGACGGCGATCAAACCCAGGTTCATTAATCCGACAAACCTGCGAAACATCCTGAGACTTGCCTCGATCAACGGCCTTCTCGCCATCGGCATGACCTTCGTCTGCCTGACCGGCGGAATTGACCTCTCGGTCGGCGCGGTGATGGGCTGCGCAGGTATGTATTCCGCTTACTTCGCACAGGAAGTCATGAATCTTCCTTGGTTCGTGGGGGTTGCCGTGGGGCTCGCGATGGGTCTTGCCATCGGTCTCTTCAACGGTATCTGCGTCGCGTACCTCAAGGTTCCGGCTTTCGTCGGCACGCTGGGCTCCATGAGTATCGCGAAAGGTCTCACCTTCATCCTGACCAACGCGAAGCCGATCCCCAAGCTCAGCGCAAGCTTCAAGTATCTGGGCGGCGGTATGATCGGCGGCTTCCTGCCGATCCCGATCATCATCTTCGGCGTGATCCTCTTTATCTGCTTCCTGCTTCTCTATAACACCCGCTACGGCCGCTATGTCTTCGCGGTGGGCGGCAACCAGAAGGCGGCCAGAGTATCCGGTATTAATGTCAAAATCGTAACGGCATCCGTCTACCTGCTCTCCGGTTTCCTGGCGGCGCTGGCAGGCATTATCATGACAGCCCGCGTCACCTCCGGTGTCACGTCGACCGGCGACGGCTATGAAACAGACGCCATCGCCATGGTCGTCATCGGCGGCACGTCTCTGGCGGGCGGCAAGGGCCGTCTCTGGGGCACCATCGTCGGTATTCTCCTCATGGTCTGCCTGAGCAACGGACTGGACATGCTGGGCGTCAACGCCTACATCCAGATGATCGTCAAGGGCTTTGTCGTGATCGCGGCTGTTATGCTGGACGGCCTCTCCAGTGACTGATCTTTAAAAAGAAGCGCTTTTTAATCAACGGGACTTGAGCTTTGTGAAAAAGCTTTAAGTATACAGTTTCCAATTCAAAGGAGGTATGAAAATGAGTAACAAGAAAATGCTGGTTCTCCTGGCAGCAGCGGCTGTCACCGTATCCGCACTGGGAATGAATGTTTCCGCTGATGACGGAGAGAAGATCTCCATCGGTGCTACCTTCTACACACTGCAGACCGAGTTCTGCATGCGCATGGACAACTACGCTCAGAAATACTGCGCTGAGCAGGGCATTGATTACAAGTCCTATGACGGAAACAACGACGCTGCCAAGCAGCTCGAGCAGGTTGAGACCATGATCTCCGACGGCGTGGATGCCATCATTCTGAATCCGCAGGATGCAGATGCGTGCGTGGCATGCGTGGAAGCGGCCAAGGAAGCCGGAATCCCGGTATTCGGTGTCAACACAATGGTTAACTCCGAAGATCTGACCTCTTATGTCGGCTCTCAGGACGTAGGCGCCGGCGAAGAAATCATGCAGTTCATGATCGACCATATGGGCAATGACGAGTTCAACATCGTCGTCATCGAAGGACCGATGGGCCAGTCCGCACAGCTGCAGCGCTGGGAAGGCATCAACAACGTCCTTGCAGATCATCCCAACATCAAGACACTTGCTTATGACACAGCAAACTGGAGCCGTTCCGAGGCTATGACTCTGATGGAGACATGGCTGACAACCTACGGCGATGAGATCAACGCTGTTGTCGCAGAGAACGACGAGATGGCTCTCGGTGCCCGCGAAGCAATCGAAGCAGAAGGCTATGATATCCCCTGCATCGGTATCGACGGCATCACGGACGCTGTGACCGCAGTTCAGGAAGGCCGCATGATCGCTTCTGACTTCCAGGATGCAGAAGGCCAGATCCAGGGCGCCATCGACGCAGCCGTCAAGGTCGCCAACGGCGAAGAAGTCGAGAAGGAAATCTGGATTCCGTTCCAGATGATCACTCCGGAAAACGCTGACGAGTACGTTGACAGATATTAATTGTTGATTCTCTTATATGAATCTTTGATTCGCTTATAAGAAGGACGGAGAAGAGAAATGTTACCTAATTTTACAAAAGAAGAGATCCTCGGACTTGACTTGAAGCTTCAGGATACGACCGTCGTCATCACGGGCGGCGCGGCCGGCATCGGCAACCAGACTGCGGAATTCTTCCTGCAGCAGGGCGCAAACGTGATCCTTGCGGACCTCAATCCGGAAGTGGACGCC
>CACXFM010000021.1 GCA_902766955.1 uncultured Lachnospiraceae bacterium | reverse complement strand
GGCTCTCTTGCATTATCGCTTGGTGCCAAGGACATCATAGCGGATGTCCTGAGCGGGATTCTGATTGTTTTCAATGAGACCGTACGGGTCGGGGATATTGTGGAATATCAGGGACTTACGGCAAATGTCCTTGATGTGAGAATACAGAACACGCAGCTCAGCACATTTCCCGACAACGACATCATGACCGTCCGGAATCAGGCAATCACCAGTATTATCAATACACAGATCTGGAACTGACAACGCTTGAGACGACTTCGGCCCTGAAGGAATATGACGAGAAGTTCGGAGAATCAAAAGAGGCATAAACGCCTGTCTGAGATGCCGGAACCGCTGAAGGGGAATGTGCCTTCGGATGGTTTCGGCTTTTCATCTTATAGGATATTAACAGGTGACCGGAATGAAATCATATAAGAAGCTTATCATATTGCATGGAATACTCATTGTGCTTGAGATCATAGCGCTCGCGCACGATATCCGCGTTTTCGGAGCAGGAATGTTCAGGTATTACACGATCGACAGCAATGTTCTGCAGCTGTTTGTGTCGGCGTGTATTCTCATTTATCTCGCGAGAGGAAAAGAATACCCGTCCCTTTTCTATGTTCTTCATCTGGTCTGCGCCGTGTGCCTGACAGTCACGTTTCTGATTGCCGCCTTTGTACTTGCCCCGCAGGAAGGGTTTGCTTACTATTTTCTCTCGGATGTGGCACCCATCAACCATTTCCTCGGACCGGTCTTTTCCGTGGGGCTGTTTATTTTCACCATGAACAGGGCTGTTATTGAGAAACGTATGGTTTTCGTTCCCGCAGCGGCATCACTTCTGTACGGTTTGATCGCACTGGGACTCAATGCTGCCGGTGTGCTGGACGGACCGTATTTCTTCCTGAAGGTCAACGAAGTGCCTGCTGCCACAATCGTCATGTGGTTTCTGATCATAGCGGTCATGTGTGTTGTATTTTCGGCTGTATACATGTTGTTCAGGCGGAAGGCCGCCGCTCATTATATTCACACAAAAGGAGAGAGTCATGCTTAAATTCGTATCCTGGAATATTGATTCCCTGAACGCCGCCCTGACTTCGGAGTCCGACCGGGCAAAACTGTCCAGAGACGTACTGGACAGCCTGAAGAAGGAGAATGCGGATATCATTGCCATTCAGGAGACAAAACTGCCTGCTGCGGGGCCGTCCGGAAAACACAGGGAAGTTCTGGATCAGTATTTTCCGGGCTTTCATGCCGTGTGGGTCAGTTCCCAGCCGCCTGCAAGGAAGGGCTATGCGGGCACCATGATTCTCCTGAAAGACGGCATGACGGCGGAAACGGTCATCCCCAGGATCGGAGCGCCCGAGCCCATGGATGACGAAGGCAGGCTGCTTGTTCTGGATTGCGATGCGTTCTATTTTGTCAATGTATATACGCCGAATGCGGGAGACGGTCTGAAGAGACTTAAAGAGCGGCAGGAATGGGACATCCGTTACGCGGATTATCTGGCCGGGCTTGATCAGAAAAAGCCCGTGATTGCATGCGGGGATTTCAATGTGGCTCACACGGAGATCGACCTGGCACATCCCGAGAACAATCACATGTCGGCGGGTTTTACGGATGAGGAGAGAGCGGGCTTCACAAATCTGCTGGACAAGGGCTTTACTGACACATTCCGGTATGTCCACGGAGACGTGAAGAATGTGTATTCCTGGTGGGCACAGAGGATCAGGACCAGCAAAACCAATAATTCCGGATGGAGAATCGACTATTTCCTGGTGAGTGACCGCATCAGGGACAGAGTGAAACGGTCAGAGATGATGGATTCGGGCCCCAGACAGGATCACACGCCGATCCTGCTGGAAATAGATCTGTAATCTGTTCCATTTCTATTCCGTACAGGAGGCCACCGGTACGGAGAATGAATGAAAGCAGCGGTGTTCCCGGACAGAGGCAGAGTAATTGCGCTTGCTTTTTACAGATGTTACAATAGCAGAGTACGGTAAACGGACAAAAATGAACCGGATTTCGCAGGTGATCATTTGTCCGTGTGTGAAAAAGGAAGGAGCTGAAGAAGCTGTTTCTGGACATGTCAGACCCCCGGTTTTCCAATTCTGACCGCCGGCGTATGATTGAGGCGGCAGTCCCGCTTCTGAGCGGAGCGTTCTTCACCGCAGACGAAATGGGTGAAGATTTCCGCATGAAGGCAGAAGCGTTCCCTTCAAAAGAGGAGCACTTTGGCCGCAATCTCAATATGCCGCCGGAAAGCCTGCCCAAAGCTCCGGAAGAAGCCGAGAAATGGGGCTGGGACGACGGCGTCGGGGCTGAGTGTCATCAGTTTACTTCTCCCGACAAGTCAAACCAGAAATATGTGTCTGTTGACGGCCATCTGGAAGTGATTTTTGATAAAGACGGAAATGTGGTGACGGCTCCCGAGGATTGTGCCAGTTATAATTTTGCCGATCCCAACACGGATCCCGCCGGTCATTTCTACAGGGACGTCCTGCCCTGGATCGCATGGGGAAATGATGAGGCGGATTCGACTGACATGTCCGCGAGGCTAAAGGCATTTGTGTTTGCGGGCGGCGGCAATGCAGTGAAGAACCGGGTTATGCCGCAGGGCAAATGTCGATCAGGTCGATGACAACGGCAGATGTGCGCTGAACCGGGCGGCTGTCATATATGATACGGATTCCGATGCCGCGAAAAAAAGGGAACTGGAACTGGTCAGGACACTTTTTGAGAAATGTGATGTGGAAGCCGTTCTTGCCCAATGCCGCAGCAATCCCCTTGTGGAGGCGGCGCGGTTCAATAACGTTCCCGTGATAGAGTACATTCTGGACGGCGGGCTGATTGACATCGACCGTATGGCAGGCGTGAATAAATCCAAAATGTAAAGGAAAAGAAGAAAATGTCCGAGAAAGAAGTATACAGGGAAAGCAGTGAAATCTCCGTCACGATAGAATCTCCGCTTCTGGACGAGGAAGTCCGGAAACAGGCGATGGAGGACGCACAGGAAAAGGCAAAAGAAAACGCAAAGGAAGCCGGAAGGCAGATCATGGATAAGGCAAAAGAGATCGCCGAGGAAGCGAAGCCGGTGGTCAAGGATACCGTC
>CACXFM010000020.1 GCA_902766955.1 uncultured Lachnospiraceae bacterium | reverse complement strand
TGAATGCCCTGACATTCGCATCTCATCATGAGAAAATACACTCTGGTGCGAACTCGGAAAACTCTCAGAGTTTTCAAAGTCACTTTGCCGGAGGTTCTTATGAACGAGATAGTCAAAGCAATTCGGAACAACAACTGGGCCGCAATCATCCAGGAACGGCAGAACAGCGGCCAGTCCATCAGACAGTGGTGCAGTGAAAACAATGTCAGTGAAGGCTCCTATTATTACCACCTTCATAAGCTGCGGGAGCATCTTCTGCAGTCCGCGGCTCTGTCATCTTCCGTTCAAGCCACACCGGCAGATACGGCTGAGTTTGTGCGTGTACCCTTCACGCTTGGTCCACAACCAGGGCAGGGGCCTGCTCTCAGAGTCCGGCGGGGCTCTACAGTAATCGAAGTCAGTAATGACGCGTCAGAAGGGATCCTTTCCCTCATGAGAGAGGTCCTGTGCCATGCTGAATGACGCGACCTGTTTCTCTGAAGTTTATATTGCGCCGGGCAGGACAGATATGCGACGCGGCATTGATGGCCTTACAGCCATAATCCGACAGAAGTTCCGCCTTGATCCATACCGGAGAGGTGTCCTGTTTCTGTTCTGCGGTCGAAGAACAGATCGGATTAAGGGCGTGGTATGGGAAGGCGACGGTTTCCTGCTTCTGTACAAGCGGATAGAAGCAGGACGTCTCCAGTGGCCGCAGACAAAGGAAGAAGTCCAGTCCATCTCACGGGAAGAGTTTCTGATGCTGATGCAGGGCTTCTGCATTCTCCAGAAATCCTCCATCCGGGTTCCGGACTGCTCCGAAGTCGTATAAATGTTGTGCAAAACGCAGATTTTTTAGGTATGATCAATACCTTTCAAAAACACAAACCCTCTTTAAAGGGCCGCCCTGACACGAGGGCCTGCCATCATACTATCCTCCTGCAGAACACATGCCGGGCCCGTCCTGTACCGTATACAGAAGCTGAAAGCTCCGGCCGTCAGGCGGATCATGAGGCAGCGCTGCTGAATTCCTGCCGTCATAATGACGAAGCCTGAACGCCTGAAAAATGGCGGATTTCCGACATGTTTGCTATACTAAGGGCAGACGTTTCCGGAAAGGAGGAGCCGCCATGGCAGGTCAGCTTAAGGCAGAAGAACTTGCGAACCTTGACAAACAAACACTGATTACGCTGCTTATGGATGCGAACTCCAACGCTGAAAAGATGCGGCAGACGATTGACCAGATGAACCGGAGCCTTTCGATTCTGACAGAGGAAGTATCGTCCCTGCGTCAGCAGCGCTTCGGAAGAAAGTCCGAAAGGAATCTTTCCGATTTCGACGGCCAGTACACCTTTATCTTCAATGAGACCGAAGTGACAATTGATCTCTGCCGCAAGGACAGTGGCACTTCCGAAACCGAAGAAACAGAAACAGAGGAGATCTCATACCGCAGGAAAAAGCCTGTCGGAAAACGGAAGTCTGATCTGTCAAAGATCCGTGAGCGCGAGGTAATCCTGCACGAACTCTCCGAGGCAGAACTCAGGGAGAAGTTTCCGGACGGCCGCTGGAGCCGTCTCCCGGATGAGGTCTATGAGCGTGTCGATTTCGTTCCGGCAAAGCTGAAGGTCTACGAGCATCATGTCGCTGTATATAAGGGAACAGCCACGAGGGAGATCGTGAAAGCCCCCCGTCCGGCAGACCTTCTCCGGAACAGTATCGCAACACCAGGATTTGTCGCCGCGGCTGTGAACGCGAAGTTCGTAAACGCAGTTCCGGTGAACCGCCTGGCGGAAGAAATCCGGCGGATTGATGATGTCTGGATCCTTCCGCAGGATATCTGCAACTGGATCAACACCTGCGCGGACCGGTACGTTTCAAAACTGTATGAACGGCTCAGGCGGGAAATATCCGAATGCCATGTGGTACAGGCCGATGAAACCCCATGTATTGTGAACAAAGATGACCGGCCTGCCGGCGCCAAAAGTTACATGTGGGTTTATCGCTCCGGCGAAAGCGAGCCTCATCCGTTTATCCTGTATGAATACCAGAAAACCCGGCGGGCGGATCACCCCAGGGAATTCCTGAAAGGATTCCATGGGATCTGTGTTACCGACGGATATCAGGTATACCACACCATAGGGAATGAGCGGGAGGACCTGCAGATCGCCGGATGCTGGGCGCATGCCAAACGCCGGTTTGCCAATGTCGTGAAAACGCTTGGTAAAACGGCCGCCGGTTCCTTCGCCGAGAGTGCGCTGGGACTGATCGACACCATGTATCATTTCGAAAAGCAATACCATGAGCTTTCCCCGGAAGAGCGGCTGCGGAAGCGGCAGGAACGGATTCTTCCGATCGTGGATGCTTTCTTTGCGTACATGAAAGGCGACGGACAGAAAATCCTTCCGAAATCCAAAACCGGGGAAGCAATCACCTACTGCATCAATCAGGAGAAGTATCTGAGAGTGTTCCTGACCGATGGGAATGTCCCGATCGATAACAATGCCGCGGAGAGGGCGATCCGGCCTTTCTGCCTTGGGAAAAAGAACTGGCAGGTCATAGATACAATCAGCGGAGCCAGGGCAAGCGCGATCTGGTACAGCCTTGCGGAAACAGCCAAGGCCAACGCCCTGAAGCCTTACGAATATTTCCGGTATTTGCTGGAAGAGTTTCCAAAGCATGGAGAGTTCGAAGATCTCTCATATCTTGAAAGTCTTCTGCCATGGTCAACGGAATTGCCTGAGCGCTGCAGAGATAAAAGGCAGACTGTTCA
>CACXFM010000019.1 GCA_902766955.1 uncultured Lachnospiraceae bacterium | reverse complement strand
GTGACCGTAACCGTGAATTTCTTGACTTTCCCGGTCTTGGTCTTGACCGCGACCGTGGTTTTGCCCTTTGCAGTTTTGGCCGTGACCGTGATCGTGAGTCCTTTATAAGTGGCGGATACGCGTGACGTCCATGTCGGTGCGACTTTGACAATGCTGTCGCCTTTGGCCAGTGTGACCGTGACGGTTGTGCTTTTTTTCCGCGCCAGGCTGAACACCGTCTTGTTGAATTTGATGAACGGTGTCAGCTTTGCGATCGTCTGCGTCTGCTTTGCGCCGCAGATCGTGCAGGTTCTGTACCGGGAGCCGGTTGCAAATACGGTTGCCGCTTTTGTGGTGGTCCAGCTGCCGTAGTTGTGGGAGGTCAGCACCTTGAGGTAATAGATGATGCTGACCGAATTGCCGTATACGTCTGTCGCCTCACAGACATAGGCGCGGCTTGCCGTGGCCGTAAAAGAGTATGACTTTGTGGCGCCTTTCTGCAGGACGACATGGTTCTCGTCGTACCAGACAAAGACGGTGCCGGCGGTTTTGTCGGCATAGAAGCCGGGGTTGAATGTCACGGGCATGCCCTTGCAGACGGTCTTGTTGACGATCGGCGCTGAAAACTTCAGATGATTCTCCACGTCAATCGTGTAGTAGGCATATGCGCTGTTGCCGAACCGGTCCGTGACGCAGAAAGTGTAGCTGGCGGCTTTCTCAAATCCGCTGATGGCAAGAGAGGCACTGCCCTCGCTGACAGTCCGGTGCGATCCCGTATCCACCCATCTCATCGTTACGCCCGAAGTGTCCGACGCGCTGTATGCCGCCGTCAGAGTAAAGGAGGAACCCGGTGTTTTGGCCAGATAAACCTGGTCGCTTTTCTGGGTTTTGTCGTATGCCTTGAGCTGATTGCCGATCGACACATCGAAATACAGCATCTGGGCCCGGTATCCGAGGGAAACACAGCAGCTGTAGAGCGTATTTTTCTCGGGAGAGACAGTGATGGAGCGGCCGCTCCCGGAGAGGCGGGCGCCGGTGTCCGCATTGCGCCACTCGAAACTGAAGCCGGTCGCCGCTTCCGCATAAGACGTGTCCGCCTTCAGCACCACGGATCCGCCGACGGGACAGGTCAGTTCAGCCCAGGTCGGATCGCCGTCGGCGAACTCGACCTCGACGCCGAAATCCTCGGCGTTCCGCACTGTGAATGACACCGATGCTTCGCCGCCGTAGCCGTCCGTGACCGTGCAGGTGTAGACACCGGTTCTCTGAGCTACATAATAATAGGAGAAACCTCCATCCAGCGTGCCGTACTGGTCGGCCCATGTATAAGTGAGCATCGAATCATCGACACAGCTGACGGAGACGGCCAGACGTGCGCGCTTCGACCATTCATCCAGGATGGAAGAGCTGTTGGGAGATTCCCAGACCATAAGCTCATTGTCCGTCACGGGCAGCGGCTCCGCTTCGGAGTCTGTCAGTTCGGCCATGGCGGCGGATTCCACTGCGGAATCAGTGAACTCCGCCGTGGAATCAGTGAATTTCACCGTGGAATCAGTGAGTTCTGCCGCGGAATCAGTGAACTCCGCGGAATCGGTGAATTCTGCCGCGGAGGCGCCGCTGTCCGATGCCTCCTCTGCCGGGATGTCTTCGAAGACAGAAGAAGAGTCGGGGAGCTCCCCGCCGGCCGATTCCGGGGAGATGTCCTCGGAACTGTCGGAGGGTTCGGCGTTCACTTCCTCCGCTGACGCATCTTCGGACGGGGCTTCGCTCACTTCCTCATCATAGGCGGGAGCCGCGTCATCTGATTCATAAGCCGGATCAGCGGACTCACCCCCTGATTCATAAGCCGGATCAGCGGATTCACCCTCGGCATCATATGCCGTGTCATCGGTCTCATAACCGGTTGAATCATCCTCCGTCATTTCCGGGGTGTCGGTGAATTCGTCGGGAGAGAGAAGAGCAGAGCCGGATTCTGCGGGCGCATCGAACGATTCTATGACCGGATCCTCCGGAATCGAAGCAGGATCGGATGCGTAACTCAGAGAGGAAACACACAGACTGAGTATACAGAGAACGGATACGATAGAAAACGATTTGAATTTCATAAAAAACCTCAATGCTTAAAAACAAAACCTCATGATGATTTTACAAAATGAAAGCCGTCTTGTAAACTATATGTAACATATTAGAAACAAAGACGTAAAAATAAGAACTGTCCAGGGAAAGGAATCTGCATGAAGCCGTCTGTCAAATCTGAAGAAACACATACCGCATCCCCGAAGCGGGTGCTCATCCAGTGGCTGGGCATCGCGGCCGGTCTGATGGTGTTCGCTTTCGGCGTCCATCTGACGATTTTTGCCAATATCGGTCTGGCCCCGTGGGACTGCCTGGGGATGGGGGTTGCGGCCCATACGCCCCTCAATTACGGACTTTCGATGACGGTAATCGCCGTTTGTGTCCTCCTCATTGACATCTTCCTGAGGGAGCGGATCGGCTTCGGTACGATTCTGGATGCCTTTCTGACGGGCAATTTTGTCCAGCTTTTCAATAATCTGAATCCGTTCCCGCTGAACCGCGGGATTGTAAGCGGAATCCTGATTATGCTGGCCGGGTTCGTGTTCATGGCCATCGGCATGTGGATCTACATGAGCTGCGGGCAGTGCTGCGGCCCCAGAGATTCTCTGATGATTGGCCTGGGCAGGCGGCTGCCCAGGATCCCCATCGGCGCTGTCGAAATCATACTCTGGTCAGCCGTTCTGCTGGCCGGATGGCTTCTGGGCGGCCCTGTGGGAATCGGCACCGTCATCAGCACCTTCGGCGCCGGCGCGGTGATGCAGTTTGTCTATCAGATCATCCGCTTTGAACCGAGAAAAGTGCGCCACAGGGATGTATTCCAGGTGGCGAGGGAACTTGCCGGGCAGAGGAAATGAAGTTTTGTGCGAACCCTGCGCCTGGTGGAGAGCTCCGCGAAGTTCGCAGGCTTGCCGCAGGGGGGGCTTGTGGCGGACGGGCATGCAAGATGGGAGGAAGTTTCATCTTGTATGCCCGCGATGCTTGTCCTGATCGAAGGACGGGCATGCAAGAAGGGAAGAAGCTTCATTCCCTATGCCTGCGACCTGTGGCCTGATCGATGAGTGGGCATGCAAGATGGGAAGAAGCTTCATTTCCCATGCCCGCAACTCTCGGGCTGATCGAAGTGCGGGCATGCAAGAAGGGAAGAAGCTTCATTTCCTATGCCCATGAAACCAAAAGTCAAAAGTGGACGGGCATGCAAGATCAGGAAGATTTCATTCTCTATGCCCATGAAACTAAAAGTCAAAAGTGGGCGGGCATGCAAGATCAGGAAGATTTCATTCCCTATGCCCATGAAACCAAAAGTCAAAAGTGGACGGGCATGCAAGATCAGGAAGATTTCATTCCCTATGCCCATGAAACTAAAAGTCAAAAGTGGGCGGGCATGCAAGATCAAGAAAGTTTCATCTCCTATGCCCAATGGTGACCGCGCAAGGTGAGAGGTTCCGCCCGCGCAGGCCGAGTGACAGAGGCCGCGCAATAAGTGGCAGCAACTGCGCAAAAAACCATGAATCTCAGGTGCGGCTCTCCCCATTCACTGGTATAATAAAGATGTCGCAGGATCCAGAGGGGATACCCTGTCACAGTGAAAAGGAGGAGACATGAAAAGATTACGGCACCTTCTCATCATTCTTGCCCTGGCGGCGCTCTTTACGACCGCCTTCTGCACCGCCGCATACGCGGCGACGACGGATCTGAAGATTGAGGTGACTTACCAGCAGTCAACAGCCCGTCAGATGCTGCCCATGATCAATGAGTTCCGCACGGGAAGCGATGCCTGGGCGTGGAATTCTGACAACAGCGAAAAAATCTACTATACCGGTCTCTCAGAACTTCAGTATGACTACGAACTCGAGAAGGCCGCCATGCAGCGCGCGGCTGAGATCGCCGTTCTTTTCGCGCATACGCGGCCAGACGGCACAGATTCTTCCTCTGCCGGCGGCTGGGGGACTTCATCAAGCATCTATGGATATACATGCGGCGAAAACATCGCGGGCGGAAGTTCTACCGCAAAGGCGGTTTTCACTGATTGGTGCGAGACAGATGAGCCGTACAAGAAACAGGGACACCGCCGCAACATGCTCTCCGAAAATTTCACTGCCGTCGGCATCGGCCATGTGGTCGTGAACGGCATACATTACTGGGTCCAGCAGTTCGGTGCATCCCCGCACACGACCGCGACAGAACCGCGGAATGAGACAGTGGAAATGACCATCCCGGTGCAGGAGTCCTACATCACGAGTGTGACGCTGGCATTCCGGAACTCGGGCGTTTCATCCATGCGGATTCCCTATCGCACTGAACACATGCAGATCCCGGAAGTCCGCACAGCCGTCATGTTGGTGTGCCCCGGCGTCTATGGCGGCGAGAGTTGGCCTTCCGCGGCCCCGGTCAAGGCGGATCTCACCTGGACTTCCTCTGATACGGGTGTCGTAGAGGTAAACGGCACCACCTTAAGGGGCGTTTACCCAGGCTCTGCGAATGTCACTACTTCGTGGCGGGGTAAAACACTCTCGCTCGGCATCACGGTGACGCCTCTCAACATCAGCGGATATACGGTCACTGCCGCCGATGCGGTCTATACGGGCGAAGCCCTGAAGCCGGAGGTCACGGTGACGCCTCCCGAAGAGGGCGCCACTCCGCTGACAGCCGGGACGGATTACACCGTGATCTATCAGAACAACACGGACGCCGGCACCGCTTCGGTCCAGGTCACGGGCCGCGGTCCCTATACGGGAACTACCGGAGGCTCCTTTACCATTACCCCTGCGGACATAAGCGGAGCGTCCGCCGCGGCCATCCCGTCCTCCGTCTATGACGCTTCGGCGAAAGAACCGGCCGTGACTGTCACGTATAAGGGCAGGACGCTGACCGGAGGAGAGGACTACACGGTTTCTTATCAGAACAACATTAATGCCGGAACGGCATCTGCCGTTCTTGCGGGAAGCGGCAATTTCAAAGGCAGTCTCACGAAGAACTTTACGATCCTGCCCGTGCAGCTTTCGGACTATGAAATCAGCGAGATTCCGGATGCTGTTTACACAGGTTCTGCGATCACGCCCGCCGTCACCGTGGAGAGCCTGCCGGAGGGCGCAGTATTCGAGACGGAATACGAGGACAATCTCAATGCAGGCACAGCTTCCGTGAACGTGAGCGGCAGCACAAACTGTGCGGGAACACTGTCTTCTTCCTTCACGATTAAGCCGGCAGACATCACGGGAGATGACTTCACGGTCACGGCGGCCTCACAGTACTGGACGGGCGAGGCGCTGCGTCCGGTTATGACAGTGAAGCGCGGTGAGACACAGCTCGCGGAAGGCACGGACTATGAGATCGACGAAGATTCCTGGCAGGACAATATCGACGGCGAAACCGGAAGCTTCCGCATCAGCGGGACCGGCAATTACAAGGGGACCCGGGCGGGAACCTTCAGAATCCTGCGCCATGACCTGAAGAGCACGTGCGTGGATGATCCGGACAGCATTCCCGATCAGACATATACGGGCGAAGAGATCAAACCTCTCCTCCGCTTTGTCTTCGAAGGTGAAGTTCTGCGTGAGGGGACGGATTATATCCGCCAGGATACAGACAACATCAATGTGGGTACCGCTTCCGTGATATTCCGGGGAATCAACCGGTTCGGCGGCACATTTGCAGCCGAATACAAGATTCTTCCGGCATCTATCGAAGGCGGCTCCCTGACTGGTCCGGGCTCCGTGACCTACACAGGCAGCGCACAGACGCCGGACTTCACACTGAAGGTGAATGGCCTGACACTCGAGGAAGGCAGAGACTACACTGCATCCTGGTCCGGCAATGTCAATGCGGGTACCGCGTCCCTCGTCCTCACGGGGAAAGGAAACTACACCGGGACAAAGGAGACGGCCTTTACGATCCGCCCCGTCAGCCTCAGCGATTACAGCATTCCTTCGATTGATGACGTGACTTACACGGGAAAAGCGCAGAAACCATCCGTCTCTATTCCGGGCCTTCCGGACGGAGCAGCTGTATCGGTGGAATATGCCGACAACACGGATGCCGGAACCGCTACTGTCACAGTGAGCGGTACGCATAACTGCACGGGAACGCTGACAGCGACCTTTACCATCCTGCCGAAGAGCATCTCGGGCGCAACCGTTGCGGCGGAAGACCAGGTGTACAGCGGAGAGGCGCTGACGCCGGCAGTGACGGTGACGCTGGGCGGCAAAACACTGGCCGCAGAAAAGGACTACGTGATCCCCGCTGACGCCTACGCCAATAACGTGGAAAAGGGTCAGGCGAGTGTCCGCGTCACGGGATGCGGCAATTATACGGGATCCGCGGCGGGCACCTTCAGGATCGGCGGCATCTCCGTCGCGAAGGCGAAAACAGCCGGCGATCTG
>CACXFM010000018.1 GCA_902766955.1 uncultured Lachnospiraceae bacterium | reverse complement strand
CGGTTTTTCACGGACAATCTGCTCAATCAGGTCTGCTGCTTTTCTGGCTCCGTCTTCATAGTTTTCCGCAATAATAACTTTCATTTTTTCCTCCCTTTCTGATAAGACGATTCCGGACTGTTCAGCCGGAATCTGTCCGAATCACGTTTGAAATATCCGGCGGAAAGAGAATGAACTTCGTGATACCGCCGCGGCGCTTTTAATCCTGGATTTTTTCGATGACGTTCCCGTTGTTTTTCCAGATGCAGTTCGCAGGCACTGTCCCTCGGACACAGCTGGTCGGATAAACGTTGCTGTTCCGTCCGATAACGGTCCCGGGATTCAGAACGCTGTTGCATCCAACCTCAACACCGTCTCCAAGCATGGCGCCCATCTTTTTCAGACCGGTTTCGATCCTTTCCTCCCCGCATCTGACTACAATCAGCTTTTTGTCGCTCTTCACATTGGATGTAATCGATCCGGCTCCCATATGGCTCCTGTAGCCCAGAATACTGTCACCGACATAATTGTAATGGGGAACCTGAACATTGTCAAAGAGAATCACGTTTTTCAGCTCGGTGCTGTTTCCGACGACACAGTGGCTGCCAACCAGAGCGCTGCCGCGCACAAAAGCGCCGGGCCGGACTTCCGTTTCATGTCCGATAATACAGGGTCCCGCAATATAGTTGTTCGGATAAATCTTTGCATCCCTGGCAATCCAGACCTGCTCGCTGACCTCCTCGTATTCATCCGCGGGAAGGGTCCGGCCAATTTCAATAATGAACTGCTTGATTCCGCCCAGTGCTTCCCAGGGGTATTCGGTTCTTTCCAGCAGATCCGCCGCCAGAGTATGCGTCAGATCAAACAAATCACTCGTTTTCAGCATTATTTTCTCACCTCAATCAGATGACCGCTTTCTTCAATGGCCCGAATGATCGCGTCAACATTCTTCTCGCACTCCTCCGTACTGCCGGCTTCGGCCATCACACGAAGCACAGGCTCGGTACCGCTTTTGCGCAGCAGAACCCGCCCGCTGTCGCCAAGGGCATCCGTGCAGGCAGAAACAGCATCCATGACTGCCGGATCGCTCATGGTTCCGTCTTTATCGTCGACAACCACATTTTTCAGCACCTGAGGATACATTTTGCATCCCTCGGCCAGAACGCTGAGAGGCAGCTGAGTATCAATCATCACGCTCATCAGCATAATGGCGGTAATCAGACCGTCCCCGGTCCGGGCATGTTTTCTGAAGATGATATGGCCGCTCTGTTCGCCGCCGATCAGATGATCATATACCTTCATGTTTTCATAAACATACCTGTCGCCCACGGCCGTTTTTTCATAATTGATGCCGGCTGCATCCAGCGCCTTGTAAAGTCCGAAATTGCTCATGATCGTCGTAACAACGGTATTGCTGGGCAGCTGTCCGCGGCTCTTCATGTATTTCGCGCAGATGTACATGATCTTGTCTCCGTTGACCTCATGCCCGTTTTCATCCACAGCGAGGCAGCGGTCCGCGTCCCCATCGAAGGCAAAGCCGACATCCAGCTTGTTGTCGCGGACATAATTGCAGAGATTCTCAATATGCGTGCTTCCGCAATGCAGGTTTTCATTCAGACCGTCGGGCGTATTGGCAATCACATAGGTCTTCGCACCAAGCGCATTGAAAACGGCGGGGCCGATCATCCAGCTGGAACCGTTGGCGCAGTCCAGTGCAATCCTGTGATCATCAAAAGGCTTGGTAGCCAGATTGGTCAGATAACCGATGTAACGGTTGCGGCCGGTATAAAAGTCGACTGTACAGCCGATTTTGTCCTCTACGGCAAAAGGCAGCTCAGGGATTTTGCCGTCAATGTAGTCCTCCAGCTGGTCCTGCATGGCGTCGTCCATTTTTTCGCCCTTATGGTTCATCAGCTTGATTCCGTTATCCCAGTAAGGGTTATGACTGGCGCTGATCATGACTCCGCAGTCGAAGCCTTCGGTACGAGTAATATAGCTGACACAGGGAGTGGTCGTCACGTGAAGCAGATAAGCATCAGCGCCGCTGGCCGTAATGCCGGCCGCAAGAGAAGACTCATACATATAGGAGGAACGCCTCGTATCCTTGCCGATCACAATTTTGGCACGGTCATCCGTATGCTTCCGGCCATAATACCAGCCCAGGAAGCGGCCCGTCTTATAGGCGTGATCAGCAGTAAGGTCAACACCGGCCTTGCCCCTGAAACCGTCTGTACCAAAGTATCTACCCATCTTTACACACCTCAGTCAAAACAAGAATTTCGTTTCTGAGCACTTAGCAGGCTCAAAAACAAGATGTATTATAATGTCTTATGCAT
>CACXFM010000017.1 GCA_902766955.1 uncultured Lachnospiraceae bacterium | reverse complement strand
TTCGCTCTGATTCGTGACAACAATATCATAATCTGCGGAGGAAGAATACCGGAGCAGCGGGAGTTCCCGGATTTCCAGATCTTCCTTTCCCGGTGAAACCTCTTCCGTTTCGGTGCCTGTCACCGCCTCCGCTTCACTCAGAACAGACTCCGCAGTGCCTGTCACCGCCTCCGCTTCGCTCATCACAGACTCCGCAGTGCCTGTCACCGCCTCCGCTTCGCTCACAACAGACTCCGCAGTGCCTGTCACCGCTTCCTCTGCAGCCGGATCCGCCACTTCGGCATCCAGCGCATTTCCCACGGTCCTGACATATGTGCGGATATGATCGCAGTCCGGCACTGCCCTGGTTTCGCGGCCCATTAAGATCCCCGGCTTCAGCTCGTCCTCCATATCGCCGAACCGGAGAACCTCCATGTCCTTGACGGCATCCGACTCGTCACAGAAAAGTACAAAGACCTCTGTGCCGGAAGCCGTGATGGTTCCCGTGTTTTCAATCGTTACAACCGTCTTTTCCGGATAATCGCAGACCTGCACTTCCAGATCGTCAAGCGACGGCACCTCTTTCACGATGTCCACCGTGACGTAGCACTCGATATAAGCCGCATCACTGTCATCCGCAAAGCTGACGGCGGTGGCTGTCTCCTCATCTTTTCCGGCTGTCACGGACTGCGCATATATTCCGTCCAGAATTTCCCCTTCTTTGCTGATCATCCTGCATTCCGCATTAAATCTCTTCATCCGGGAAGTATTATTTCTGAAGTAAAGAAAGATCTCAAGGCCGTCTTCCGTCTTGAGCACTTCCTTTGAGACTTCGCATTCCTCCAGCTCACTGCCGCCAAGCCAGTACACTTCCACCGGCAGAATTCCCTCCGCCGAAGCAGGTCCCGCCGTCAATTCCGCCGCGGAATCAGCCGCAGATTCCGCCCCCTGCTCCGCGTAAAGCGGCACGGCAGGCGCCGCCATCAGAAAAAAAGCCGCCGCGAGACAGACCACGCTTCTTGCTTTCATCATGAAACCTCCTTCGTATGCACCTTCATGTCTATCATACACATATCCCTCTCCGCGCGCAAGTAAAGCACCTTATGCAGGGAGGCACTTAACCGCCCGCCACAGGACGCTGCCGTATTATTAGTAAATCGCGATCTCTGATCGCGCGCGAGTTGCGCGACGCACAAAGTGCGTCTTCCTTTGCGCAACTCTGCGATCCGCCGGAGGCTCAATGTTCAACACAGGATTCTCATGACCGAAGTCACGAGAATCCTGTGTTGAACATTGAAAAATCCCCCATCCGGCTGTACAATTAACTTGTTACCGCGCTGTCGCTGTACTGCTTTAGCAGTTCACAGCAGCAGTCAGTCAGGAAGGCTTTAAAAAGTCTTCCATCAAAAAGTGAAGGGGGTTTTCATGATTCAAAAAGGCAAAACCGTACTATCCGGGACAGTCATCGCCTTTCTGTGTGTCATCGTGTTCTGGATTATCGCAGCCAATGTGACAACACCGGAGAAAAGCATCAATTCCTTCTGGTCGCTGGTTCCGCCCATCATCGCGATCGGTCTTGCGCTGATCACAAAGGAAGTGTACAGTTCGCTGTTCATCGGAATCGTCACGGGGGCGCTTCTCTACTCGGGTTTCAATTTTGAAGGCACCATGGCCCACATCTTTATCGATGAAGTGGTCGTGGACGGCGAGACCACCAAATACGGAATCATCGCCTGTCTGTCTGATTCCTACAACGTGGGCATTCTGGTCTTCCTCGTCATCCTCGGCATCATGGTTCAGATGATGAACAAGACCGGCGGATCCGCCGCCTTCGGCAACTGGGCCTCCCAGCATATCAAATCCCGCGTCGGTGCCCAGCTGGCGACCATCGCCCTCGGTGTCCTCATTTTCATCGACGACTATTTCAACTGCCTGACCGTCGGCTCCGTCATGCGCCCGGTCACGGATAAATTCAAGGTCTCGCGCGCCAAGCTCGCCTACCTGATCGATGCCACCGCGGCCCCGGTCTGCATTATCGCGCCGATCTCCTCGTGGGCAGCCGCCGTCACGGGCTTTGTTAAGGGGCAGAACGGGATGCAGCTCTTTATCAGCGCCATTCCGTTTAACTTCTATGCGCTTCTGACGATTGTCATGATGATTATGCTCGTCAGCATGAAGGTGGACTACGGCCTGATGCTCACGCACGAGAGAAATGCCGTCGAAAACGACGACCTCTACACGACGCCCGACCGTCCGTACGCCTCTGCAGATTCCGAGGTGGTTTCATCCTCCGGACGTGTCATCGATATGGTGATGCCGATCATCGCCCTGATCATCGGCTGCGTCATCGGCATGATTTATACGGGCGGATTCTTCAGCGGGGAAACCTTCGTCAATTCGTTCGCCAATTCCGATGCATCCGTCGGCCTTGTATACGGCTCCTCCGTGGCGCTCATCATTACGATCATCTTCTACCTGATCAGACGCGTCATCACGTTTGAAGATATCATGGGATGTGTGCCTGAAGGCTTCAAGCAGATGGTGCCCGCCATCCTGATCCTCACATTTGCGTGGTCCCTGAAGTCCATGACCGACAGCCTCGGAGCCAAGACTTATGTGGCGGGCATTGTGGAAAGATCCGCGGGAAGCTTCCTCATGTTCCTGCCGGTGATCATCTTCCTCGTGGCGGTCTTCCTCTCCTTCGCGACCGGCACCTCCTGGGGAACCTTCGGTATCCTGATCCCCATCGTCGTCGCCTGCTTCGAAGGTGTGGACTACAACATGATGATCATCTCGATCTCTGCCTGCATGGCCGGCTCCGTCTGCGGCGACCACTGCTCGCCGATTTCGGATACGACAATTATGTCTTCGGCTGGTGCGCAAAGCAACCACCTGAACCACGTGACGACACAGATGCCCTATGCCATTACCGCCGCCGTC
>CACXFM010000016.1 GCA_902766955.1 uncultured Lachnospiraceae bacterium | reverse complement strand
TACGACGAGCAGGCCTGTGCCGATGCGGTTGTTCTGCTTCGTGAGAATCATTACCGCGTATACGACGACTGACGAACTGGCTTGAGAATCCTGCAGAAATGATGACAGCCGGCAGAACAGCCTTCAGACTGTTCTCCGGCTTTTATATATCCGTCATTTCAGGCCCTTAGTAGTTCGAATAGCCTGCACGTATAGTTTTTATTACCGCTTATCGTTTTCTATGTCACTATCTCGTTATCTGTCACTTGCAGTATGCGGTATTAATCACTCTGTATCGAGTTTATTGTCGTGCTATGTAATGTTTATGCAGCCGCATCAAGTGTAACCACTCCGGAAAGGATGCTTTTATGATCACAATCAAGAATGTTTCTTCCCTCCGGGGAACCCTGCAGGTCCCCGGCGACAAATCCATCTCCCACCGCAGCATCATGCTCGGCGCCATTGCCGAAGGCGACACATATGTCCGCGGCTTCCTAAAGAGCGCCGACTGTCTGGCCACCATCGACTGTTTCCGCCGCATGGGAATCGTCATCGAGAGCCAAAAAGGCAATCAGGCGCATTTTCCGGATCTCAAGCCGGATGAAACCACTCTGGTCATCCACGGAAAGGGTCTCAGAGGACTTTCGGCTCCGGAGGGCATCGAACTGTACGCCGCCAACAGCGGCACCACCGTCCGGCTCCTCTCCGGCATCCTGGCCGGGCAGAACTTCTCCAGCCACATCAGCGGGGACGCCTCTCTGTCCAGAAGGCCCATGCGGAGAATCATCGATCCCTTGAGCAGGATGGGCATCCTCTGCGTGTCCGACAACGAGGACGACCGCCTTCCCATGACCATCATGGGCGGACAGCCGAAGGGGATCCGCTACGACAGTCCCATCTCCTCGGCCCAGGTCAAGTCCTGCGTGCTGCTCGCCGCGCTCTACGCGGAGGAGCCGACATTTTATACCGAGCCCGCCCTGTCGCGCAATCACACGGAACTGATGCTCAGGGCCTGCGGCGCCAACCTCAAGACCAGAAAGAAATCCGGCTCCGACGCCGTGACCACGATCCTCTATCCGGGCCCGTCGCTCAGCAGCCTGACCATCACGGTCCCTGGCGACATTTCCTCCGCCGCCTATTTCCTTGCGGCAGGTCTGATCACCGAAGACTCCGAAGTCACTTTAAACGGCGTCGGCATCAACGAGACCAGGGACGGCATCCTGCGAGTCATCCGCGCCATGGGCGGCGACATGACCATTCAGAACATCCGCATGGAAGGACAGGAAACCGTGGCCGACATCACTGTTCGCTCTTCCGATCTGCGCGGGACCAAAATCAGAGGATCCGTCATCCCGACTCTGATCGACGAGCTTCCGGTGATCGCCGTCATGGCTGCCTGCGCCGAAGGCGTCACCGTGATCCGCGACGCCGGCGAACTCAGAGTCAAGGAGTCTGACCGCCTGGCGGCCATCACCGACAACCTGAGAAAGATGGGCATCCGGGTCGATTCCTTCGAAGACGGCATGGCCATCTACGGAGGCGAACTCCGGGGTACGGACATCGATCCCCTGGGAGATCACCGGCTTGCAATGGCATTTTCCATAGCCGGGCTGGTCTCGGATAAGCCAGTTCGGATTCTCGATGAACGGTGTGTCAACATCTCCTATCCGGCTTTCTACGACGACCTGGCTTCTCTGTTTACCAAGAAGCAGAAATAAGTCCGGCCGGGCTTAAGCCAGATATTTTTCGAATACGTGATTCGCCCGCTCCGCTATTTCTCTCTCGTCCGCTCCCGCAAGCCTGCCTTCGCGGACGACCACACGTCCGGCAGCGACCGTATAATCGGCCGGCTGCCGGTATCCGACCGTCGCCGGGGCGCTCTTGAAGTCCTTCTGCACCCCGACCATCTCCAGTCTCCTCGAATCCACCATAAAGAAATCTGCCGCGCTTCCCGGCTCCAGACGGCCGATCTCGGGCCATCCCAGAAGGGATGCGCTTCCGCGGGTCGCCAGCTTGAGGAAGTCATAACCGGTCGGCGCCTCGCGGCTCTCGTGCAGCCTGTGCAGCAGGTAGCCCGTCCTGATTTCCTCCAGAAGCCCCGATCCGTCATTGCTGGCAGCGCCGTCCACGGCCAGTCCGACCTTCACGCCCAGCTTCAGCATTTCCGGAATTCTGGCCACGCCGGACGAGAGCTTCATGTTGGATGCCGGACAATGGGCGACTCCCGTCCCGGTATCCGCCAGGAACTGCAGTTCCTCATCGTTGAAATGGATCCCGTGCGCGTACCAGACGTCATCTCCCGTCCAGCCCAGCCGCCGCATGTATTCAAGCGGCCTGATCCCGTACCGGTCAAGCATGTAGTTTTCTTCGTCCTTTGTCTCGCACAGGTGCGTGTGCAGGCGGACGTGCAGATCTCTGGCCAGCACCGCCGTCTCCTTCAGCAGTGTATCGCTGACGCTGAAAGGCGAACACGGAGCCAGCGCCACGCGGTGCATGGCGAACGGCGACCTGTCGTGATAGCGGCTCACCAGATCCGCGCTGTCCCGCATGATTTCATCGACACTCTGCACGACGGAATCCGGCGGCAGGCCTCCGTCCTTCACGCTCAGGTCCATACTGCCGCGCGTGGCGTAGAACCTGGCGCCCAGAAGATCCGCCGCGGCGAACTGGGCCCCGAGCAGGTCCTGCGATCCGCCCGCGCCGGACGGGAACACGTAATGGTGGTCCAGGATCGTCGTGCAGCCGTATTTAAGCAGTTCGCCGATGCCCGTCAGAGAACTGTAATAGACCACCTCGTCGTCCAGGTTCTTCCAGATCTCGTAGAGGGTTTTCAGCCAGTCAAAAAGCTCCATGTTCTGCACCTGGGGCAGGTTTCTGCTGAAAATCTGGTAGAGATGGTGGTGCGTGTTGACAAGCCCCGGGTACATGACCATATGGCGGCCATCGATCACTTCATCCACATCGGGAAATGTCTCCTTCCCGGCCGGCGATATTGACACGATCACCCCGTCCCGGGCGTAGACGTCGACGTTCTGATACTCCCTGTCCGCGTCGTCGCAGGGAACAAGATGCATCACGTTTTTTACCAGAATTGTTCCCGGCTGCCTCTCCTTCATGGCCAGTCCTCCTCTTTCAAACTCACAGAATCAGCATGGCATCCCCGAAGCTGAAAAATCTGTATTTCTCCTCTACAGCCTCTTTGTATGCCCGTAGCACGTTTTCTCTGCCGGCAAATGCGGACACCAACATGACCAGTGTCGACTCCGGCAGATGAAAGTTGGTGATCAGCCCTTCCATTACCCGGAAGCGGTAGCCGGGATAGATAAAGATCCCCGTATCGCCGGATCCC
>CACXFM010000015.1 GCA_902766955.1 uncultured Lachnospiraceae bacterium | reverse complement strand
GTGATAAGACAGGATGGCAGGTTCAGGAAACTGCTTGATGAGAGGCTCGACGGAACGCTCTATGCGGATGACCAGCTGCATTGCATGACTATCGACTTTGCCTTTTTCATAAGGCCGCTGTATGCAAACAGAAAGACCTGACCGCGAGGAACAGTAAGTACTGTTCTATGTTACCCTCCTTGAACCTCATACTTCCTTCCGTATGCTGTCACCTTGTGTTTAAGATCGCCAAAATGGAGGGATACGGTTATGACAGATGAGTACAGAAACCTGTTTCGGTTTGCGTGTGAAGATCTGGAAGCTGTGCAGCAGATGATGCGGGTGGTGGAGGATCACCCAGAGTACGCAGCGCCACCGAACATGACTGGATCGTCATCGCATACTACACCAGACCGAACTGCTGCATCCTTCACCGGCACTCGGCGAGGGATCCGCATCATCGGCAGGAGGGACAGTATAAATCGCTGAAGGAGGCACTCGACTATATCGACCGCCACGAGAAGTGGTTCATGCGGCATAAGAAATAGGCGCAGTACCAGAAGCCCAATGGATATTCATCCGGCGGGCTTTTTCTTTTGGCATGGATATCCAATATCTGACAGAACAGGGGAGATTGAAGTTGCTTTGTGCCAGATAGTAATAGATGCGAGTAAGTGATAAAATGAATTGACATACGCAATGGCTGGACATTACAGCATAAGACTTAGCAGGGATTTGGCGAGTATCTTTGTAATCGAAGACGAGTCAACCGAGCTTAGACTTAAAGTTATATAACAAAAACGCATATCAAGAGGAGCATGGAGCATGGCAGAGGAGTACAACATCCAGGCAATCATGAACGATCTGAAAGAAAAAGAAGAGATGGATCCGGACACCCACGATGGCTGTTATGAACTCATGCGGGAAACGGTCGGCGCATATGCAAAACTGGACGACTTCTCGGTTCTTGATTATAAGGATCTGAACTTGATCTATCTGACGACGGTCGGCACATGGAAGCAGAAGATCGAAAGCAAAAAGAAGACGGTAAACGATAGCCATCTGATGCCGGATGATAAAGAACATCTGTCCAGGCTTTGGGATAAAGTGTGGGAGAAGGCGGGCAGGGGAGAGTATACCAACTTCGAACTGGACGCGGCCGGCGGAAGATCTATTGGCCTGTTTGGCACCGGTTTCTTCTCTTTCCAGCGGACCACAACGGACGCACATGCACAGGCGTTCATCAGGATGTGCGTGGACATGCTCCCGATGAATGAAGACGATGAGATGTTCAGCAGGGCTGCACAGACGCTGACCGCGTCTTTCCAGGGAATGCGCGCCGCTTCAGCATCGATGGTCCTGCACTGCCTTAAGCCGTTCTCGTTTCCAATTCTGAATGCGAATACCGGATTTAAAAACATATTCGAAGTATTAGGTGTCCAACTGGTAAAGCCGGGAAACATTGAAACATATATCGATAACAGCAAGAGGATTAAGTCTTATAGAGACATAAATTTTACCTGCAAGAACTACCGTATCTACGATATTGAATCGCAGAAGCTGGACTGGTTTCGCTTAAAACATGAATATGGGAAATTCGGCTCATGGGAGATCGTTGATGAGGATACGACCAGGCTGACCTGTGATAACGGTCTGTTGCAGACGCACAGTGTTGTAGTGCCGCAGGAGATATGCTGGGTTTTTAACGCTGCTGGACTGCATTCCGGCATAAAACAGGAGATAGTCCTCTCATATGACGGCTACGAATACGATGGTTATGTTGAAAAAACAACAGTGTCTCCAGCAAAGACCAGTATTTTCTGGAATGACGCCCTGACGGAGGAGCTTGAAGAGTATACGGAAGATGACTTGCAGCATGTATTGGAATTTCGACGTGACGGGGATGCCAGGTATAAACTGAGCTTTGTCGAGAGTGAACCTGGTGGAAGAGCCTGGCTCATTACCTGGAATAAAAACAACTGGTACTGGCAGAACTTTGAAAAGAAATGTGAAGCTACGAAAAATGGCGAAACGATTGTAGAAAGCTGGGCTTGTTCCAACTCAAACCCGAAAACGGGTGATGAAGTTTTCCTGATCAAACTTGGCGACCAACCGAAGGGGATCATTGGGCACGGCACAGTCGCCCGTCCAATTTATGAAACAGCTCATTTTGATGCAACAAAAGCCGCGGAAGGGAAAAAACAAAAATCTATCGGTGTAAGGTTTGACCGACTAATCAACTACGAGAAAGACAGGTTCGTAGAGCAGTCGGAATTAGCAGAAAAGTGCCCTGCACAGTATTGGAGCCCGCAAAGTTCCGGGATTGAGATAAAGCAGGAGGTCCTTCCGACCCTTCATGCGTTATGGGATGAAATAACAGCAAAATCAGACAAAGATGAATGGTGGCCAAGCCTTGAAGAATATGACCCGGGCATTACCGCAGATGAGTATGTTAAGTATTTTTCAACAGAGAGTATAGTAAAACGCACATGGCTGGAGGCACTGTACGAGCTGTGTATGATGCCGGATCATGCGGCGAGCTGTAAGCAGCTAGGTGACAGGTATGGACATTCACCATCGCATTATATCAGTTACTTCTCATCAGCGGGACAGAATATTCAAAAAGAAACGGGAATCGGCAGCCCTAAAGATGATAAAAACGCAAAGTGCTGGCCCATCTTGTTCCAGGGTAAAAGCACCAATGCCGGATATTGCTATAAAATGCGTGAACCGGTAATAAGTGCAATAAGCATTCTGATGTCAAAGGGAGTGTTTTTGAAAAAGGAGAATGATAATATGCCCCAGTTCGATCATAACCTGAT
>CACXFM010000014.1 GCA_902766955.1 uncultured Lachnospiraceae bacterium | reverse complement strand
TGCCGGTACGGAGAAAGCAGCCGCTGCGCCCGGAGGCGGCACCGGGGCGGGGCGGCAGACAAGTACGTCCGGAAAAAGCGCCGGAGCAGGGCGTCAGACAAGTGCGCCCGGAAAAAGCACCGGAGCGGAACGGCAGACAAATACGTCAGGAGCAGGTGCCGGAGCGGGGCGTCAGAAGAGTTCGCCTGAAAGCAGCCCGCAGAAAGCGCGCCCGGATCCCGGTCCGCAAGGCGGCGCGGCGGCCGGAAAATCCGGAACGGGCGGCGTGCAGGCTCCTCAGACGGGGCAGCCAAAAAAGCGCGGCGCCTGGCCGGTGATTCTGGTTCTCGTGGCAGTGGGCATCCTGTATCTCTCCGGTAACCTGCGGAATCCTGCGATTAAAAAGGATTCGTCACAGAACAGAACAGAAGCGGCTGATTCCCGGGCGTCGGACAATCCGTCAGCGTCCGTCCCGCCGACAGCGAAGCCCACGGAAAAGCCGCCTGTCAAAGTGACCGATAAAGATATGTCCGTGTATGATACTGCCACGCAGTATACCGACAGCGAAGTGGTCCGTCTTGTGCAGATGATTCTGACGGACTGGGGATTCGGTCCGCTCGAAGCGGACGGCAGGGCCGGCAGCGGGACCTCGGCAAAGATACGGGAATATCAGAAAGACAGGGGAATTACCGAGAACGGTTATATAAACGAACAGTTTCTTGTGTCGCTGGGAGTATCTGATCTGACCGGCGGTCAGAACGGAACTCTGACGGACGGGAGTGCGGAGAACGCAATTGCGGGCTTCCGGGAGAAAACGGAAAAAATCACCGATACGGAAACCATAAAGCAGGTACAGAAAGCGCTGATTGAACAGGGCTATGACTGCGGAAAAGTGGACGGAGATATCGGGGAAACCACAAGAAAGTTGCTCATCCGTTATCAGAGAAATCATGATCTGGCGGAGAGCGGTTACGTGGACCCCGAGCTTCTTGATGCGCTGAAAGAGAATGAGAAGAAGGATACCGGGCGGGCAGAATCCGATGGGGCGGCAGCGGCGACGACTGTCCCCGCTTTACAGACTGATAAGCTGATTTCCTTTGCGGACGCGGGCGTAAAGGATCATGTGATGAAGTGGAAGGAACCGGCGGTGGAAGCATATTTCCGCAAGAAAACCGGCATTTCCTCCGGGGACATCAGACTCAGCGATATCTGGGAGACCGAGACGGTGACCGTGCTTGCGGTAAAAGCGGAGGAAAAGATCGCGGATCTGGGAGATTTTTCAGAGTTGATGAATCTGACCATGGTCAGCATATTGGGATGCAAAGAGGATGCCGTGCTGGATCTGGAGCCGCTCGCAAACCATCCGCGCCTCTGGAGAGTCTGTCTCAGCGGTGGAAGGGTTTCGGATCTCTCCCCGCTTGCCTCCTGCGCCAGCCTGAGTTCCATCGATCTGCCGGCGGGGGATGTGGCGGATTTCTCCCCGCTGTCTTCTGTCGGGAAGCTGGATTCTCTGACACTGAGAGGTCTGGAGAGCGGCCGTCTGGACGAACTGAAGGGGCTTTTAAGAGACCCTGGCCGTCTCTACTCGCTGTACCTGAAAGAAAGCAGCCCTGACGTCAGTGCGCTGAAAGCATTTACGGGGCTTAGGACGCTTAATTTCGAAGACTGTACGCTGAGCCAGGCTGAATTTGACGAAATCATACAAATCGCGGCAGAAAAAATGCCGGACCTGAAAAGCCTGGAGATCAGCGGCAGCGGTATAGGAGAGATCGGCCGGGTCGGGAAACTGACATCCCTGACGGACCTGGATCTGGGCGGAAACGCGATTTCGGATCTGTCGGGCTTAAAGGAACTGAAAGCCCTGAAATATCTGACGCTGTCTGACAACCGGATTTCGGACCTGTCGGATCTCGCAGGTCTGACGGAACTCATCAGCCTGACCCTGGGAAGAAACGAGATTGAGGACATCGGGCCCCTGAAGCCGCTGAAAAATCTGACTACGCTGTTCCTGTCGGGAAACAGGATCTCCGATATATCGGTGCTGAAGGATCTGCCCGCTCTCTCTTCTGTCTATCTGAGAGAAAACCCGATCACGGATTTCAGTCCGGTGAGCCGTGTCAAGTATGTAAGTAAGTAAAACAGGGGGATTTAAAAAACCGTTTCTCTTGCCTGGAAGTGCATATCTGGTATATTATTAGATGTTGCTTTGTATGTAAGGAGGCTTTTTCATGAATGACTTCGGCTTCCGCTCCGTGATCGGACACGGGGATGTGATCAGGCATCTGAAAAGGGCAATCCGCACGGATCATGTCAATCACGCCTACCTTCTGACGGGGGATGCGCTGTCCGGCAAACGCACGATCGCGGATGCCCTGGCGGCTGCGCTTCTCTGCGATACAGTCAGACAGAGGCTTCAGGCGGAGGCCTCCGGTCCGTCTGCCGGACCGGCAGAGCTGTCCGACGGGGAGACGGATGCATGCGGGATCTGTCCCTCCTGTAAAAAAGCCCGCAGCCGCAATCATCCGGACATTATCTATGTGACGCATGAAAAGCCCGCTGTGATATCGGTGCAGGAGATCCGCGAACAGGTGGTCGGCACGGCGGGGATTCTGCCCTATGAAGGCGGAAGGAAAGTCTACATTATCCCGGATGCGGAAAAGATGAATGTGCAGGCGCAGAATGCGCTGCTGAAGACGATCGAGGAGCCGCCGGCCTATGTGGTGGTGATACTCCTATCGGTCACACAGGAGGCCCTGCTTCCCACCATCCTCTCGAGATGCGTGAAGCTCACGCTTCTGCCGGTCCCCGACCGTCTCATACGCAGATACCTTGAGGAGGAGCTGAAACTGCCGGATTACGAGGCGGGAAAGCTTGCGGCATTCGCCCAGGGGAATGTCGGACGGGCGAAAGAGGCGGCTCTCGACCCGGAGGCGGAGGAGCGCAGAAACAATACGCTGGATATCCTGAAGCGGATCGGCGGCATGGATGCCGCGCGGATCGCGGAGACCGCCAGGACTCTGAAAGAGGATAAGGCTCACATCGACGAGATTCTGGACATGATGCTGATGTTCTTCCGGGATGTGTTTCTTTGCAAGGCGTCAGGGGACGAGAGCAGCCTGATCTTCCGGGATGAATTCAGCCTGGTCAGAAGTACCGCGGAAGCCGTCAGTTACGGGACGCTTCATCATATTTTCAGTGAACTGGACCGCGCAAGGGTGCGCCTGCTGGCGAATGTCAATTTTGAACTGACGATGGAAAACCTGCTGTTTGCGGTTAAAGAAGGAATGGAAAGGAGCAGATAATGCCCTGGATAATAGGTGTAAAATTCAGAAATGTCGGCAAGGTGTACTATTTTGATCCTGTCGATTTTACGATCCGGTATCATGACCACGTCATCGTGGAGACCGCGCGCGGTATCGAGTACGGGACGGTGGTTCTGACGAGGACGGAAATCGACGAGGAGAAACTGACGCTGCCGCTCAAGCCTGTCCTCCGGATGGCGACGGAGGAGGATACGGCGCATGAACAGGAAAACCGCCAGAAGGAGAAAGAAGCGTACCGGATCTGCAAGCAGAAAATCGCGGAGCACAATCTGGACATGAAGCTGATCGAGGCGGAATATACGTTTGACGGCAGCAAGGTGCTGTTTTACTTCACCGCCGACGGCCGGATTGATTTCAGAGATCTGGTGAAAGATCTGGCCGGGATCTTCCGCACGAGAATCGAGCTCCGGCAGATCGGCGTGAGAGACGAGACCAAGATCCTGGGCGGGATCGGGACCTGCGGAAGGCCTCTCTGCTGTCATACATGGCTGACGGAGTTCGCCCCCGTCTCGATCAAGATGGCGAAGGACCAGAACCTGTCCCTGAATCCGACCAAGATATCCGGCACCTGCGGCCGGCTTATGTGCTGTCTGAAAAATGAGGCGGATACATACGCGTATCTCAACAAGAGCCTTCCGAATAAAGGCGACTATGTGACGACGAAGGACGGTCTGCACGGCGATGTGCAGTCGGTCAACATTCTGCGCCAGACGGTAAAGGTGATCGTGGAGACCGGCGACGACGAAAAGGAACTGCAGGAATTCGACGTAAAGGATATCACCTTTATCCCGAAGGCGAAAAAACAGAAGTTCCTGCAGGAGAAACAGCAGAAAGCCGAGGGCAAAAAGCCCCATGCGGCTGCCCAGGATCCGGACACGGAGGAGCAGGGAACGCCCGGAGGCAAAAAGAACAGGAAGCGGGTGCGTCAGAAGCCGGAAACTGCCGCCCAGGGCGCAGGACCGAAGCAGCCGGAAGCAGCCGGAGAGGCGGGAACGCCACAGGAAGAGCACGGACGCGATCCCGAGCAGAAGAGCGCGAGACGCCCGAAGAAGCCCAGGAAGCATCCGAATCCGGCGGCTGAGCAGGAGGCAGCACCTTCCGCAGGACATGCCGGGACAGATGAGCCCGATGCATCCGGGCAGGAAACCCGGGCCCGGAAAGCGGAGAGCGACGACAGTCCGGAAGCGGCCGAAAAGAAGAAACGGCGCAGACGCAGACATCACAAAAACCCGAAGGGTGAGAACAGCCCGGCCGGAGCGCAGGAGTCACCTGCGGGGAGCGCCGAGTGAGCGAACTGCGGCGGGACGACCTGCAGAACGGATATTTTCTGTGGCAGGATCCGTCCATGTTCTGCTTCGGGATCGATGCCGTGCTGCTCTCCCATTACCCGGAGATTAAGGACGGGGACAGCGTGGCGGACCTCGGGACGGGGTTTGCCCCGATTCCCCATATGATGCACGCGGATGCCCGCAGGAGGGGGATCCGCATCCGCATCACGGGGATCGAGATTCAGGAGCGCGCGGCGTTACTGGCGGAGCGGTCGGTCCGGGAAAACGGTCTGGACGGGGATATCCGCATCATACACGGTGATCTGAAAGAGGCTGTGTCCCTGTGCGGGGCAGCTTCTTTTTCTCTGGTTGTATCGAATCCGCCCTACGTAAAGAGGGGAAGCGGCCTTGTGGGGAAAGACGAGGCGAAGGCCGCGGCCAGAAGCGAGCTGTTCTGTACATTTGAAGATGTTGCGTCGCAGGCGGCCGCGCTTCTGCGCCCGAAGGGGCGGTTTGCCATGATTCACAGACCGGGCCGTCTGCCCGAACTGTTCGGGGTGCTGAAGAAGTACCGTCTGGAACCGAAGCGGATGAGGCTGGTCTGTCCGTATGCCGATGCGGACGCATCCATGGTGCTGCTGGAGGCAGTGAAGGGCGGGCGCCCCGGACTGAAAGCGGAGCCGCCGCTGATTGTTTATCATCGAGACCAGACATACACGGAGGAGGTTCTGCGGATTTATGGCGGGAACACTGTATCTCATCGGGACGCCGATCGGAAATCTTGAAGACATGACATACCGCGGCGTGCGGATTCTCAGGAGCGTGGACCTGATTGCCGCGGAAGACACGAGGACTTCGCGCTGTCTGCTGGATAAATATGAGATTACCACGCCGCTTGTGAGTTATCACAAGTTCAATGAAGAGGCAAAAGGGGATGCCCTCCTGAACCGGCTTCTGGACGGGGAGGATATTGCCCTGATTACGGATGCCGGCATGCCGGCCATCTCGGATCCGGGAGAGGTTCTGGTCAGAAAATGCAGGGAGAACCATGTGGCGGTGACGGCTGTCCCGGGACCGTCGGCCTGTATTACGGCGCTGGCCCTGTCCGGATGTGATGCGAGGAGTTTCGTTTACGAAGGATTTCTTCCCCAGGACAACCGGGGTAAAAAAGCGGTTCTGCAGAGAATGGAAGAAGAGACCCGGACCATGATTTTCTACGAGGCGCCGCACAGGCTCGTGAAAACACTGCTTGCCTTCCGCGACGTACTCGGCGGGGAACGGCATGTGGTGCTGTGCAGGGAACTGACCAAGCGCTTCGAGGAAGTCAGCCGCATGACAATCGAAGAAGCGCTGGCTGCCGCGGAGGAAAAGGAGCCCCGGGGCGAATATGTGGTGATCGTCGAAGGAATGTCCGGGGATGAGCAGGCGGCAAAGAAAGCCGCTGCTTATGCGGAGACAGATCTGGCTTCGCACGTCGCGATGTATGAGGCCCGGGGGATGTCCCGGAAGGACGCGATGAAAGCGGCAGCAAAGGACCGGGGGATCTCCAGACGGGATGTCTATGCGGCGCTTCTGAAGGAGCAGGAATAAAGACAGGCTGCTGTCATGAAAAGGAGGGTGCAGGCATTTGAGCCCGCACCCTCTTTAAACTGCCGGAGCAAAAAAGCAGATTATGCTTCGTAATCGGCATAACCGCGGAGGACCAGATAGTTCTCGATGGCCCTGACGCAGCCGTCGATCCCCAGACCGGCACTGTTCAGCAGCATGTCCATGCCGTCGGTGGTGCCCCATTTCCGGTCCGTATAGAACTGGTAGTAGTTCCTTCTCGCCTTGTCCATGCGCCGGATGATTTTATCAGCGGCCGACGCGTCGGCAATGTCATCTGCCCGCATGATGTAGTCGATTCTTGCCTCTTTCGGGGCAAAGATGAAGAAGCTCAGCACGTCGTCGTATTTCCGCAGGATGTCGTTGGCGCAGCGGCCGACAAAGATGGCAGATCCCTTGTCGGCTTCCTCTTTGATAATGTTGGCCTGCATGACGAAGAGCCGCTCGGAGATCGAGCCGCTTTCAGCGCTGTAGGGCGCGTAGGAGTCAAAAAACAGGTTTCCGACCCGCTCGTCCGAAGAGAGCAGGGTGATTTCATCAAGTCCGTGTTTTCTGGCGATGATCGTAAGCAGATTTTTGTCAAAAACCGGAATCGAGAGGCGCTCGCCCAGCCGTCTGGCGACGATGTGGCCGGCGCTTCCGTATTCACGTCCCACTGTAATAAGAACTTTTCTTTTCAGCTTCACCGTATCTGACATTCTGGCACCTCCTTCACGGCACGCAAAAGATGCAGCCGCACCGTTTCTGATTTTATTTTACCATGATTCAAAAACACGCGGAATTGTTAATTCACATTTTCAGACCGCTGTTTTAAGTAAAAACAGACAATTATCTGACTGAACAGCAAAAGATTTTATACATAAGAAAAAGAAAAATCAGGATTGTGAAAAGATTTAAGTGATGGTATACTTCAACATTGAGTGACGACTCATTTTTATGGCACTATTGTGACAATCAGGGAGAGGAATGACAGATGATTACCGGAAGTGAGGAGGAGAGCCGCCGGCTGATGATGAATGCAGCCGTAAAAATTATCGCGGCATACGGCTTCGAGGGATTTACGACAAAAAAGTGGGCAAAAGAAGCCGGCGTGGCCGAAGGCTCTCTTTACTATCATTTCAGAAGTAAAAATGATCTTTTGTCTGAGACCTTCTTTTATCTGGATGAAATGCTGGAGCCGTATTACGTGAATATTATTGCGGCGGCAGCCGGTGCGGACGGCCTGGACGATGAAGAAACCGCGGGCCGCCTGGCAGAGCAGTGGAGAAGCTATTATCATTATCTTGTCCAGCATCCGGAGTATTCGATTTATTATTACAGGTTCCGGACATCACCGAGATATACGAAAGAGATCCGGGAGCAGCAGTTCCGGAAACTGCTGAAACCGGGGATGATTATCTATCCCGCGGAAAGTGTCAGAAAGCAGAATCTGCTGCTGACGCTGATGTCGGATCTGGTCAGTGCCATGGCATTCCGGACCGTGACCGGCCTGTATGATGACAATGAGAGCAATCTGGAATTTGTCCGCTGCCTGGTGCTGAACGGGGTAAAGGGCGCGGTGAGTCATTTCAGAATGCAGGCGGACGGCAGAGAGTCATGACCGGCAGAGGTTTTTAAGAGTCTTGTGCTGCGGCGCGGATTTCCTTCAGGAATTCCGCGCCGTATTTGATTGTCTTCCAAAGGGAAACATCTTCCATGGCAGCCATCTGAATGAGAGAAGCCGGACGCCGGGCAGCCATGGAATGGAGGGCCCGGTCCGGGAAGATCTGCGAAGGAAGCAGGCCCCGGGCGGCAGCAGTCCGTTTGCGGAGGGCGGCAAGTTCGCGGTAGAGCGAGGGGTCCTCCGTCCCGGCGGGGACGCTCTTTCGCCCCGGCGCCGCCATGAGACAGACAGAACAGTTTCCGCAGAACGGAGCGGCATGCTGGCCGTAATAGGAGAGCAGGGATGCGCGGAGGCAGGTTCTGCCGGAAGCATAGGAGCGCATGATAAACAGATCTTCTTCGGCGTGTGCTTTTTTCTCCGCCGAGCGGATTCCCGCTATGAAGAAGCGGGCAGTGGCGGCGTCGCGGGCATTATAAAAGAGGATGCAGTCCGACGGAGCCCCGTCCCTGCCGGCGCGGCCTGCTTCCTGATAATAGGCGTCCGGATCCGCGGGCATATTGAAGTGAATCACAAATCTGACATCCGGTTTGTCAATGCCCATGCCGAAGGCACTCGTGGCGGCTATGACGGGGACGCGGTCTTCGATCCAGGCCTTCTGCGCGGCCGCCCGCTCGGGGATCGTCATGCCCGCGTGATACATGCCGCAGGGAATCTGATGAGACGACAAAAAGCGGGCGGCTGCCTCCGTATTTTTACGCGTACTGCAGTAAATGATGCCGCTCAGATGTCTGTAATGACGGACGGTGCGCAGGAGTTCGGCATATCTGTGTTTCGGCCTGCGCACTTCATAATACAGATTCGGCCTGTCAAATCCTCCCGAATAGATAAAAGGACGGCGCAGTCCGCCGAAGGAAAGGATGTCCGAGCGGACATCGGGGGAGGCCGTAGCGGTGAAGGCCGCCATGCGGGGCCTTTGGCCCTTCCGCTCAAGAAAAGCGGCAAAATCGCGGATGTTCAGATAGGAGGGGCGGAAGTCATGCCCCCACCTGGAGATGCAGTGCGCCTCATCGATACAGATCATGGAAATCCCGGGAGCTCCCGTGCGGCACAGGGCTGCCGCAAAGGACAGAAAGTCAGGACTCTGCAGCCGCTCGGGAGAGACGTAGAGCAGCTTCAGGCGGCCCGAAAGCGCTGCTTCATATATATTCCGGCGGTGTCCGGGAGGGGAACCGGAGGAAAGCATGGCGGCCGGGATTCCGCGGCGGCCCAGTATGTCCGTCTGATTCTGCATCAGGGCAATCAGGGGCGTGACGACGATCGTGAGGCCGGTAAAGATGAGGGCCGGCAGCTGGCAGCACAGGGATTTGCCGGTGCCGGTCGGGAGGATGCCCAGGACGTCCCGCCCCTTCAGAATTTCATCGATGATGGCTTCCTGACCCGGCCGGAAAGAGGAATGTCCGAAGTACTGCCGGAGCAGGCTGTATTTGAGATCATTTTTTTTCATGAGCAGGCCCTTTCTGTTTGGTAAACGCAGAACGAACGTGTTACACTATTGGTCAAAAGAAAACAAGGAAAACGACGCGGGAGTTTTATGCGCAAACGGAGATTTCGGACATGGATTTTTGCCTGCCTTGCGGCGGGCCTCCTTGCGGTTCTGTATTTGCTGTATGCTTTTTTCTGGAGGGGCATGGGGGAGCCGAATCCGAAACAGAACTTTACAAATACGGATCCGGCTTTATACAAAACGGAAAAACAGCTGAAGCGGATGGTGTCCCTGAGATTCCGGAAGCTGTCAAAACAGGTCAGGCGGATGTATGTGATTCCGGGGCTGAAGACGGCGGAGTCCCTGCAGGGCGAATTCAGGGCTCCCGCGGTCTGTACGTCGATGACGCCGCAAGGGCTGTGCGTGACGGAGCAGTATCTGTTTATATCCGCCTACTGCCATACGGGACGCCATAATTCGGTTCTGTTTATGCTGGACAGAACCACCGGGGAATATATAAAGACGATCGTGTTGGGAAGCAGGGCCCATGTGGGCGGGATCGCGTACGATCCGGAACACCGCAATGTCTGGGTGGCCGGCGGCGTGAACGGAGTCGCGAAAGCCGGCTGCTACACACTGGACTCGCTGGTTGAATATGACATACACGGAAATGAGCCGCTGCCGGCATTCAGGAATTACACCCTGTCGTCGATCGCGCGGAATTCCTATATGACATATGCGGAGAGGGCGCTTCTGGTCGGACTGTTCCGGAAGAACGGCGAATCGGTACTGGAATGGTTTCGCCTAGCGGAAGACGGCGGATTAAGTACAAACCCGGAGCTGATGAATCTTTTGCGGCAGAATCTGCCGGATGACGACGGGGATGATATCGTGGAAACGGACTTTTCCGCAATCACATCGAGTATTATACAGGGGATTTCCTATGATCCTCCCTGGCTTCTGTTTTCAAAATCATACGGGATTTTTGATTCGGCGATACAGGTGCACGGATGGGCGGAGGGACGGGCGTCCTTCCGGAATCATGAAGCGGACCAGGAAGTCCGTTTTCCGCAGAAGCTGGAGCAGATCTGTGTAGCGGACGGGGAGTTATACTGTCTGTTTGAGTCGGCAGCGTATGCGTATTCCGCACAGCCGGCCTTAAAAGTTGACCGCATTCTCGTATTTGATCTTGCTGATATTCTGGCATAAGGGTATAGTTATTGTCAAGCGCGGTGCAATTGCCGCAAAACATGTCTGTTGCTTAATGATTGCCCCGGTGCGGGGCGGCAGGAGGAACCCATGAGAGCGACGAATTTAACTCTGATGACGGATTTATACGAACTGACCATGATGCAGGGCTATTTTAAAAATCCGTCTGAACAGGTCTGTGTGTTTGATGCATTTTACAGAACGAACCCGTATGACGGCGGCTATGCCATCAGCTGCGGCCTGGAGCAGGTGATTGAATACATCAAGGGCCTGAATTTCACGTATGAGGACATCGAGTATCTCAATTCGCTCGGTATATTCGAGACGGATTTCCTGGAGTATCTGGCGGGATTCCATTTCACGGGCAGTATCTGGGCGATTCCGGAAGGAACCGTGATGTTCCCGAGAGAACCGATGCTGAAAGTGATTGCGCCGATTATGGAGGCCCAGCTGATCGAGCCGGCCATCCTCAATATTCTGAATCATGAGTCGATGATTGCCACAAAGGCGTCGAGAGTATGCCGCGCCGCTCAGGGAGACCCGGTCATGGAGTTTGGTCTCCGCAGAGCCCAGGGGCCGGACGCCGGTATTTTCGGCGCGAGAGCCGCGGTGATCGGCGGCTGCGCGGGCACATCCAATGTGCTGACAGGCGCGATGTTCGGTGTTCCGGTTCTCGGCACCCACGCCCACAGCTGGATCATGAGCTTCCCGTCGGAGTACGAGGCGTTTAAGGCTTATGCGAAGCAGTATCCGGGCAACTGCACGCTGCTTGTGGACACGTATGATGTCCTGGATTCGGGCGTGCCGAATGCGATCCGCGTATTCAAGGAGATGCGGGCGGAGGGAATTCCGCTTAAGCACTACGGAATCCGGCTTGATTCCGGAGACCTTGCGTATCTCTCCAAGAAAGCGTATGAAATGCTCGCTGCAGAGGGCTTTGAGGATGCGACGATCTGCGCGTCGTCGGATCTGGACGAGTTTCTGATCACGTCGCTGAAGCAGCAGGGCGCAAAGATCAATCAGTGGGGAGTCGGCACGAACCTGATCACGTCCAAAGACTGGCCGGCATTTGGCGGCGTCTATAAGCTGGCGGCAATCAGGGAAAAGGAAGAGGGCGAGTTCCAGCCGAAGATCAAGCTCTCCGAAAACTCCGAGAAGATCACAAATCCCGGAAATAAAAAGATTTACAGAATTTATGACAAAGAGAGCGGGAAGATCCGCGCGGATCTGATCTGTCTGGAGGATGAGGTCTTCACGGAGGATCAGGACCTCAGGATCTTTGACCCGATCGAGACCTGGAAGAAAACGAAATTTAAAGCCGGCACCTTCACGCTGAGAGAGATTCTGGAGCCGGTCTTCGAAAATGGTCTGTGCGTCTATAAGGGCCAGGCCTCGGTCATCGAACTCCGCGAGAGGTGCCGGAAGGAGCTGGATACTCTCTGGGAGGAAACGCGCAGATTTGAAAATCCTCATCAGGTATATGTGGACCTGTCGGATAAGCTCTATAAGATCAAGAGCGAACTGCTTGAGGAGATGTCGGGTGTAAAATAAAAACCGATTTCTTTAAAATTCGGGCTTGCATTTTGCGGCGGAGTGTCGTATACTAAACTGCGTCGCAAATATTGGGCTATCGCCAAATGGTAAGGCAACGGACTCTGACTCCGTCATTTCAAGGTTCGAATCCTTGTAGCCCAGCTTGGAAACC
>CACXFM010000013.1 GCA_902766955.1 uncultured Lachnospiraceae bacterium | reverse complement strand
GACTCCGAGAGATAATCTCTCCCGCTGTTTCGCAAAAAGAGCGTTTCGTGAAATAAGGAAAAGCGCCGCCGCATAATCACATGTGGCGGCGCTTTTTTGTAATTCAAAGCAAACCGTATTATGCAAGCTCCATGATACCGTCTGCCATCGCGCAGAGGATAATGCAGCAGGATGTTGCGCCCGCATCCAGAACGCCTCTGGAGCGCTCGCCGAGACGTGCAGAACGTCCGAACTTGGCGACGAGATCCTTGGTGGAATCTCTGCCCGCTTCCGCAGCGGCCTTCATCTTGGGCATAG
Source organism: uncultured Lachnospiraceae bacterium (assembly GCA_902766955.1). GTDB lineage: Bacteria > Bacillota > Clostridia > Lachnospirales > Lachnospiraceae > Chordicoccus. The sequence goes on along the minus strand of CACXFM010000013.1, from coordinate 16,221 downwards.
CTGCCTCGAACTCTTCGCCCGCAGCCGCGGATGCCTTGACGGAATCCACTGACGGTGAAAGCGTATCGACCAGAGTCTTGTCTCCGACCTTGGCATCAACAATGCCGCAGAGGCCCTCGAGACCCTTCTCGAGCATGTTTCCGAAATCTTCGACGGAGATGTCTTCCAGATCTTCGCCTGCTTCCGCCATATCCATAAAGATCGTGCCGTAAATCGGGCCCATGGATCCGCCGATTTCATTCATCAGTACCATGCCCAGATTGTCAAGGCCTTCCGTAAAGCTGTAATCTTCGTCCGCAAAACGCTCTTCGAAGATCGTGAAGCCCTTGTTCATGTTCATGCCGTGATCGCCGTCGCCGATCAGACCGTCCACATCGCCGAGATACTGCTTGTTCTCCTGGATCCCCTTGACCATCTTGAGGAGGATCGGCTTTCCTGCGCTGTTCTTAAAAGTTTTCATGATATCTGTATCCTGACCTTTCCTGCCGCCGCCGCTTAATCCCTAAACGGCGGCAGCTCAAATCCACTTTCTTCTTAATTCTGCTTGAGGCCCATGCTGTAAGCCGGCATATCAATGAGCTCTTTCAGCTCGTCGTCCAGCTTCATGACCGTGAGCGTTGCACCCATCATTTCGAGAGAGGTGAAGTAATTGCCGACATAAGAGCGATGAATCTTGATGCCCTTTGCAGCCATGAGCGCTTCGATCTCATTGTAGAGGACATAGAGCTCCATAACCGGTGTCGCACCGAGGCCGGATACGAGGACTACGACTTCGTCACCTTCCACGAACGGATAGTCCGGAAGAACGACGTCGACCATGTACTGGGCAATTTCCTTGGCCGTGCCGAGCGGCTTGACCGCGATGCCCGGTTCGCCGTGATGGCCGATACCGATTTCCATCGTGCCGTCCTTGATCTCGAAATTCGGATGTCCGACTGCGGGGAGCGTGCAGGGTGTCAGGCCTACGCCTACGCTTCGTGTGCTGTCAATCGCCTTCTGTGCTGCCGCAATAACCTCGTCCAGATTTCCGCCCTTTGCAGCCTTTGCGCCGCCGCACTTCCACATCAGGATCTCGCCCGCCACACCGCGGCGTTTGTCTCTCTGATCCTTGGGAGCGGAAGCCACGTCATCGTTGGCCACGACCGTCTTGACGGTAAGTCCGGCCTTCTTTGCCATCTTGACTGCCATCTTGACGTTCATGTTGTCGCCGGAATAATTGCCGTAGAGGCAGGCCACGCCAGCGCCGCCGTCAGCTGCCTTGAATGCATCAAGGAATGCAGCCGCTGTCGGAGAAGAGCAGATCTCGCCCACTGCCGCTGCATCGCAGAGATTTTCACCGATGTAGCCGATGAAAGCCGGCTTATGGCCAGAGCCGCCGCCCGTCACCACACCGACTTTGCCGGCGATGGGAGCTGCCTTTGCCGCAAGAACACGGGGATGTTCTGTTGTTTTGACAATATCGCCATGTGTCTTTACAAAGCCTTTGAGCATCTCGTCAACGATGTCATCGGGATTATTCAGAATGCGCTGCATAACGTAATTTTCCTCCTGTAAAAAAATACATATAACACAGGTTTGATACTTTCATTTTTAAACCCGGCCGGCCGGACTAAGATCCGGTCGGCCGGACTGAGATGATCTGCAATTACGGTACAAGGACAACCTTGAGGGCTCCGCCTTCGCCTGTCTTTGCGAGATGGAAGCCTTCTTCCCACTGCTCAAGCGGGAACTTGTTGGTCACGACGCCTTCGGTCGGAAGCTTGCCGTTGCCGATCCACTCGATAACGGTGTCATAGCAGTACGGGCTCAGGTGGACGCCGAGCAGATCCAGCTCTTTTCTGTCGGAGATGATGGACCAGTCAACCGTAACCGGTGATCCGAATACGGAGAACTCTACGAAGCGGCCCATCTTGCGGATGCAGTCAAGACCCTGCTGTACGCTCGCCGGATGGCCGGATGCTTCAATATAGATGTCGCAGCCGTAGCCGCCGGTCATTTCCTTAATCTTGGAGACAACGTCTTCCTTGCCCGGGTTCATGACGATATCAGCACCGAATTCTTTCGCCTTTGCAAGGCGGGCATCCTGCATATCCAGGACAACGAGGCACTTCGGGTTGGCCTGCTTAATAGCACCGACCATGCCGAGGCCCAGAGTGCCGACGCCGGACAGAACCACGAAATCTCTCTGCTTGATCTGTGCGCGGTCGACGCAGTGGAAGGAGCACGCATACGGCTCGACCAGAGCGGCCTTTTCGATCGGCAGTTCATCCGGAACCAGCCACGGAATAGCTTCCTTGGTCAGCTTGACATATTCAGCCATGCCGCCGTTGACGTTGTTCTGGAATCCGAACAGGTCATGCTTCTCGCACATCCAGTAACGGCCGGTCTTGCAGAACATGCACTCGCCGCAGGGAACGATCTGCTCCGGGCAGATGCGGTCGCCGAGTTTCCAGTTGCCTTTGACGTTCGGGCCGATTTCAACAACTCTGCCGACAAATTCGTGGCCCGGGATCATGGGCTCTTTGATGTACTTCGGCTGGCCGTCAAAGCCCCAGAAGCTTGCAGCGCCGGCGAAAGCCTTGACGTCGCCCGCGCAGATACCGCACGCTTCAACCTTGAGGATCATTTCGCCCTCGCCGGCTCTCGGTGTGTCGACTGTCTCCAGTCTGTAGTCACCCGGTGCGTAAGCAACAATAGCTTTCATTTTCTCCGGTAAATTGCTCATAACGATACCCTCCTGTTAGAAATATATGTGATTCTAAAACATACACAACATTAAAATGATTGTTAAGCATCCGGGGCTCAGTTGGAGCGGATGCGATCGCCCGTCTCGATGTCAAAGAGGTGGGTCTTTTCGGCCCTGACTTCGAGCTTGATCGTATCGCCCGCTTTATAACGGGTCTCATCTTCCGTGATCAGCATCAGGAGCAGATCTCCGACGCGGATACCGATTCTGCGCTCGTCGCCCAGGTTTTCGAATGTCGCGACATGCTCCGGTGTGCCCTTGGAATCCGGGCCGCCGATCAGGACGTCCATCGGACGGACACCCATCTTGCACTTGAAGCCGTGCTTCACGACATTGTAATAGCGCTCCGGCACCTGAATCTTCAGGTTACTGTTGGCGAATGTGAAGAAGAAATGATCGTTCTCGCCGATGATCGTCGTCTCCAGGATGTTCATCGGAGGCTCGCCGATGAAGCCCGCGACGAATTCGTTGACCGGATCGTCGTACACTTCCGCCGGTGTGCCGTACTGCTGCAGCACGCCGAAGTTGATGATCGCGATTCTGTCCGCCAGGGACATCGCTTCCAGCTGATCGTGCGTGACGTAGACGGTCGTACACTTGATCTCGTTGATCAGACGCTTGATCTCGGTTCTCATCGCCTGGCGCGCCTTGCCGTCCAGGTGGGACAGCGGCTCGTCCATCAGCAGCAGGTCCGGACGGCGGACGATCGCTCTCGCGATATTAACACGCTGCTTCTGGCCGCCGGAAAGCTTGACCGGCATCTTGTCCAGCAGATCGTCGCACTGCATGAGGGGCGCGATCTCGCGGACTCTCTTGTCGATTTCTTCCTTGGAGACGCCCTTGGCCTTGAGGTTGAAACCTATATTGTCATAGACGGTCAGCGGCGGATACATGGCGTAATCTTCGAAAGCCAGACCGATATGGCGGTCCTTGGGCTCCAGGTCGTTGACCCTGACGTCATTGATATAGATGCTGCCGTCCGTAATCTCCTCGAGGCCCGCCGTCATACGCAGCGTCGTCGTCTTGCCGCAGCCGGACGGTCCGAGAAGGGCGATGAATTCGCCGACTTCCGCTTCCAGGTTCAGATCCTTGACGGCGAAGTCGTTGACCTTCTTCTTCTTGCCTTTGCCTTCGTTGTCATATCTCTTATAGACATGTTCAATTTTAAGTCCTGACATTATCCTTCCTCCTCCGGCTCAGCAATCCTGCGAATTTCAGCTTCATTGTACCTCGCCATGAAGTCCTTGGACTCGCTGTCGAAGAACAGGGAGTGGGAGAGGTCCAGATCCACGTATACATCCTGGTCGATCTTTACTCTCAGTCCGTTCGGCGCGATCATTCTCAGCTGCTGACCGCCGATCTCCGCCACGATGACCGACTTGTTGCCGATGCTCTCGTAGCTGTAGACCGTGCAGGGCAGATAGCCCGGCTTGCTCTCGAACGAATATCTCAGGTGCTGCGGTCTGAGCGCCAGATCCACGTTCTTTACGCCCAGAGTGTCAAGCTTCGCGAACAGGTCCTGATCCACAGGAAGTTCATATTCCCTGCCGCTGCCCTTCATCGCAAACTTATAGACGGAGCCTTCTTTGGACAGTTTGCCCGGAATGATATTGATTTCCGGATCGCCCATCAGCGTGGCCACGAATTCATTGATCGGAAGATCGTAGATGGCGTCGCCCGTGCCGATCTGTACGACCTTGCCCTCATTGATGACCGCAATCCTGTCGGCCAGCGACAGAGCTTCCATGAAGTCGTGAGTTACGTAGACCGATGTGGTTCCGAACTGGGCCTGAATGCCCTTCAGCTCGGTACGCATCGCGTTTCTCAGCTTGGCATCGAGGTGGGCCAGCGGCTCGTCCATCAGGTATACCTTGGGCATACGGACCAGCGCACGTCCCATCGCCACACGCTGCTTCTGACCGTTGGAGAGCTGGGACGGAAGTCTCTCGAGGAGGTAGTCCATGCTCATCATCTTGGCGATCTCATGCACGCGCTTGTTGATATAGTCCTCGTCTTTCTTATACAGATTACTGCGAAGCGCGGAAGCCATGTTGTCGTAAACCGTCATCTGCGGATACAGGGCGTAATTCTCGAAGACCATCGCCGTATCTCTGTGAGCGGCATCGACCAGATTCACGATCTGTCCGTCAAACTTGACGAGACCTTCGTCCGGCACCTGGATGCCGGCGATATTGTTGAGGATCGTCGTCTTGCCCGCGCCGGCAGGGCCGAACAGCACGAAGAACTCTTTATCCTTGATATCCAGTGAAATGCCGTCCAGCGCTTTCACTTTGCCGAATGATTTCTTTACATTCTCTAATGTTATTCTTGCCATGTAGTCACCTTAACCCTTCACTGCACCAAAGCTCAGGCCGCGGACGAGATGTTTCTGGATGCACAGCGCGAAGATGATCGCCGGGAGTGCGGAAACCACTGCCGCGACGGCGAGCTGTCCGTAATGCGCCGTATCCGTTCCGAGGAACTTCGTGATCGCCACGGTGATGGGCTGTACGTTGGTTCCTGCCAGAAGCAGCGGGAATGTAAATTCATTCCATGCAAAGATGAAGGCCAGAAGGGCCGCCGAAACGAGACCCGGTTTAATCAGCGGGATCAGATTCTTGAAGAAGATCTGCCACCATGTATAACCGTCCACCTGGGCCGCATACTCGATTTCCACGGAGATATCCTCGAAGTAGCCGCGGACAACCCAGATCAGAAGCGGCATGGAGATCAGCTGGTAAACCCAGATCAGGCCGAAATATGTATCATAAATGCGAAGCTTCTGGTAGATCATGAACAGCGGCAGCACGACCAGGATTTCCGGAGCAAACTTGAAGGAAAGAATCTGGAACGCGATGTCCTCTTTCTTCCTGAAGTTGTATCTGGCCAGCGCGTACGCAGCCGGGACACCGACGATAACGGAAACGACAACCGCAAGTCCCGATACGATCAGGGAATCCAGCAGATACCGCGGATACGGTGTCGTGAAGAGTACGATCCGGTAATTCTCGAGCGTCGGTGTAAAAACAAACATGGTGTTGTACATCTGCGCATCGGACTTAAAGGACAGAATGACCATCCAGATAAGCGGGAACAGCGCAAATATCGCATACAGGATAAGCAGTACATTCAAAAGAATTTTTGTACCTAATTTGGGACCTGATTTCATTTGTATGTATCCTTTCTTTTCATCGTGTACTATTGCACTGTCACTCTTCCAGTCCTGCAGCCTGTCTCTGTGCGGCTCTCTGCTTGCCGACGATGAACTTCGCCAGATAGTTGATCATGAGCCAGAGGACAAGGATGTACGGCAGGGCCGGTCCGAACTTCTGATACTGGAAAGCGGTCTGGTAAGCCGTCAGCGACAGGTTCATCAGCGTGTCGCCGGGGCCGCCCTTGGTCATACCGAAGATGATGGAGTACTCCTGCAGAGCCGCCATCAGACGGAACAGAAGGGCTATGTAAAGACTGGGTTTCAGCATCGGCAGTGTCAGGTTGACAAAGTTGAACCAGGTGCTTCCGCCGTCAATCTTGGCTGATTCGAAGGGGGATTTCGGCAGCGACTGCAGACCCGCCAGAACCAGCAGCATACAGAACGGCGTATTAACCCAGGTGTCGATCATGACGACGGTCAGCATCGCGGTTTTGGTACCGGCGGCCCATGGGAAGTTGTAGATACCGAAGACATTCAGAAGGTGTTCGACGACACCGACGGAGTTGTTCAGCATCAGCTGCCATACGATTGTTGCTGTGATCGGAGCGATCATCAGCGGGAAAATCAGACAGACTCTCATGATGCGGGAGAATCTGTTATTCAGCGTATTCAGGATCAGGGCGATCGCCATGCCGAGGAGCATTTCAATCACGATACTGAAGAATGCGTACCGCACGGTCACCCAGAGGGCCTTCCAGAATCCCGGTTTCGTAAAGGTATTCACCCAGTTCTTCAGATAGGTGACCTTGTAGGTGGGCATTCTGAAAGAATAACTTGTCAGGGAATAATAAATGGCCATCGCGAACGGAATCATGATCCCGATCGTGATGATCAGAGCAGGTGCTACGATCAGATAGGGCAGAACCCGCGTCTTAAACGGAACTACGTTGTATTCTGTCACACTGGATACGCCGGCAGCCCCGCTCGTCTGGTCTTGCTTCATTTCGGCTCCTCCTGTCAAAAGTTAGGAAACGGCTTTGAATTGTTTTCTAAGGGTATGTCTTGCGACAACAAAGGGAGGGTCAGGTAACCCTCCCTTTGTGTGACACTTTAAAGCATTACCTCATTATGAAACTCGTTTCAGTTATGAGATCTTTTTATTCAACCTCAAGGTCGCTCACGACTTCGTCAAGAGTAGCCTTCAGCTGCTTCATAGCTTCCTCGGTGGATGCATACTTGTCGCTTGTGACAAGGTCCTGAAGTGTTTCAGCCCATGTCGTCGTGCACTCGAAGAAGTACGGCTGCGGTGTGAACTGAATCGTAGCGTTCGGTGAAAGGGCGTTGATGGCTTCGAGGTAATTGTCAGCCTTGCCGACGATTTCCTTATAGCCGTCGCTGTCCATGACGGACTGACGCGGTGTATCTGCGCAGGCGCCTTCTGTGCCGGACCACTGCATGAATTCCTTGTTGGAGAAGTACTGGATGAAGTACCAGGCAGCGTCTTTGTTCTTGGAGTCAGCGTTCATAGCCAGAGACCAGATCCAGACGTTTGCCTTCATGTCGGCTTCTGTCTTGCCTTCCGGAAGCGGAATGGTAGACCATGCGATGTTGCCGGACTCAGCGGAGCCGCCTTCCACGTTCTGGAAGTAAGCAGCGGAGGTAGCGTCGAACAGCATGGCTGCCTTGCCGGCGCCGAGGTCTGCAGATGCCTGATACCATGTGTAGGTGGACCACTGCGGCGGGCCTGCCTGCTTGATCAGGTTAACCCAGTAATCTGTCATGGCGATGGCTTCTTCGGAGTCGAGCTTGCAGACAAGCTTGCCGTCTTCGATTTCGAAGTCCTTGCCGCCCCATGTAGCGAACAGAGACATATATCCCGGATGGATGGTAGCCCACTCACGGGAACCGCGGACTGCGATGCCGTATGTGCCGCTGCCGTCGAACTCGTTAAGAGCCGTAGCTGTTTCCATCAGTTCGTCTGTCGTCTTCGGAACTTCGATGCCCTTCTCCTCAAAGATTCTCTTGTTGTAGGAAAGGTTGTTCAGCTCCCAGCCCATCGGGACTGCCCAGAGGCTGCCTTCGCCTACTGCGTGGCCCGGAACCAGATCCCAGCGGAGGGACTCGATTGTAGCCGGAATGAAGTCATCATAATCATAGTCAGCTGCTGTCTTGGCCGGATCGTTTACGTACGGATCAAGATCTTCCATGTAACCTGCCGGAGCATACTCCCAAACCTGATAAGCACCAGTCATAAAGACGTCCGGGTTGCCGGAGCGGCTGCTCAGAGCGGTGTTCAGTTTGTCGAAGTAGTTGGATTCCGGAGTTGTGGAATACTCGACATGGATGCCGGTAGCCTTTTCAAATTCCGGGATCTTCTCAATAACGGCCTTTGAATATGTATGCTCATTGAACATAACATTCAGAGTCGTTCCATCGTATGCCTTCCAGTCGAAGGAGGCATCGTCCGCCATTGCCGGCACTGCCAGTGATGACATCACCATCGCTGCGCAGAGCATAGTACTGATAACACGTTTCTTCATACTAGACTCCTTTCTCGTGATCTTTCACAAGCCCTTCCATTAATTGGGTTTCTTCGCTCGTGAATAATGACAAATTGATTATAGTTCGCTTGCAATACATTTGTCAACAGGAAAGACAATTGTAAATAATTTTCATGTTTATTGTTTACTTTTAATCGATTGAGTTCCGGGCTCCGTTTCCTCGTACACTGCCTCAAGCCTGCAGATCCGGTTGCCGAGCGCCGAAAATTTTCTCTCATACTCGGTCATGATATTTCCCTCCATGAGCACGGGATCCCGGTACAGATCCCTTGTCACCGAAACAAGCCGCCAGTGGGGGGCTTCCGTGATTTCCTCCACGGAGAATTCAAACAATCCCGCGTTGTCCGTCTTGAAGATCAGGAAACCGCCCGTCTTCAGGTAAGACTCATAGGTTGAAAGGAACTGCCTCGAGGTCAGCCTTCTCTTCGCGTGCCGCGCCTTGGGCCAGGGATCGGAGAAATTCAGGTAGATCCCGTCCACTTCTCCGGCCGCGAAGATCTCCGGCAGCTCCCGCGCGTCGACGCTTAAGAAGCGCAAGTTTGCGGGCGTCTCAAAGTCCGCCTCCCGCTCCGGATGTTCCGCCCTCTCGATCTTGTCCCTGGGCGTGCTGTAGGGGACGCCTTCCATGCGCAGGCAGGCCCTGAACAGGACGCTCTCGTAGCGCTCGACGCCCACGAAGTCCGCCTCCGGGTGTCTCTGCGCAGTCTCGATGAGGAAGCGCCCTTTGCCCATTCCGATTTCGATAAAAAGCGGCCGCGAAAGCTCCTGCTTCCAGCGGCCCTTCATTTCCTTCGGATTCTTTATGACAAATCTGCTGCTTTCCACGATCTCTTTCGCTTCCGGTATATTTCTCAGTCTCATAAATCCTCTCTCATCCGTCCTTTTCTCACAACAGTTCTCTCACGCCGTCCGCTGTCTGCGGCACATAGAATACGGGGAGTTCTCCGAACTTCTCCCGGTAGGCTCTTCCCAGGTTTTCACAGAAGGAATCGATATTTGCCTCCTTCACGAGGCTGACCGTACAGCCGTCATATCCGCCTCCCGTCATGCGGCTCCCGATCACGCCCTCTTCCTGCCAGGCCCGCACGGCCAGGAAATCCAGCTCGGGGCAGACGATCTCATAATCGTCGCGCAGGGAGATGTGCGACCGCTTCATGATCTCCCCGAACCGGTTCAGATTGCCCACGCGCATGGCGCTCACGGCCTGAATCGTCCGCATGTCCTCCGAGATCAGATAGCGGGCTCTCCGGACAAGGACGTCATTCATCAGCACGTCCTTGACGCTCTCGAACCTGTCCAGGCTGAGATCGCAGACCTGGCGGATATTGACCAGATACTGGAGCTTGCGCAGAATTTTACCCGTCTCCTCCGCCCGCTCCTTAAACACGGACTGCCGGACCGGGTTTCTGACCCCGCTGTCCGTGATGACGATCCGCGTGTCGCCAAGCTTCAGCGGCACGTATTCGCACCGCTCCTTGCCGATATTGATAAAGAGCGCGTGGTCTTTTTTACCCATCGCACAGGTGAACTGGTCCAGAAAGCCGCAGGACTGTCCTATAAACTCTGTCTCAGCCGAATACCCGGCCAGCGCCAGATCCACATCGTCATGGCACTCAAACCCGTACATTTCCCGCAGGATGGCTGCCATCAGGACCTCCAGGGCCGCCGATGACGCAAGCCCCGCCCCCGCGGGCAGAGTGCTCTCGAAAAAGATATCGAGCCCGCCGTCCTGTATGACATGTCCGTGCCAGCTGAGCGCCCAGAGGACTCCCTTTACGTAATTCAGCCAGCCGTCCGAAGCGCGGTATGTCAGTTCCTCGTCGAGGGAGATCTCCCTCACCCCGTCATTCATGCTGCGGGACTGCATCCGGATCCTGCGCTCCCTGCTCTTTCTCACGGCGGCATAGATCTTCAAGTCCAGAGCGCAGGAAAAGACATGCCCGCCGTTCCGGTCCGTCTGATCACCGATCAGATTGATACGTCCGGGCGCGCAGAACACGCGGGCCTCCCCGCCTTCCGTCCCGAATATTCCGTAAAATTGACTGATCAGCTCCGCCCGGTTCATCGATTGCCCTGAAATCCTTTCCTGTCTGTTTTTGCGGTCTCCTTTTACGCTGCCGTCCGGATCCCCGCATGATTATCAAACAGTTTACTTGATGGCTTCCATGTTTTCAATGTGCAAAACCATGAAACATTGGGCTTATTTCACAATAAAATAACGAAAAAGCGGGGGATTCCCCGCCTTTTCGCACAGAAGTGCCACATATATGGCACATAAACACTATAGACTTATTCAGCTGCGGACTCCGCCGCCGCTTCGGCTACGGATTCCACTGCTGCCTGGACCGCGGATTCCGCCGCGGACGCAGTCTCCTCCTCCAGCGGCTCGGCCGTATCGGAGACGCTCTCCGCACCGGACTGGGCAGTCTGCTCGGGCATGGTCAGCGTGAAGGGATCCTGGTCCGTGATCACCAGTAATTTCAGTACATCCTCATCTTCCTTAATCTCGACGGCATTCTTCCACTCTTCGGTCACTTCTTCAAAATGAGTCTGCTTGCGCGTGATGATTTCTTCTTCGCGCTTGTCCGCGGAGGCCTCCTCATCATTGACCTTCTTCACGCGGGCCACATAATAGGCGGTTCCGTCTTCGCTCTTGATGACATGATCCACCAGCTCTCCGTCCGCAAGACCCGCACAGGCTTCCGCGACACTGGTGTCCACGGTTGCATCCATGGGCTCATTCGTCGTAAAACTGCCCTCCTGGGAATACAGTCCGCTGTCCACCTTCTTTGCCTCGGCATCCATGTCGGCAGCCGGATCAAGAAGCATGGCCGCAAGGATCTGCGCCGCTTTTTCCTCGGCGTAAGCCTGCAGCTCCGGAGCCGGCTCTTCATACACTTCCTCGGCCAGGGATTCCGCAGCCGATGCAGCGGATTCCGCACCGGAAAGGACTTCCGCGCCGGACGCGGTCACAACAGCCGAAGCGGCGGATTCCTGATTGGCCGCCGACGTGCTGGTGGCCGCGACGGATTCCGTCACAAGGCTCTCCGTGCCGGACAGTGCCGGTTCGGCCATGGAAACGGCCTCCGCAGCGGACACAACCGCTTCCGCGGCAGATTCCGCATCCGATTCCGCGGGCAGCTCATCCGGAACCATGACTTCCACATAGTCCACCGTCGTCTGCTGGATGTCTTCATAGGGAATATCCGTATCGACGTCGGCCGCAACCGGGTCCAGGAGAAGGCTTCTGATGGTCTGAAGCTCCATGACCTCGGCGACATTCTCTTTTGATGCGCCGATCCTGTTCCGGACTTCCTCGCTGTTGTTGTCGATATACGCCTGCGCGGCGGCATCGATCTGCTTCTTCTGCTCTTCGGACAGCTCCACGCCGTATTCGGACGCATGCTGTCTCAGAACCGCGAGCGTCTCGAGTTCGGAGAGAACTTCCTTCTTCATCGTCTCTCCGTATGTCTCTCCCGTCGTCTCATCCTCGACGCGGTCAAAGATATCGGAAGTGCCGAGATACATCTGATAAATCTGCGTGAGACGCGCCTGCTGATATCTCGTATAAAATGCGGCAGTGCCGAGAGAGATCTTGTCCTCACCGACCGTTACCAGGGTTTTCGTGCCGTCCAAAGCAGGCCCGGCCTTCTTTCCGCATCCCGTGACCGCCGTGCAGCCCAGTAATGCCGTCAGTGTCAGTGCCGTCGCCTTGCGGAATAACGAATTCATAATCTTATCCTCCGGAAACACAGGTATTTTAAATACCTGTCGAAAATAGAAGCCTATAAAGTATATACCCTTTTATGCAAATCTTCAAGTTCTGTCTGAAACTTTCGTTCCTCTTAGGGCACGGCCGCGGCCAGACTGTCCGCAAACGCCCTCAGGTTTTCCAGCATGCGTTCGTCGTCTGTTCCCCCGTGGTAGAGGAAGAAATTCTCCGACTCGTAGACATGCACCGTGAACATCCCCCGGAAGGAGGCGATCACTCCCGGAATCTCGCGCACGTCAAACAGCGGGTTCTCCCTGACACTGATCTTGACCTGTCTGCCGTGCTGCCGGATCTCCCCGATCTGTCCCCTGTGGGCGGCCGCCTTGAGAAGGGCGATTTTCATCAGGTTTACCACCGCTTTCGGCGGCTCGCCGAAGCGGTCCATGAGCTCGTCGGTCACGTCGTCATAATCCCCGTCATCACCGATGGCGGCGATCCTTTTATAGGAGTCCAGCTTCTGGAACTCGTCCGTGATATAGCTGTCCGGTATGTACGCATCCATATTCAGATCCACCACGGTCTCGAAGCTCTCGGGGACAGGTTCCCCCTTCGCCTCGCTGACCGCACCCGCCAGCATTTTGCAGTAGAGCTCATAGCCGACCGCCTCCATGTGGCCCGACTGTTCCGAGCCCAGCAGGTTGCCGGCGCCCCGGATCTCGAGATCCCGCATGGCGATCTTGAAACCGCTCCCGAGCTCGGTAAATTCCCGGATCGCGGCCAGCCTCTTCTCCGCCACCTCCTTCAGGATTTTATCCCTACGGTACATAAGAAATGCATACGCCGTGCGGTTCGTCCTGCCCACGCGCCCCCGCAGCTGGTAGAGCTGCGAGAGGCCCATCCGGTCCGCGTCGTGGATCACGATCGTGTTCGCGTTTCCGATATCCAGCCCCGTCTCGATGATCGTCGTCGTGACAAGCACGTCGATCTCGCCGTTGACGAAGCTGACCATGATCCGCTCCAGCTCCCGCTCGCTCATCTGGCCGTGGGCATAGGCCACTTCCGCTTCCGGCACCAGCTTTCGCACGCGCCCGGCGACCTCGGCGATATCATTGACCCGGTTGTAGACATAGTAGACCTGCCCGTTCCGGGCAAGCTCGCGGCAGACCGCCTCACGCACAAGCTCCGGATTGTATTCCATGACATATGTCTGGATCGCGACCCTGTCTTCGGGAGGCTCCTCGAGAATCGTCATGTCGCGGATCCCGATCAGGCTCATGTACAGCGTCCTCGGGATGGGGGTGGCCGTCAGCGTGAGCACGTCCACGTTCTTCCGCAGCTGTTTGATCTTCTCCTTGTGGGCCACGCCGAACCGCTGCTCCTCGTCGATGACGAGGAGTCCCAGGTCTTTAAACTGCACGTCTTTGGAGAGCAGGCGGTGCGTGCCGATGATGATGTCCGTCATGCCGCTTTTCAGGTCCTTAATGGCGGCCGCCTGCTGGGCGGGCGTCCGGAACCGGCACAAAAGGTCCACCCGGACGGGATAATCCATCATTCTCTGGGAGAAGGTATTGTAATGCTGCTGCGCGAGGATCGTCGTCGGCACCAGATACGCCACCTGCTTGCCTTCCTGCACGGCCTTAAATGCCGCCCGGATCGCGATCTCCGTCTTGCCGTACCCGACATCGCCGCAGATCAGGCGGTCCATAATCCTGGGGCTCTCCATGTCCCGCTTGGTGTCCTCTATGGCCTGCAGCTGGTCCTCCGTCTCCTCATAAGGAAACAGCTCCTCGAACTCCTTCTGCCACTCCGTGTCCGGACCGTATACATATCCCGCGTCCTTCTGCCGCTCAGCGTAGAGGGCCACGAGCTCTTTCGCGATGTTCTTCACCGAGGCGCGGACTCTCTCCCGCGTCCGCTGCCACTCCTGTCCGCCGAGGCGGCTGAGCTTAGGCTTCGCGTCATCCGATCCTCCGGCGTACTTCTGGAGGACATCCAGCTGGGTCGCCAGGATGTAGAGATTGGAGCCGCTGTACTCCAGCTTGATGTAATCCTTCAGCACGCCGTCCACTTCCACTTTTTCGATGCCTCTGTAGATGCCGAGGCCGTGGTTTTCGTGCACGACGTAATCTCCCGGGGACAGCTCCTGAAAGCTCGTGATATGGCTGCCGTCTCTCTGCGCCTTCCGCTTCTTTCTCCGCTCCTTCTGCTCGCCGAAAATATCGGTCTCGGAGATCAGGCAGAACCGGATCAGCGGATATTCAAACCCGCGGGAGGCATGCCCGTAGATCACCGCGATCTGCCCCTCCGCGAGCACGGTCTGCATATTCTCCGTATAATATGCCGGGATTCCGGCATCCAGGAGACCCTGGGCCAGGCGCCGCGCCCTCGTGTGGGATCCCGACACCACCACCACCCGGAATCTGCGCTTCCGGTAACGGCTCAGATCCTGCGTCAGCATATCAAAGCTGTGGTGATATGTCCCGACGGCCTGGACCGTGAGACTGAATGTCTCCGCGATCTCCAGGTCCCCGCGCCGCACGTCCAGCATCGACAGGCCGATCACATGGCGGTGGTTCAGCGTGCCGGCGATCTCCGAGGCGCCGCTGATGTCGGGCATTTCCTCTCTGGCAAAGCCTTTCTGCTCCATCCGCATGCGGACGCTCTCGACGAACTCCGCTTCCGCCGCCTTCACGGCCTCCATCACGCGGTTGGGCTCGTCGAGGAAAAACTGCGTCTCCTCTTTGTCAAACCAGCTGAGAAACGGCCCCGTCGTGCCCGTCCGGTCATTGGCTGGCCGCACGCACACCTCCTTCAGCTCCTCGACGGATCTCTGGGTTTCCGCGTCAAACGCGCGGATGGAATCCACCTCGTCGCCGAAGAATTCGATCCTGACCGGATGCTCCTCCACCAGAGGCCACACATCGAGAATATCCCCGCGGACCGCGAACTGTCCGGGCATGTCCGTCTCCGCGCACCGCTCATATCCCATCAGGACAAGCGCCTTCTTCACGGCTTCAAAATCATTTTCCTCTCCCCAGCGGAAGACGAGCTTCTGGGCCCCGTAGGCCGTCCTCGTCGTGACGAAATCCAGAAGGGCCGCCGCCGGCATTACCACCACGCGGTGCCCGCCGCCGGAAAGGAGCGCATCCATGGCCGCAAGCCGCTGCCGGTCCAGCGCGTTGGACGCCACATCCGCCTGATAAAACAGCAGGTCTTTGGACGGATAATAGACGGCCTCCGGCTCATACAGCCGGAGGTTCTCGTACAGCGTTCTGGCAGACAGATCATTTTCCGAAACCGCCACAACATAAGGCACGTCATAAGACAGGCCCGCCAGAATCTGCGCCTTCTGCGCTTCCACGCAGCCGCTTAAGGAAAGCATGCCGTCGGTTTTCCTCATCTTCCTGCGGATCTCCGTATATCCGTTGAGCTCCTTCAGGACTTCCAGCAAAAGTTTCTTCATTGATCCCTCACCGATTATACAGATTCATGGCGGAATCGGCCCCGTTCTTCACGATCTCCGCGCAGGCGCGGGCCGCCCTGTCCAGCGCTTCGTCCACGAGCGCCCTATCCTCCTTCGAAAATCTCGAGAGCACCCAGTCGGCCAGGTCCCAGTCCGCCGGCTTCGCGCCCGTCCCCACGCGGACCCTGGTAAATTCATCCGTTCCCAGCCGCTCGATGATGTGCTTAAGGCCGTTCTGGCCGCCGGCACTGCCTTTCTTCCGGATTCTGATCCTGCCCGGATCCAGCGCGATGTCGTCGCTTATGACAATCAGCTGCGAGGCCGGGTCAATCTTGTAGAATGCAGCTGCCTCCGCCACGGCATTTCCGCTTAAATTCATATAGGTGAGCGGCTTCATGAGGAGCACTTTCTCCCCCTCGATCACGCCGCTGCCGACCATGGCGTGAAATTTGATGCCCGACTGGCTTATGCGCCAGGTGTCCACAAGCCGGTCGATCACGTCAAACCCCATGTTATGCCGGGTCCCGTGGTATTTCATGCCCGGATTGCCGAGCCCCGCTATCAGAATCATGTATTGTCCTCTCT
>CACXFM010000012.1 GCA_902766955.1 uncultured Lachnospiraceae bacterium | reverse complement strand
GGGACGGTTCTCGCTGCTCATTTGATCTGTAAATGAGCAGCGAGAACCGTCCCCAATACTCGCATTTCAGCCATACACATGTTAAAATCAGTTTATAATAACTATCTTTCTATAAAGATTTCAGTATTTTAAAATGGGAGACAATCTTCATGACAGAGAATAAACGCCCTCTCCTGGAACAGCGGCTGTCTCACGAAAAAAATATGTTTCGAAAGCATATGATCCTTACTGTTATGTATGGAATCGTTTTATGTATATTTCTGATATGGGGCATTCTGTTTTTTTCTAAAAACGGTTATTCCTATCTGTTCTGGATCTATTGCGGCCTTTTCTGCCTCCCTGCTGTCGGTCTGGGGCTGGAAATTAACCAGCTGGTCAAAAAGCGCGAATTGATCGCCGGCATAGAGCAGTATCTGAACCTGAACGATGATGAAATCTGCGAAAACAGAGAAATCGAAAGACTCATTAATGACATACCTCCAGAACCGGATAATAGCATTGCCGGCGGTACTTTCAACAGAATTCTGGTTCAGGTTCTGACCGGTGTTTTGATGGTCTGTGTTTCCCACTATCAATCTTCGTTAAGGCATTCCAGGCAAACCGGTGTCACGACTGAAGAGCCTTCCATACCGGTCATGCCCACAGACATCTCTTCGCTCGTGCCTGACGAAATCGTAACGCATCGCGTTGTGTCCGGATCTGCCGGCCAATACACTGATGAACCAAAACATACCCGGGCGAAAGACTGGATGGCCAACCTGGAGATCCTGCCGCAGGTTCTCTACGAGGATGAGCAGTTCAAACTGGAAATTACCGGAACTAAGCTCAAGCGGGAGTCTTTATATATCTATACACTTTTTTCCAACAACTCGGATCATAATGTGAGCGCCGGAAATAAATACGACAGTTCCTATATAAACCGGCAGAAGGAGTCGGTCTACTTTCGTGCCGGATCCTCTTCCCATCCGGTAAAGCCGGGAATGACAGAGGAGAATACCATCGCAGTACGCAGTTATGATATTCCCTGGTATGATCCGCTTCTGGAAGAGCTTACATTCGTACTTGAAGTCACAAACGAAGACGCCTCCAATAGCGGCTCTGATGACGAGCTGCTGCTGGAGACCGCTCCCATCAGCATCCGGCCGACCCCCGTCAAAGGAAGCGGGAATGCGGCTCAGCCGGTCGCAGAAAACGGCGCAAGCGTTCTCTTCGAAAACAACGAGCTTCGGGTACTCAGCACGGGCCTCTATGAGATGCTGAAAATGAAGGATGGGAAACCAGCCCCCTTTAGTTATACTTACTGGAAGCTCGTGATCGATAACAGGACCTCTCACGATGTTACGGTCGGGGACGTGGGCTGTATGATCAACGGGCGCAACGCGCTGCTGTTTTATGAACCGGGTGAAATATATAAGACGATTCCCGCGGGAACCAGACAAACCGTAACGTTTAATCTGTACGGCGCTGTACCTGACCAGGAATCGCAGGCCGAAAAAATCGGCTCTTTAATAGAACTGACCAGTGCACTGCGATGGCCGCTGGATCAGATCAGGGAAGGGTCCCTCGCTTTTACCATGAACTATACAGATTCCGAAGGGCAGCAGCAGAGTATTCCCGTTAAAGACGAGTTCATTTCAGGGAATCCCGGCAGCACAGCAGAAAAAATGGCGGAGGCCGACAGTCATGGGTGAGAATGAAAAAAAACGGGACCAATTACTGAATGATCAAAAATCCATCTTCCGCAACATGATCGTCCGTGTCGTGGTCATGGCTTTTATTGCAATAATCTATGCCTGTCTCTGGCCGTTTTATAACGACAACCCGGCTAACAAGATCCTTTATTTTTTCACTCTGAGCCTGGAGATCGCGATGACTTTGATGATGGTAATCCGGCTGGCCGCCATCAGAAGAAGCATCCATATATTGGAGAAAGATCCGAAGCAGACGGAAACGCCTGCATTGACCATACCGTCAGACAGCGCATACTACAAGCAGATGCTCTCTGTGACCGGAAATATGGAAATGACAAAATCAGTTTCCAAAATTCCTTTATTAATGATCTTTCCGCTGTCCGCGCTGATGATCCTGCTTTACTGGCAGAAAAACCTGCCTCCTGCCCAAAAAACAGTCAAAACCGAGAACACCGTTTCCGAATCGAATTCAACGCCGACAAATGAATACACCAGTATCGTGCATCGTTTCGCGGCAGATTCAGAGAAAGGATATACCGAGTGGTCCGGATATCAGTCAGCCAGGGAATGGATGGACGGCCGTACCATCCCGGCTCAGGTCCTGTATGAAGACGACAACTACAAGCTGGAAATAAAAGATTACGCTTTTGATGAAAAGGAAAATCTCGTTATCAACACTGTTTTCACCAATTCTTCGGACAAAACCGTAAATGCCGGCGCTGACGGAAAAACCCTCTTTGCAAATGATATCATTTACAGCGTTTACTCTTTTAAATCCTGCACATTTGCCAAAAATGTTTCTGAGCGGTCAAGCCAGAGCGGACAAATCATAATCGATAAAAATTTACCGTACTGGTTCGATCCTTATCTTGAAAAATATGAGCTGCGCATGGCCGTATGGGATGAAAATGGAAGTCTTTATAAACCGGAAGATCGCTTACTTGAGACAGATCCGATCATCATCCGGACTGTCCCTGCTGACAAAAGCGGTCAACAAGACGAACCATTTGAGATCAAAATGGACTCCGACATGACAGTCCTCTATGAAAATGAAGACGTACGCGTGATCCGGACAGGGATTTATGAGAAACTTCAATATACAAACGGAATCATGGATGAAATCCAGAGGAACGGAACCAGATGGGAATTCCTGGTAGAAAACCGCAGTGCACATGATGTGCTCATTGACCATAAGAGCTGCACAGTCAATGGTCAAAAAGCCCTGTCATCACGGGTTGATGAAGAATGGATAGAGACCAAAGAATATGAGGAAGATCTGCTGGACGAAGATTATTACGCAGAAATCAACAGACTGCCGAAAGTCATTAATGCCGGCCGAAGAAGAACCTTCTCCTTCACCCTGAACAGAGAAAAAAGCGCCGCTGCCTCTGAGAGCATGAGCGCGGCGGAATCCATCCAGGAACAATGGCCATTGGAGGAGCTTCGAACCGGCACCGCTCAATTCACCCTGCATTACACGGACAAAAACAAAAAAGCTCAGGAAGTCATTATCACGGATGAGTTTCGGGGACGGTTCTAGTTACTCATTTATGAGTCTCATCCCCGCCTGCGCTGACCAAGTATGACGGTTCTTGCTGCTCATTTATGAGCAGCAAGAACCGTCCCCAATACTCCCTCAGAGGTTTCCAATGGAACATAATTTTATGCCTGAAAATCAGCCTCATAGAAAGCTTCCAACCTTCAGTGTCTGGGCCCTTGCCTTCGGCTGCGTCATCGGCTGGGGCTGCTTCGTCCTGCCCGGAACCACCTACCTGCCCGAAGCGGGACCTCTCGGAACCATTCTGGGCATCGGCGCAGGCACGATCATGATCCTCATCGTGACCGCCTGCTACTCCATCCTGGCCGGAAGGTTCCCGGACGCACCCGGCTCCTACGGCTATGCCGGCCTGCTGCTCGGAAACGACTATGCCTTCCTGACCGCATGGGCGCTGGTGCTCTCCTATCTGATGCTTTTCTGGGCAAATGCAACCGCCTTCATGCTGATCGGCCGCAACTTTTTCGGCAATGGCCTGCAGTGGGGACTCCATTATGTGGTCACCGGATACGATGTCTATCTCGGGGAGGTCATCGCCACGATCATTGTGGAGGTGCTCTGTGCGCTCCTGCTCTGCGCTTCCAAAAAAGCCGTGTTTTATCTGAGAGTCATCATGGGCGCCGTGCTCTTTGCCGGTGTCGTGATCCTCTTTGTGCTTATAGCCGCGAAGGAAGGGATTCATTTCCCCGAACCGCTTTATTCCGCCGGGGACGCAAAAGGGCTGCAGATCCTGAGTATCGCCATACTGGCGCCCTGGATGTTTATCGGTTATGAAACCGTCTTCCATGATACCGAAAAGCAGAAGTTTTCCGTCCGCCACATCATACCGGGTGCATTCGCCTCTGTCATTGCCGGCATGCTCGTCTATATGTTTCTGGCCATGATCGCGGCCTCCGGAACGCCCGAAAAGGGGCAGAGCTGGACACAGTACATCGCCAGCCTCGGAGAGTACGACGGCATTACCGGAATTCCCGTTTTCTTCAATATTCAAAGAGTCCTCGGCAGAGGAGGTCTTACACTTGCCGCCCTCACAGCTTTCTGTGCGCTGTCCACCGGCATTCTCGGCTTTTACCAGTCGGCGGCCGGCCTTGTACAGACACTGGCCGGGGATCACCTGCTGCCCTCTTCTCTGGCATCCGAAACAAAGGGCGTGCCCCGCAAAGCCATCCTGGCCATCCTTCTAATATCTCTCCCCGTTCCCTTCCTCGGCCGCACCTCCATCGGCTGGCTGGTGGATGTATCCACATTAGCCGTGGCTGTGGTCTACGCCCAGGTCTCCATCTGCGCGGGCAGGATCTCAAGAGAAGAGGGACGCCCCGCGGGACTCTTGCTCGGCTGTCTCGGATGCGCCCTTTCCATGGGCTCGTTCATTTTCCTTCTGATCCCCAATATTTTCTCCCGGAATGCCATGACAGCGGAGACCTATTTCATGCTGGCGCTCTGGAGTCTGACCGGCATCATCTATTACTGGTATATATTCCGGAATGACCGGCAAAATCGCTTCGGAAAATCCACCATCATGTGGATCATGATGCTCTCCCTGCTGTTTCTGGCCGTCATCCTCTGGATCTCCCTGGATACACAGAACCGCGCGCCCGGACTGGACGCAGAGGGCCTCTCCGCATTGCTGACAAGAAACAGCATTATCGAAGTCGGCCTGATGATCGTCATGGTCCTGATGGTCGTCACATTCTTCCACACCATGCTGAGCCGCGAAAAAGTGATCAACCTGGAGCGCCTCAGGGCAGAGGAAAGCGCCCGCGCAAAATCCACCTTTCTCTTCAATATGTCCCACGATATCCGGACACCCATGAATGCCATCATCGGTTATACCACCCTTGCCATGCAGGAAAAGGATACGCCTCCGGTGATCGCGGATTATCTGCGCAAGATCGACACTTCCGGGCACCATCTTCTGGCTCTGATCAATGACATCCTGGAAATGAGCCGGATCGAAAGCGGCAAAATCGAGCTGGAACCGGAACCGGTCGACCTTACGGAGCTGTTCTCGGAGATCCGTGACATGTTTGCCACCCAGATGAACAAAAAAAG
>CACXFM010000011.1 GCA_902766955.1 uncultured Lachnospiraceae bacterium | reverse complement strand
GCGTGCCCGCCCATGTTCCGGTCAAACTGGTCTCTTCTGGATTCAAGCTTCTCCAGCCCTCCGAGCGCCGTGGTCACGCTGGTGTTCGTGATGCCAAGGTTCGGGTTTAAGGCATCGCCGGAGAAAAGAATTCTTTCTCTGTGGTCGATAAGAGTGATTTCTCCCGGTGTGTGACCCGGTGTATGAAGCACCTCCACTTTTCTGTCTCCAAGGTCAAAAATCTGTCCATCGGAAAGTGCACGGTACTCCGGTACCCGTTCCGGGATCCGCAGCTGCTCAGGAGTAATGTCATATACGTCAAAACTCCCGTGCACCCGCATCATTTCAGGATACCGCAGCATCATTTCTCGATTCCTCTCCATATCCTGCGCCATGCCAAAGTCCGCGGGATGCAGCCAGACCTCGTCCCAGAGGTCTGCACCGGCGATGTGGTCACCGTGCCCGTGGGTCAGCACCACGTCATAGGGAAGGAGACAATATTCGTCCGCAATGGAGCGGATGTTGTACATGCCGCAGCCGGTGTCGATCAGGAGACCGCGCTCCGTTCCCACAAGAAGGTAGCAGCTGGCCATCCCGAATTCATTGATCAGGTAAGTGTTGTGCGCGATTTCCGCGACAAGCGGTCTTTTCAGTCCCATAAGGCAATACCTCCATCTATGGCGATTATAGCGCTGTGATCCCAGCGCCGAAATACTATTTCGCGGTCTGAGCATGCCGTTTTCCTGACACATTGTTGGAAGGAACAGCGGCGCACTAGTATAATTCATTAAAGGATTACTGGTGCCAGGGGACGGTTCTCCGGCAAGAATTCTGACAACTCACCAGGGGACGGTTCTCTGGCGAGTTGTCAGAAAACTGACCAGAGAACCGTCCCCTGGTACCTCAGGACTTGTGAAAGGAAATGGGAGACGATGCTTGTCAATACGAACCGATTAAACGACATGCCTGCCGAGCAGGACGCTCTTGGGCTGGATCGGTATTTTGAGGGACTTGCGAATTACATCCTCAGCTGTCCGACGCCAATGACCATCGCGATCCAGGGCGGCTGGGGCACCGGCAAAACGACGGCGATGAACATGATCAAGGCAAAGATCGGGAATAATGAAAAACTGATCCAGATCGATTTCAATACCTGGCAGTATTCCAGAGTTTCCGGCGGCAACCTTTTCCTTCCGCTGCTCAGGCGGATGGATAAGGAGATCGGGAAAAAATACGCGGATGTTAAAGAAAACAATGCGCAGTCTGCCGAGAAGAAGGATCAGGAACTGGCCGGTTCAGATGAGAAGAGGAGTCCGCGTGTTTTTACCCGCGCAATGTTTCTTGCGGGCAATACTGCGGCGGCATTCGATAAGACAGGATTTCTGGAAGCGGTGATGCGGGTTGCCCAGAGTGCGGTACAGGGAGCCGTCAATCTCCCTGGAGAGCAGGATTTTTCCGAAGAGGCCGGCCTGATTTATGATCATATTGCCGAACTTAAAGATCATCTGGACAAAGAAATCGAAGTATTGGAAAAAACATACAAAATAAACCGCATTGTGTTCTTTGTGGATGATCTTGACCGGCTGGAGCCGGAGAACGCGGTAAGCTTCCTGGAGGATCTGAAGAATTTCATGCAGTGCAGGAACTGCGTATTTGTTCTGGCGCTGGATCATGAGATTGTAAGGAGAGGCCTGCGGAAAAAGTACGGTTTTACCAGGAAGAATGAGGGGGATTACGCGTCCCGCTTTTTTGACAAGCTGATCCAGCTCCCGTTCAATCTTCCCTGCCACCAGTACGACGTGGAAAAATATGTAACGAGCCTTCTGGACGAGGGCAGCGGACTGAAGGAGAAAGGGAAAGTTTTTGCAGAGATCATCCGCGCCTTCGGGGACACGAATCCGAGATCGATCAAGCGGCTCTTCATGATTTTCAGCATGTACGGGCATATCGGGAATCCGCTTTATGAGGGGAATAAGGACAGGCTTTTTGCGCTTCTTCTGCTGCAGATGAACCATGAAAAACTGTACAGATCACTGCTTGAGGCCGTGGAGGAAGACCTGTCGGATCCGGAAATCCGCCTTCTTGATGCTTTCTGTGACCCCGGAGCGGAATACAGGAATGTTGACAGCTGGTTCGTGGATATGAAGAGCGGAAAGGACAGCGCGATAGCGGAGAAGCTGGAGGAACTGTTCGCGGCGGACCGCCCTGGACAGAATAAATATGAACTGCTGTTTGATATCATCGGGACGACAGCGATCACGGGAAGCGGCGAAGGCAGCGGGCAGCTTCGGGTGGAAGCGACAACAACGATGATCGAGGATTACATGGATTATCTCCATTTCCGCAAAGATGGGGATAAATACCTTGGGGAGAAGGCCGGCTGCGCCGTTATGATCAGCAAGTTTGAAGAAAGCAGCAACGTGACAAACCATGTCAATCTGAATATTGAGGCAAAGAGCGAATTGAATCAGGCCGCAGCGGAGAAGAGAAAGCAGTACATTGAGAAAAACCTGATTGACGGGGAGAAATTCGAAATCCGGACAGAGTTTGTCCCTGCAGATGCAGGGATGGACATTATGTGCAATCTTCCGAGACTCTGCGCCCTTCGGCAGATATCTGTCACGGAGCGCGCCTCAATGAAATTTACCGGCCGTATCCTGAGAAACATCGCGGCAACCGGCCGGATGTTCCCATAAAAAGGTGACAGGGGGTGCCAGGGGACGGTTCCAATGCCATTTAGATAAGGCTTCCCCCTGTCTCCACAACATTCGTAGCTGCTTAATCAGAGGCTTACAGCCTCT
>CACXFM010000010.1 GCA_902766955.1 uncultured Lachnospiraceae bacterium | reverse complement strand
GCTCTGCGTCAGATATGCAATCGCAAAAATCAATACTGCGCTGACTGCGCCCGCACAAAGCAATCTGCGGCGCAGCCGTTTCGGGTTATATCTTTCCTCTTCCTCTTCATCAAGAATCCGGTTCCGGATGAATGCCACTTCCGAGATCGAGTACGTGATAATCGTGACATAGAAGACAAAGATGAACCGGAAGGTCTGTCAGGTTCTGATCAGGCCGCACCACAAAACCGTTGTCGAGGATTTCAGGACCGTTATAGCCGGTTTCCGTACCCGGATATTCATTTCTTTCTTTTCAGTTTTGATATCCTCTGTATGTTCAGGCAAAATCCCTTTCCTTGTCCGTTCCGCTTATACAAATGCCGTGTCCATTATACACCAAAACAATCAAATTATGAACATTATGAAAAGAAAACGGAAACACAAAACAAAGAGCCGCCTGGCGGCTCTTTGCGCGAAGCACCTGTCCGAAAAACAGGTGCCTTATGATCTTCATTTTCTCTCGACAAATCTTCCGTATTCGGCTCTGCAGAGAATTTTCGCGTATCCGTTTGCGTAGGTATCATCACTGGAGGCCGGCTGCGCACTCAGTTCAAAGCCCGTCTTTGAAGAGAACAGCATGACGCAGTCAGATCCGCCGAAGAGGAAATAGCCCAGCTCATCACCTTTTTCGATCCGCTGCCCGACCTGCACATTTTCCGTAAAATGCACACTGGAGACCTGCCCCTGTGCAACAGGCAGCACCGCAACCAGTCCGTGGCGGTCCGTCTCGATGATGACACAGCCTCTCGTTTCATAGGACTGCCATCCGGCAAAACAGGATTCCAGTACATACTGTCCCCGCTCGGGATCCCATGTCGTAATGCCGCCGACGGCGTCCGGATTGCCTATGACATAGGCATCCAGAACCTTTCCCGATACAGGCGCATGACACCTGTGATAATCATCAAAATTATAGAAGGTATGTGTCAGGGTACCTCCGTGGAACTCTTCCGCGTATCCGGCTCCCCTCTCGCCCAGCAGATCCTCCACCGAGAAAAAAGCGCTTGTCTTGATCAGCACGCCGTGCTCATCGTACACATCTCCCGAACAGAAATATCCCTTCTCATCGATCTCCCAGGTTCCCTGCGGCAGAGAATCTCCCGGAGAAGCGACGATCGTATCATCTCCCCTGCCGGCAAGCGGGCGGATTTTCTCCATATCACTCAAGCGTCTGGAGAAAAACTGATTGAAAGAATGCCAGTTGCTTTTGTCCTCGAACCACCCCAGGTCCAGATGCCAGGTGGGATCATTGTACAGATTCTGATAATATTCTTCTTTCCAGGACGCTTCCGAGTCCATGTAGACCTGAAGCGCGTTATTGTAATCCTTGAGCCAGTGATAAATCGGCGGCAGAAACTGCACGGAAGGACGGAACGGAAGCCTGCCTTCCAGCTCGGGCAGCGGGCGGTCCAGCAGATAATAGATATAGAGGCAGCTCTGGTCTGTTTTTGTAACGAAGTTCTTAAAGCACTCCTCCGGCAGATAGGCCCAGGGCATAACCGTCTGTGTAAAATCAATATAATCGTAGAGCATATCCAGATTCCGGACCGGGTTCTTCACTTCATCCGGGTTCTCCGCGGCTGCCAGATCGATCGATTTCTGCACCAGTGCCTTGAGTTCTCTGTCTCCGTTCAGGAGATCCATCAGCTGCTTTGTAATCTCAGTATGTTCTTTTTTTACATTCATATACGGATACGCCCTTCAAGTTCTCTCATTTGTTAATATACACGATCGTCAAAATACCATAAAAATATGCTGCAGGCAAGTATGTTTGCTCAAATACTTGAAAAACCTGCAGCAAAAGGCCTTCCCTCCGGACATTTCCCGGAGCCGCCCTTATTCCCCTTTATACGTAAAGCCGATCATGGTAATGTCATCAAACTGTTCCGCGCTGCCGACAAACTCCCTGATGTCTTCCCTCACGGCGTGCAGCAGTTCCTGTTCCGATGCGTGTCTCATCACATTCAGCTTGCTGACCAGACGGTCCGTGCCGTACTGTTCATTCTTTTCATTGACCGCCTCCGGGACACCGTCCGTATAAACAAACAGTCTGTCTCCCGGATTCAGGTGAAGTTCATACTCCTTGATCTGCACCTCTTCCAGGGCGCCCAGAACCAGAGAGTGGCTGTCCCTGATCAGAGTATAACTGCCGCCGTCCCGCATCAGAAGCGGATACTCGTGGCCGGCATTGGCACATTGCATGGTACCGCTTGTCAGATCAAGGATCCCGATCCAGGCCGTCACAAACATTTCCGCGTCGTTTCCTTCGCAGAGGATGCGGTTCACTTCCTGCAGAAGAATCTCGGGTGAATTGCCTACCCTGGCCAAATTCTCAATCGCCGTTTTGCACCTCATCATAAACAGCGCCGCCGGAATCCCCTTGCCGGAGACATCCGCAATCACCAGGACCAGCTTATCCGAGTCAATAAAGAAATAATCGTAGAAATCTCCCCCGACAAATCTGGCCGGCTCCATCAGGGCGTAGATTTCGAAATCATCCCTGGGGAATTCAAATGTGCGGGGAAGAGACGATTCCTGAATCGTCGCTGCCAGATGCAGCTCCTGTTCCATCCTCTTCTCGGATGCATCAATATATCCCTTCAGTGCGGTCACCGTCCGGTTAATGTCCTCCGACAAGCTGACAAATTCCGAAGAGCCGCGCACCGATACAGTTTCGTTCAGATCTCCGTTTATGATCTTCCCAAGCGACCGGTTGACCGCTTTCAGATTGCCTACCACAAGATATTTCACGAGAATGGTAATGATGAGATATAAAAATGAAAAGACCAGTATATCCGACAGAGTCGTTTCATACATCTCATAATCGCGCTGCTGATAAAAACTGTCAAAGCCGTGCCAGACTGTCAGCATCTTTCCGTTTCCGAGAGTTTTTGTCCGGCAGAGCATCTCCTGCCCCTCAAGATAATCAGGAGAAGCCTCGTAGACATCTTTGTCAAGATGCTCCCTGAAAAGCGCATATTCCTCTTCGGTGAGCTTCCTGTCGTCCGTTCCCTCTTCAAACATACGCGAACT
This sequence comes from uncultured Lachnospiraceae bacterium, assembly GCA_902766955.1. Lineage (GTDB taxonomy): Bacteria > Bacillota > Clostridia > Lachnospirales > Lachnospiraceae > Chordicoccus. Next base: position 2,020 of record CACXFM010000010.1, on the reverse strand, counting down.
GGACAGGATATTGCGGTCAGAATCAAACAATACATAGTAGGCATCCGAATCAAACGCAATATACCCCATCAGACGTTCCGCCATGTCGGGATCGTCGTTCAGATCGTCAAAGAACATATAATAATATGTAACCAGCGAATTCAGCGAAGCACGCGCGCTCTGATATCCGATCCTGCCCTGTATCTGATTGGATATACAGTAGTTGATCATAAAAACGAGCAGTGTCACGAGCAGAAGCCATCGCTGGAAACGTCTGGCGATCGGCGTCTGTTCGTTTTTCATACTATAAAAGAACTTGTCCCAATGAAGTTCCCCGCTCAGCCACATGATCACGAGAGAGCAGGCCGCCAGTCCCAGACCGCTGAAAATAATCATCGGAAAAGCAATCGTTCTTACGACAAAATATGCCTGCTGCAGCCGTTCCCGGTGGGTGATCAGGATCGCATACATATGGAAGTCTTCCATCACGGCGCCAATGATAAACGCATGCACGACAGGCGCCCGTTTGCCTTTGAACAGCAGAAGATACAGCAGAGAAGACAGAAATCCCGCCAGGCAGGTAGATACGCTGCAGGCAATGCGCGTAAAAGAACCGATCCCGAAGTAAGTGCCGGCAATCAGCCGCTCAATGCCTCCTATGAGCCCGGCAATCACACCTGAAACCGGATCGAAGAAGAGGCCTGCGGCAAGCGGCCCCAAATCCCTCACATTCAGCACCATCTCAATATAATTTGTGCCGAGATGCGTGGAGGCTACGGAGCAGAGACCAAAGATGACCCCGACAAGGATTCTGATTTTCATGCTGTGTCTCCTGTCACCGAAGGCACGCCAAAGAACCGCTGTCACCAGCACATAGAGCGCCGAAGAAGCGGTCATTCTCAGAATCATTGCAGCAAGCTCACTCACTTAATTTGCACCTCGCTTAAGCCAGGAATCCACCGTTTTCATCGTATTCTGAAGAGTCTCCAGATCCCTGAAGGGATCTCCCGTCTCCAGGGAATGGTTGGCACCGGACGTCAGAAAAAGGGGGATCTTCTGCGCCGCACAGGCCTGCTCAATCTCATCATTCCCGGCCCAGGGATCCGACGTCCCGTGAAATGCGATCGCATCCGGAAGCGGCACGGAAAACGTCTCCGCAAGCGGCGTATAGAGGATATGTCTCACCGGCATGCCCAGGTCCCGGGCAAACACGGCACCTGCCACGGTCCCGATGCTTTTGCTGAAAAAAACGATTTCTTCATAGGAAGACCATTTCACATCTTTCAGTATCTGCCCTGCCTGGCCAAGCGCGGTCCGGAAAGCGTCTTCCATCTTCTCCCGGTTTCCTTTGGCCTGCTTCGGAAATCCGCCGTACGGCACGGGTTTTACTTCATACCCCATACCGGCCGCCAGTTTTCCGGAATAATATAAAAGCGGCTTATCGCATGTATACCCGATCCCCGGGAATAAAACAGCCAGTTTCATGATCCTTCCTCCGAATCTTTATTTTACCCTGTTCTTCAGTCGAGGGCAACCTCACAGAGCCAAAAATGCCTGCCCCCGCATCAGGGACAGGCATTTCCTTATTCGCCTTCCATAGGCATCTCAAATTCGTCCGTCACGATTTCTTCGTCTTCCTCGGTCGTCGTCTCCGGCGCGGGGATAAACTCTTCCATAAATACTTCCTCCGGCGCACCGGCCAGCATTGACGGCAGATTCAGGATGACCCCGTCCATATTGTAGGGAAGCTCGAGAGAGACGGCACTGCCGTATTTCTTCTCCTTTTTCCCGGGTTTAATATGGAGGACCATGCGGAATTTCTGGCCCATGGTTGTCGCCATGCCGCGGTCTCCGGGGCCCAGCTTTCCGACTGATTCATCTCCGACAAATATTTCTACCTGATAAAACGCCTCGTATTTCTGCCCGTCCGCCTCCAGATCTTTGTTGTCGAAATAAACCGTATGGCCGCGTCCCACAACAAACATCGCACAAGCCACACCGATTACGGCAGCCAGGGCAATCAGACGAATCAGGATGGATC
>CACXFM010000009.1 GCA_902766955.1 uncultured Lachnospiraceae bacterium | reverse complement strand
TTCTGACATTTCTGCCGAGGGACACCGGGATGGCGTTTGTCATTATCCAGCATCTGTCCCCGGACCATAAGAGCCTTCTTTCCGAGATACTGGGGAAGTACACGTCTCTTCCCGTCCTTGAGGTCACGGACGGAATCCAGATCCGCAGGAATCACATCTACCTGATCCCGCCGGGCTATAATCTGGAGATTACCTCCGATGTGCTGCATCTGCGCAGCTATAACCACAATCTGATCAATCATCCGATCGATATTTTCTTCCGGTCCCTGGCCGTGGCTTACGAGAACCGGGCAGTCGCCGTGATTCTGTCGGGGACCGGTTCCGACGGCACGAACGGAATCCGCGATATCAAAGAGCAGAACGGCGTGATTATCGTGCAGAATCCGGATACGGCCAAGTTTGACGGGATGCCGAAGAATGCCATCAGTACCGGCTTCGTGGACATGATTCTTTCGCCTGACGCGATTGCCAAGGAGATGACCCACATCGCCTCCTCGATCCGCGTCTCCGACGGAAGAATGATGCTGACCGACAGCGATCTGATTTCGCAGGTGTTCTCGATTCTCCGGAATGTCACGAATACGAATTATACATATTATAAACAGACGACGATTCTGAGGCGGATTGAGCGGCGCATCGTCGTCACCCACAGCAGGAATCTGGAGCAGTATGTCGATTATCTGAAAACCAACTCGGACGAGGCCAAGATGCTGGCCAAGGAAGTCCTGATCGGTGTGACCTCGTTCTTCCGGGACGCGGAGTATTTTGATGTTCTGAAGACCAGAGTGATCTCGGAGATTGTCAGGCACGGAAAGAGCGTCGACCAGATCCGCGTGTGGGTGGCCGGCTGTTCGACCGGTGAGGAAGCGTATTCGATTGCCATCCTTTTCTCCGAGGTGATGGAGGAACTGAATATCCGCCGCGATGTCAAGATTTTTGCGACGGATCTGGATGCGGATTCCGTACAGATCGCGGGGCGGGGCGTCTACGGTGAAAACATTATCGAGGATGTCAGCGTCAGCCGGCTCTCGCGGTATTTCACGAGGAGAGGTGCGCGCTATACGGTCAATCATGAGATCCGCACCATGATCGTATTTGCACAGCACAATGTGTTCCAGGATCCGCCCTTCGGAAGACTGGATCTGATCAGCTGCAGAAATCTTCTGATTTATTTCCAGTCTGTACTTCAGAAGAACCTGTTTTCGATTTTCCATATTGCCCTGAAGGACGGAGGCTATCTCTTCCTGGGCAAGTCCGAATCCGTCGGAGAGTACAGCGAGGTATTCAAGGTTTTCTGTGCAAACGAGAAGATCTTCGTTCATAACCTGTCCGGCAGAAAACCGGTGCATGCCAGCATCCCCTATACGCTCCAGAATGTGGAAGACCATATGGAACTGCCCTCCGTCCCCGTGAAAAAGCTGAGCTCTCTCGGGGAATATGAGGTGAATGAGCTTGATATCAAGGTGCTGGAGTCCGTGATGCCGCCCTGCGTGGTGGTGGATGAAAATAATGAGCTGCGGCACTCTTTCGGGGACTGCTCGAATATCCTCACGATTCCCGCCGGCAGCGCCACGCTCGATATCTTCCTGCTCCTCAGGGAGGACCTGAAGATTGCGTTTTCAACGGCGCTGAAGGAATCCAGGGAGAAGGAGTCCAGAGTCGCATTTGATTTTATTCCCGTGAAGCTGAAAGAGGATACGGAATATCTTACAATCGTGGCGCTGCCGGTTCTCGACAAAGTGGGCGAGAAGACGGGAATGACCGCAGTGGCCTTTATCTCCCAGTGCCAGAAGCTGGAAGTGGAGACCACGCACTATGATGTCGATACAGCGGCCGCCAAGAGAATTGCGGATCTGGAGAAAGAACTGCGCATCACGCAGGCGTCTCTGCATCAGACCGTCATGGAACTGGAGTCCGTCAACGCTGAACTGCAGGCCGCCAATGAAGAGCTTCTGACTTCCAATGAAGAACTGCAGAGCTCCAACGAGGAGCTGCAGTCCGTGAATGAAGAGCTCTACACGGTCAATTCCGAGTACCAGTCCAAGGTATCGGAGATCGCGGCCGTCAATAACGACATGGCCAACTTCCTGTCCACGACGCTCGTCGGCATCATGATGGTGGACCGCGATCTGAATATCCGTAAGTTTACGGACTATATTGCCTCGGAATTCAGCGTCGCCGAGCAGGATGTCGGCAGGTCTCTGCAGTATATTGCCTATAATTTCGCGCTGATCAATCTGATGGACCTGTCCAGGAAGGTGATGGAGACCCTGGAAGTAGTGGAATGCCAGACCGCTTCCGTGTCCGGCAAAACCTATCTGATCCGGATCGCTCCCTACAGGATCAGCGATTCGTCCCGTGACGGCATGGACATGGGAGAGCTCGAAAAAGGAAAACTCAGGGGCCTGGTCATCACATTTGTTGATACCACGCAGCAGGTGACCGACGAGAAGCAGCTGGAGGCTGTCACGGAAGCACTGCGGATCGCGGCCAAGACGAGCCAGGAGAAGGAGAGCTTCCTGTCCAATATGAGCCACGATATGAGGACGCCGCTCACGGCGATCACCGGTCTTCTGGAGCTGAGTCTCGAGTCAACGGATCTTTCTCCGGAGATCCGGGAGAACCTGGAGAAAATGCAGGTATCCAGCCGCTATCTCCTCGGCCTGATCGACGAGGTGCTGGAAACCAGCAAGCTGGATGCCGGCAAAGTGGTCAGCAATTACGAGATCGCCAATGAGGAGGAGGTCTTCCGGGAGACAAACGCCATCATCGGCGAGCGCGCCAAGAGCGCGGGCGTGCATTACCATTTTGAGACGGAGGGCTGCGAGAACCGCGTGATTCTCATCGACATGGATCATGTGGCCAGAGTGCTGATCAACCTTCTCGGCAATGCCGTGAAGTTTACACCAAGAGACGGCGATGTGACCTTAAGTGTCCGAGCGGAATATGATGAGGAGAAAAACACGGCCCGCCATACCTACCGGATCAGTGACACCGGCTGCGGAATCAGCAGGGAATTCCGGACCCGCATGTATCTGCCGTTTGAGCAGGACCTGAAGCGGCAGCCGCAGGATTCGGAGGGCACGGGGCTCGGCCTCTTTATCTGCAAGCGCCTTGTGGAACTGATGAAGGGCCATATCGAATGTATCAGCGAGGAAGGAAAAGGCACTACGTTCATTGTAGACTTTACGTACGATCTCGCCACAGAGGACCAGATTCTCCTGAGAGAACAGAAAGAGCCGGAGATCACGGAGGATCTGCTGCGCGGCATCAGGGTACTGATCGTGGAGGATAATCCGCTGAATGCAGAAGTGATCAGCGACCTTCTCGGTCTCAAGAGCATCCGGACGGATATAGCCGGCAACGGATACGAGGCGCTGGACAAATTCAGAAAGTCAAAGGCAGGGTATTACAATGCCATCCTGATGGATCTCCGGATGCCGGTCATGGACGGATTCGAGGCCGCCAAGGCCATCCGGGAGCTGGGAACGGATTATGCGGCGTCGGTGCCGATCATCGCGCTTTCCGGAGACGCGTATGACAAGATCGGAAGCAAGTGTTTTGACGCCGGGATGAATGCGTCGCTCGTGAAGCCGGTCAGTTCCAGGGAACTGATGAGGGTGCTTATCCGGGAACTGAAAGAAAAGTAAAAACAGGCGGTGTGCCGCGCGGGAAGTGTCCCTGTCCGCGAAAACCGCCCTGTATGAAGACAAAACAAGAGGCTGCCTTTTCGGGCAGCCTCTTTCGTTAACGTTCAGAAGATTTTACGGGAGACAGACTGCAAAAAGACAGCTGTGTCCGGCATGTTATATTTCGGAATCCGTGACTTCATCCACCGGCTCCTGCTCCTCTGCCGCAGGCACATCCACTTCACCTGCCGCGGCGTCGTCATCGGCATATTGTGCATCTTCTTCGGCTGTCACCTCTTCTTCGGGCGCCGCTTCTTCCTCAGCGGTCACCTCTTCTTCGGCTGTTTCCTCATCCGCTGCTAATTCACCGGTGATGACTTCCTGTAAGTCTTCTTCGGGTGTCACTTCTTCGGGAGCAGGGGCAGCCGGCTGTTCCGGCGCGGAGGCAGCCGCCTTTTGTGCGGGAGGCGCATCAAATGCGACGATGCGTCCCTGGCCGTACGGATCCGCGTACACATCCGGGATCTGGCCGCCCAAGGTTTCCGTGATGTAGTCGATCAGGACCTGGTTGTCGATCTTGATGCCGCTCAGGAGAACTGTGGCGCCGTCAAACATCGTGAAGCCGTCGCCGTTGTTCTGCAGAACATAATCGGTGCCTGCCAGTTTGTACACGGCGTCCGGATCGAGCGGCTCGCCTCCGATCATGACATTTTTAACCCGGTATTCACCATCGATGCCGGTGAAGAAGCTGTTTTCATCGTGCGTGCAGCTGCTGTCGATATACGTATGGATTTCATAGGTAATGCCGGCCACCTGCAGGAAGCCTCCGCTCTCCTCCGGAACAGATCTGCAGCCCCATTCCAGCGCGTCGAGGATCTGCTGTCCGGTGACTTCGATCACACTCATCATATTGCCGAAAGGATGGACTTTCAGAATATCATCCAGCGTGATATCGCCTTTTTCTATGGGGACTCTTATGCCGCCGCCATTGACGATGGCCGCATCCGCACCCGACTGATCAAGGAATGCGTCCGCGCAGAGGTCGCCCAGGTTGGTCTCGGCTCTTCTCACAATGCGGATCGGCGAACCGTCATTCGCCACGATCTCCGGATCGAAGATCTGCAGATCATAGGGCGTATGAGCGACGACCGTGGAGAGCTTTTCGTCCAGTTCTCCCTTTTCGGCATTGATCGCTTCCGTCAGCTCGTTTTCGATCCCGAGAAGAGCAGGAGCGGAAATACTGTTGTACCAGGAGTAGAGTTCCGCGCTCACGGAGCCGTCCTCGTGAGAAATGGTGACGCGGCCGATCCCGTTCATCTTTGTGCCGCAGGCCTGCCGGATCACATCCTGGCCGTCCTTATTCTGCATGACGACGTGGTCGACATCGTGGCTGTGACCGTCTATGAAGCAGTCGATGCCGTTTGTGTGGGAAATGATGTCATAATATGTCCAGGGCTCGCAGGAGGCTTCGTTTCCGCAGTGACCCATGACAATAATGTACTGCGCGCCTTCCGCTCTCGCATCGTCGACGGCGGACTGCACAGCGGCATAGAGTGCTTCGCCCGTTTCATCCTGTGAGAAGCCGTAGATGAAATTCCCGCTTTCGTCCTGGAAGTATTTCGGCGTGGACGTGGTGAACGTGGTCGGCGTCGTGACGCCGACGAAACCTATCTTTACCCCGTCAAACTCCTTGATGATATAGGGATCAAATACGAGATCGTCTCCCTTTCTGAAATTACAGCTGATATACGGGAAATCCGCCATTTCGACCAGCTCGAAAAAGCGGTCCATTCCGTAATCGTAATCGTGGTTGCCGGGGATGGCGATGTCGTAGCCGACAGCGTTCATGAGCTTGATATTTGCCTCACCCGTGGTCATTGTTCCGAGAGGTTCGCCCTGGATGGAGTCCCCGTTGTCGACGAGGAGAACATGGTTGTCTGCTTCGAAGGTCTTTTTCGCCTCGAGGAGGCCCTCGTAACCGAAGCCCTGGTCGACGCCGCAGTGCACGTCGCTGGTGAACAGGATCACAATATCTTTTTGAAGGCCGTCCGGATCTTCTGACGGGGCCCCGGCATCTGCGGCGAATACCGGTGTCAGGCAGCTGAAAAGTAAACTGAAGGCCAGAATGAGAGAGAACAAAAGACGTTTCTGTTTCATACGCAAATCTCCTTCCTGTTTTTGAGTTAACTGTAAATAAGCGGACGTTACGCAAATATAACGGTCAATTAACAGTGTATCACAGCGGATGTTCCTCAGCAAGCGGCTGCAATCAGGATAGTTGCGCTTTACGGGGGACTGTGATAAAATTTTCATGAATTCAGGTTCATGTATGAGGTGCGCGGATTGTTGGAGATCCGTGTGAAAAGGGAAGCAGGTGGGAATCCTGCACGATCTCGTCACCGTGTTTCGAGAGCAGCTGCTCCATAGTGGCCACTGGTCAAACGGGAAGGCCGGAGCATCCGCTGCGTCTGATCGATCAGCCGGGAGACCTGCCTCATGCAGTACGGGAGCATGGAGCATGCTCTAAAGCCACGAGGACTTGGCTGTACGCAAAGTGTGAGACGGGAGAAGCCGGACTCTTCTGCCCGCAAATACCGTCCCTCCGCGTTATCATGCGGGGGAATTTTGTGTGTGATCTGATTTGTTCTTCAGCCGGACGTTTCTCATGTGGATTTGACTTCTTCGTGCATTCCGACAAAAACACAATATGCATCAAAGAAAGGAGCTTTATGCGATGAAGAAGAGATTTGTGGTATGGCTGACAGCGGCGGCTTTGGGAATTTCTCCGGTTGCGGCACCTGTGCAGGCTGCGGATTCGGCGGCAGTTTCCGCCGAAGAAATGCCGGAAATGCTGGAGGACGGGATCTATCTGGCGGAGTTTAAGACGGACAGCAGTATGTTTCATGCCAATGAGGCGACCGGCGGCCAATGTGTCCTGACCGTGAAGGACGGCGGGATGACCATCCATGTGCCGCTTGCTTCGAAGGGAATCCTGAATCTGTTCCAGGGGCTGAAAGAAGACGCCGAACAGGAAGGTGCGGAGCTTCTGAATCCGACAGAGGATTCCGTGACATATGAAGACGGAACGACGGAGGATGTGTTCGCATTTGATATCCCGGTGCCTGTTCTGAATGAGGAGTTCCCTGTAGCCCTGATCGGCAAGAAGGGAATCTGGTATGACCATATGGTGTCTGTTGAAAATCCACTTCCCGCGCCGGATGACATCATCGAAGATGTCGTGACGTCCGCCATGCTCGAAGCGGAAGCTGTCAGCGGAGCAGAGGCAGTCAGCGGTGCGGAGAGTATCGCGGAGGCAGTCAGCGGCGCGGAAGAGATGGCGGAAGCTTCGGAGGAAGAGCTGGAGAAGGCCGGCGAAGTGGCGGATCTCATTGATTCGATCTACGTGCAGGAGTACGAAGAAGGCATGGAGGACCTGTGCGCCTCGGCGAAAGCTGCATGGGACGCTCTGACGGATGCGGAGAAGGAGCTTGTCGAGGGGGAATTTGCGGATCCGGATTATTTCGGCAGAGACACGGGCGACGCGTCGCTTGATGATCCCCGGAACGGTGACGAAATCGGCGAAAACGAGCTGCTAGTCGTGAGCTTCGGCACATCCTTCAACGAGAGCCGGGCCAGTGACGTCGGAGGGATTGAGCAGGCGCTTCAGGAAGCGTTCCCGGACTGGTCCGTGAGACGAGCATTTACTTCGCAGATTATCATCAACCACATCTTGGCCAGAGACGGCGAGCAGATTGACAATGTGAGCCAGGCCCTCGAGAGAGCGGTGGAGAACGGCGTGAAGAACCTGATCGTACAGCCGACCCATCTGATGCACGGGGCTGAGTATGACGAACTTGCCGGTGCCGTGAGCGAATATGAGGACAAGTTCGAATCCGTGAAGATTGCGGAGCCGCTTCTCGGCGAAGTCGGAAGCGATGCGGCCGAGGTCAATGATGACAAGAAGGCAGTGGCGGAAATTGTGACGGCGGAGGCCGCCCGGACGGCCGGCTATGAGGATGCCGCTTCTGCTGCGGAAGACGGAACCGCTTTCGTGTTTATGGGACATGGCACTTCGCATAAGGCGAAAGTGACATACAACCAGATGCAGACACAGATGGAAGAACTCGGATACACAAATGTCTTTATCGGAACCGTCGAGGGCGAACCGGAGGAGACCGCCTGTGAAGCCGTGATTGAAAAGTGTGCGGATGCCGGCTATAAGAAAGTGATTCTGCGTCCGCTGATGGTGGTCGCCGGTGATCATGCCAATAATGACATGGCCGGAGACGAGGAGGATTCCTGGAAGAGCATGTTTGAAGCCAGCGGCGCTTTCGATGCCGTCGAATGCCAGATCGCCGGTCTCGGAAGAATCGAAGGAATCGAACAGATTTATACGGAGCATGCGAAAGCGGCCATGGAATAAAGGCTTTGAGGAGCTGGACTGCACATGTGTCTCCTGAGCAGAGCCTGCGCGGCATTGCATGGAGGGGTACAGGAATAGATGTCAATATCTGTCTATTCCGTCGCGGGGCTTAATCTATGTGCGAAAACACGTATCGGAATGTCAAATTCCGAATTTCTGTTTGCGTTGACACATGTGCAGTACAGAATATAGAATTTTTACAGAACAGCCGGACAGGGTTCCCTGTGCCGGCGCTTCTGTATTTTATATCATAGGAAATTCCGTTGAATATCCTATGATATAAAAAAGCACTCCGTGCAGGATGCGACTGGTGCGCAGATGAAATTGCCTGCTAAAGCAGGCGCGCACCGGCGCGAAAAGAGCCGCTTAAGCGACTCTTTTTTATATTGTCGTGTTTCAGTGTTTTCATGTACAATACATGCGGGAGGATGGACATATGATCTTCACGATTGCGCACGAGACGAGACACAGCATCAGAATCCGGACCGCCGCTTCGCGATTCAGTGCGGCGGAGGCAGATGTGCTCAGAAGGTGTCTGGGTGAAATGAAAGGCGTGACGGATGTGGAAGTGTTCAGGGCAACCGGGAGCGTCCGCATCACGTATGAGGGTGACAGGGACTATATACTGGACCGCCTGAAGACCTTTTCCTATAAGAATGTGGAACTGTTTGCCCGGGAGGAACAGGAGCGGATCAGCCATGAGGAGATCGCGAAGAGAAAGCTGAGCCCCGGGGTGAAACGAAAGCTGCGGAGAAGACTGCTGCTCGAGACAGCCGCCGACGTGCTGCTGCCGGAGCCCGTACAGGTGGGATATCATATCTATCAGATCGTGACGCTTCGCAATCTGTGAGTCTGTATAATAAGAGAGAAAGCCCTAAAACACGAAAAAAACACGCTTTAAAGGTATGATGATGGATGACCGGGTTTACTGCCCGCGATCTGTCTGTCAAAAGGGAGGAACAACAGCGCATGAAAGGACTGTTTCGTTCAAAGTATACACTTTTTCTGACATTCGGCTTGATGGCGGCGCTCTGTGTCTATCTGAACCTGACCGCAGGTTCGCTGGATTACACGAATATTATCATCAGTGCCGCCATGTTCGTGATCGTTTTTGCTATTTTCTGCTTTGCATTCGCGAAGATGGCCACGATCGACAACATGATCGATGATCTGGAGAACGCGACGGAAGAAATCCGCAGTGATTTCAAGGCCGAGCGCAAGTTCCTGTGGGATTCCTACCGCGTGAAGGAAAACCTGTTTCTGCAGCCGATTCTCAAGGTCCGCTACAGAGAGTTTACTTCCGAGGTTCTCCGCATGGAGGAACTGTCGGGAGACCTGTACAGGTGCGATATCGGAGATTATATCAATCAGGATCTGATCGATGATTCGATCAGCCGGAATATCCTGAATCTCGTGAGCGGGACCATGACCGGTCTCGGAATCTTAGGCACATTCATCGGACTGACCATAGGTCTGCAGCAGTTTAACACGGGATCGGCCTCCGAGATCACAAACAGCATCTCTCCCCTGATCCAGGGCATTAAAGTGGCATTCCACACATCCATCTACGGCATGGTGTTTTCCCTGATCTTCAGCTTTGTCTATAAAAACAAACTGGATCAGGCACAGGAAGCTCTGGAGAGATTCCTGGATGCCTATGAGAATTACGTGATGCCGGATGCCAGAAATGAGGGCTTCCGCCAGATGCTCGCGCTGCAGAAGAAGCAGGCAGAGGGCACGGGAGAGCTCGTCTATGCGTTCGGCGAGAGACTCGGAGACAAACTGAAGGAGATCCTGATTCCTGAATTTGACCGGATGAATTCGACGGTCTCCAGCTTCGCACAGGTGGCGACGAGGGCCCAGCTGGAGGGTCTCGAACAGGTCGTCGACAAATTCCTTGACAGAATGAATCTCGCGCTGAACGGCGCCTTCAATGATCTGAGCAGGACGATCGGCGAGACGGTGGAGTGGGAGCAGCAGAACCGCGTCTACATGCAGCAGATTCTCGAGCAGGTCGGCAGTATGACGGCGGACCTCGGCTCTATGAGCGCGATGACGCAGCAGGCCGTGTCTAATATGTCCTCTTATCTCGAACAGCTAAATGCCCTGGAGGAAGGCATCAACGGAAGCATGTCCGAGCTCCAGAAGCAGATTTCGACCAATACGGATCTGTCCAACCGCCAGCAGCATTATATCGAGACGCTTGTGGCTTATGAGAAGCAGATCAGCGACTCCTTTGAATCCTACAGCAGGAAGATGGCGGAGCAGCTGGCATTCATGCAGAGAATGGAGAGCAAGATCTCCGAGATTTCGAAGCGCAATATAGAGGATGTCTCGAAGACTGCCCAGGAAGCGGGTCAGATGCTGGCCAAGACAGCCGCGACAGCGGGAGAGACCATGCAGAAATCTGCCCAGTACTCGGCTGATACGGTGGCGCAGAGTGCGACGACCCAGATGAACAATATGCTGAAGCTCTCCGGCAGTGTCAATGATGAACTGAAGAAGAGCACTGAGGAACTGAATAAATCGACCGACGCGATGTCGAAGCAGCTGACGGCCTCCCTGAAGAGCACCTATGACACGATCAGCAGGATGCAGGAGGAACTGGAAGGACTTGTCTATTCGATGGATGTCCTGCGGAGAAATACACAGGCGGTCAGACAGCTGAATGATAACTGATGACGCGGGAGTATTACGTCTGATTCGGAGGGATCATAAATATGGCGAGACGCAGAAGAAGACGGGAGGACGAGGAGGCGTCCTACTGGCTGTCGTATTCCGATATGATGGCGGGCCTCCTGTTGATGTTCGTCGTGATTATCTCATTTACCATGCTGCAGTCCAGACTCCAGGTGGAGGAGGATGAGAGGGTCTTGCGCGAAAAGCAGACCGTTCTCGAAGAGCAGCAGGAAACGATGGCCGAGCAGTCGGAAGAACTGAAGAAACAGGCGGCCGAGATCGAGTCGACCCAGAAAACTCTGGCCGAGAAGGAAGCGACCGTCGCCACGCAGGAGAAAAAGCTGAAGGAAGCGGAGAAGACGCTGGCGACGCAGCAGTCGGAACTGGACAAAACCAAAGAGACGCTTAAGGGTCAGCAGAAGGAACTGAAAGGCGCGGAAAAAACACTCGCGGAGCAGCAGAAAGAGCTGGATGAAGCGAAGGAGACGCTTGCGGAGCAGCAGACGACTCTGGAGACCAGAGAGAAAGAACTGACGGCTGCCCAGACACAGCTGGCCGAGCAGCAGAAGACACTGGAGACCCAGCAGGGACAGATCGAATCGCAGCAGAAACAGATGGAGGAGATCGTCGGTGTCAAAAAAGACCTGATTCAGGCTCTCCGCGATGCCTTTGCGGGAACCGCGACGGTCGCGGTGGATTCGAAAACAGGCGCCATCATGTTTGAATCCAGCATTCTCTTTGATTTCAACAATTCCGTGCTCAGCGAAGAGGGTGAGGATTTCCTGAAGGAATTCCTTCCGGAGTATTTCGGCGTGCTCTTGAGCGATCAGTTCAGGGATTATATTTCGGAGATTATCATCGAAGGCCACACGGATACGGAAGGCGGCTATCTGTTTAACCTCGAGCTGTCCCAGCAGCGCGCGCTGGCGGTGGCCAACGTGTGCCTGGCCGACGACGGGGGCATTCTGGATCCGGAGACGACGGAGTTTCTGCGGGGCATCGTGACCGCAAACGGCCGCTCTTACAGCAACCCGATTTATGCCGAGGACGGCAGTGTGGATATGGACGCCTCGAGGCGCGTGGAGTTCAAGTTCCGGCTGAAGGACGAGGAAATGGTCGAGCAGATGATGGCCATTCTGGAACAGAAGTCATAAGAGGCAATATGAACAAAAGAAACTGCACACGGACCTTAAACCAGGTTTCTTTGGCGTGCGGAGGAAGGAAGAATGGGAAAAAGCGCGGAAGGCGGACAGAAGCGGATCGAACGGCTGCGCGCTTCGTATGAAGCGGCCGAGAGAAAGACGGAAATGCTTCGGGAGAGATACGGCCTCAAAAGTGAATCCGGCGCGGCAAAGGAAGATGATGAGGCCATTCTTCCGCAGGCACTTCTCGATGCCGTGAAGGAAAAAGATGATGCGGCGTATAAACTGGCCGACGCGGAGGTTGCGGGGAAGACGGATCTGGAGGAGGCGTTCCGCCTGCTGAACGACCTGGCGAACCGCAGCTATACTCCTGCAATCATGTGCTTTGCGAGGATGTTCGAGAAAGGCCATATATACGAGCGAAACTATACGCGGGCCCTCGAATGCTATGAGTGGGCGGAAGAACTGGGCGACTCTGACGCGTCGTTCCGGATCGGCAGGATGTACAGGCTCGGGCTTGGCAGAAGCGTCAATCTGAAAAAGGCGGAGAAGTATTTTGAAAAGGCGGCCTCAAACGGTGACCTGAAAGCGGACTACCAGCTTGCCGTGATCAATTTTGAACTGGGGGTACCCGAGAAGGGCGTGCGCCTGTTGAAAAAATGCGCTGACAGGGGCATGAAGGAGGCAAAATATGACTACGCGATGTGCCTGCTTCACGGAGAGGGCGCCAGGAGAGACGTGAGAAAGGCGGTGCAGATCCTCGAAGAGTGCGGAAGAAACGGAGACGAAGAGGCGCTCGGGAGGCTCCGCTACATGTACAGCACGGGGACGCAGGTGAAGAAGGACGTAA
>CACXFM010000008.1 GCA_902766955.1 uncultured Lachnospiraceae bacterium | reverse complement strand
GCTCGCCGCAAACATCGCGGGGATGCTTGTTGTTTTCGCCACGAAGTATCTCTGCATCGGAGGACCGGTCATACCGCTCACCTTTACTCTGCTCATGTTTATACAGGGCAGAACTGAGGCGGGAATCATCGGAGTGGTTCTGACGATTCTCTCCGTGTACAGCCACGGGGGAGCAATTCTGCAGATCCGGAGCGGCCGGACGAAGAAGAATGATGTCCTGGGAGCTATACGGAAAAAGCTGAAGAAGTGATCCCGGGATCAAGCCGGATGTACCGGGAGCCATATAGAAAAGCTGAAGATGTGAGCCGTCATGCTTTATGTATAGCGCCCGGTCCACCAGTATTTCTGATTCGGTTTCCAGTGAATCAAATCTGAAAATTCGTCACGAATGCCTTTCTGGTAGGCCAATTGCATTATATCAAAAGCACCGTTCTCGTTCGCCTCTATGACAACCCACTTACCCTGATCTGATAGGGTAACATCCCATCCGATATAATTCAGGTTCTCAAATCGCAGAGCCAGCATTCCAACAAGCTCAATCAGTTCATCCCATTTTGGAATCTGAATTCCCTGAATGGAGTATCCCAGATCCGGATGACGAATATAGTGATGGGTTTCCATATCAAATCCGTCCGTCTCCGTGACACCGCTCTTTACATTGATGCCGGTGTTGATGCTGCCTGTAGAGCAAGAACATATAAAGCGCCTGCCTTTCCCGATGCGAAGGACAGGATAAAGGATATGAACATCCTTTCCAAGCTTCACCGTAGTAATGCGGATGTTGTTCACTGATGCCGGATGCAGCCTGGCCAGTGAATCATCCTGTTTAATGATCTCCTCAACGAGAACCCCTTTTCCTGATGACCATTTATAATGGCTTCTGATAGATTCTGATTCCTGCAAAATCGCTGTCAGGGCTTCCCCGGGATCATTATGAAAGGATTGAAGGTCACATTTTCTGACGCCGATGGACGACGCCAGCCCCACGGGCTTTATGACAAATTCATGATGGGCGGATACAAATTGACAAAAGTCATCCATTCCCGAAAGATCCGGCACATAGATAATCTCCCTGCCGTAAAAGTCTCTCAGTAAGCAGTATGTTTCATACTTATTTGAGAGGAAATGTTCGTCCTCTGACTTATTCAGATGCCTTGTATAGTTAAGGCGGTCCATATGAGAAATATAGGACGCTGCCAGGTCCTGGCTTTTAGTCAGAAGATCATAGGCAAATACTTCTTTTGTTACAAATCCGTACCGCCAATAATAATAAATGCTGATGTAAAAGGCGTCATTTTCAGAAATGCCGGCTGGCAAGTGATAGTTCTTAATAATCTTGTCAATACCCTGGATTACACGTTCTGTATAGATATCCGGATGCTCTTTGACGATTTTCTGGCCGCACTCAACTTGTTCCCTGTGATTGTCCGTTGTAATGATATTCATTGTCTTCTTACCTTTCGTAATCGCCTCAGGCAGACATTTCTGCAAAACCATTGTATCCCTTGACGATTATGGTGACTACAGCTTTTTCTGCAGATTTCTAAAGCAGTAACAGGGACCAGTAACGGGGACGGTTCTCTCTACTCATTTTTATATAAATGAGTAGAGAGAACCGTCCCCGTTACTCCTTGATTTTAACCAGAAAATGCATTATTATTGCAGTTGGTGGTGAATATATGGTAAAAACAACTTCAATGCTAATTCAACAATACAATACTTACGCTAATCCTGCGGCAAAGATTGCCCGGATGGTCAAAAGCGGTGACCTGATTCCGATCATTAAAGGACTATACGAAACCGACCGATCCATTCCAGGGCATTATCTGGCACGAATCATTTACGGTCCGTCATATCTCTCTTTTGAGTTCGCACTTGCATGGCACGGTTTGATTCCCGAAGCCGTATATGCTTTCACGTCTGCAACCTGCGGAAAGAAAAGGAAAAAGCAATATTCCACACCGTTTGGAGTATTCACATACCGGGATATCCCAACACCTGCATTTCCTTACGGCACCAGGCTGTACGAAGAAAATGGATATGGTTTTGTCATTTCGTCCGCGGAAAAGGCTGTCTGCGATTATCTATATACTTGTTCCCCATGCGCAAACAGGAAGGAGCTCTGCCGGCTCCTGTTTGATGATCTGCGGATTGACAAAGAAGCTTTCCGCAGCACTGACCTTTCTGAAATGATGGCACTCGCAGGGCTATATCATACAGCAAATCACAAACTGCTAATATCCTTGATAAAGGAGATCAAACGGCATGGATAATATAATAGAACAGATGCTGTCTCAGCATGAATCTGCCACATTAACCGACAAAAAGAACAGCATCAAAGAAGTGGTGCAGGAGATTATTCTGTGTGGCTTGTCCCGCGCCGGTTTTTTTCAGACTGCAGCGTTTTATGGTGGAACTGCGCTTCGAATCTTTTATGGTCTTGATCGATTTTCGGAGGATCTGGATTTCTCTCTTATGACACCGGACTCCGGCTTTCGTTTAGATGGTTATCTTCCTGCTCTGGAAAAGGAACTGCTGACATATGGATTTCGTTTTAAAGCAGAATCCAAAGTGAAGTCAAAGGATTCCGATGTACTGTCCGCTTTTGTGAAAGGCAGCACAAGAGAACACATTCTTTTCTGTTATGCGGATGAGCGGCTCGCACAGACAATCGTAGGTTCTGAACTGATCAAAGTCAAATTCGAAGTGGATACAACGCCCCCTCCATATGCAGGATTTGAGCGGCAATTCAGGTTACTTCCTATACCATATGAAATAAATCTGTATGATATGCCATCTCTGTTTGCCGGTAAAATGCATGCCGTTATTTGCAGAGCCTGGAAAAATCGTGTTAAGGGGCGAGACTTGTATGATTATGTTTTTTATCTTTCCCGTCAGACGCCTGTAAATCTGAAACATCTGAATGCAAGACTGATAGATTCCGGCTTTGAAGGGGCGGGAAATGACATGTCACTGGATGAAATAAAACAGATTCTGATCCGACGTTTTGGGCAAATAGATTATGCACAGGCGAAAAGTGATGTTCTTCCTTTTATTCGAAATCCGGCTTCGTTGGATATGTGGAGCAAAGAGTTCTTTCAATCCATAACAGAAACCCTTGACGGACAATGATATAGGAAGATGCGGCCATCTTTTCCTCCGTCTAGTGATCTGTTAACGACTAATTAGCGTCACATATTTCAGGCACCGGCAGTTCATGGCGATCGGGCTTTCCTGTGCGGCTCAGATATAATTCTCCAGCCTCATCTGCGGATCAATCCAGGATTCCTGCTTTGGCTGGGAGATCCTGTCGCCCGGCATGAGATGGCCGATGAGAAGCGGCGACTTCGGATCGTGCTGCTTCATGGCTGCGGCCACGGCCTTTCTGTCAGTGTTTGCATAGCAGTACCGGCAGAAGTGTCCGCAGCTGTTGTAGGCGCCGATATCGCCCGTGATATAGCAGGCGCATTCCTTTCTGTTATTTGGAGCAGACGGCAGGTTCAGATTCTGACCGATGGCGGTCTCGAACGTCTTCTGCGTCATGCATCCGGAGCAGTCGGCGCCGACGGATTCAAGAATCTTTGACTCGCCGCAGGGCTTGATCGTCATGCCGTATTCTCTGCCGATTTTGACGAATGCTTCCGTGAGAGCAAGCTGTGTCTGGAGCGGAACAATTTTTGCTTCCGGAAAATTGCGCTTCACCTTTTCGTAGAGATCAATGAAACTGATGACGACAGTGTGAGTGCTGCCGGCGAGTGTACGGCACATGTCCCGGAAGGAATTGATATGCCATTCCGCGGTTTCTTTTTCATTAATCAGAATCGGATCATAGCGCCAGCACATATTGGCGGGGCCGACGATCGAGGAAAGCTCCCGGAAAGTCTCCATGACAGCCGCTTTGTCCGGGACATTCGGCTCCAGATCAGTCCCGTAAGGCGTGATGGTAACAAACCAGTACTGGTGATATGGCTTGATGAGAGGCATATACTTGAGCAGAGGCTGCGGATTCTTGGAGCAGAAGACAATGAGGTCCGTGACAGCGGGATCCAGGAGATAGCGGGTCACCTGCTGCGGGTTAAACGGATTGCGGACAAGCACATAGCCTTCCCGCAGCCGGTTCGCAAACCAGTCCGGGTAGAATGCCGGTATATCTGTGCGGTTTCCTGTCTGAATAATCATTCGGTGACCTCGTAGTATAGTGTTATAGCCTCTTAGGTTT
>CACXFM010000007.1 GCA_902766955.1 uncultured Lachnospiraceae bacterium | reverse complement strand
GACCACCTTGGCAAGAGGCAGTCTTTCGTGTAGCCAAGAAGCTTGGCAGGCTATCGCCGCAGGGCGGCGATTTGGTCCAAAAAAAGAAGCTTTCTTCAATCTTGCATGCCCGCCCGCTTTTGACTTTCAGTTTCATGGGCATAGAAAATGAAACTTTCTTCAATCTTGCATGCCCGCCGGCCTTTGACTTTCAGTTTCACGGGCATAGAAAATGAAGATTTTTTCAATTTTGCCTGCCCGCCGGCCTTTGACCTTCTGTTTCGTGGACAGAGAAAATGAAGCTTACTTCAATTTTGCATGCCTGCCCGCCTGTTTTTAAATACTGCGGGATCCCCAAGTGAAGGAAACCGCTCCCTTATACGAATTGAGGACGGCTTAGAATGACTTCCCGGAACGGATCGGCCGTTTCAGAAAAAATCTTAACTGTCTGAGCTTACAATCAAAATCCCTGTCCATAAGCCTGAAGCGAGTTTAAGATTTTTTCTGAGCATTTAGGCCGATCCGTTCCGGGTCTAGTCATTCTTGCCGTCCGAATCCTGAGTATAAGGGAGCGGTTTCCGTTCACGCGGAATCACCGCATATATTCCAGCCGTCCGTATCCTGAGTATAAGGGAGCGGTTTCCATTCACGCGGAATCACCGCATATATTCAAATTATGAAATCGGTCTGGTTTCAGACTCCGCCAGCTCCGGCGGCAGCTCCTTCCCCAGCCTCTTATACATGGTTTTCTTTACGGCGCGCAGTATGTTCTCATATCCGGTACATCTGCACAGATGTCCCGAGAGAAGCTTTCTGAGCTCATCATCCGTGTAAAGGACGCCCGTCTCCAGTATCTCCTTTGCACTCAGGATGAATCCCGGTGAGCAGAAGCCGCACTGGATGGCATTCTCGCTGATGAAGGCCTGCTGGATGTCGGAGAGCTCGCCGTTGGGCCCATCCAGACCTTCCAGCGTGACAATGTTCTTTCCTTCTGCCCAGATGGCAAGGTAAATGCAGGAATCAAATGCTTCCCCGTCGATCAGTACGGTACAGGCACCGCATTCCCCGACTTCACAGCCTTTCTTGACGGAAGTGAGGCGATAGTCATTTCTCAGCATATCCGTGAGGGACGCCCGCACATCGACAACAGTCGACCTTTTCTTGCCGTTAATTGTACAGGTGACCTGTTTAAACTGTCTGTTTTCCTCAGTCATCGATCTCACCTCCCGCTCTTCTGACCGCTCCGGTAAATGCGCGCATCGCCATGGTACTGCAGAGATGCAGGCGGAAGTCTTTGGAAGCTCTCCAGCTGTCTCTGGGAGTTACGTCCTCGAGAACGGCTTCGCCGAGCAATGCCCGCGTATCGGGCGAGACCGGCAGCCCCTTGATCTTTGCCTCCGCGCTGCGCGCGCGGATCGGGGTCGGTGCCGCGACTCCGTACCCGATCCGGATATCGCTGATCGTCTTTTTATCGTCAGACAGCTTCACGTTGACGGAGCAGCCGGTAGTCGCGATTTCCATGGCATTTCTCATGCCGTATTTAATGTAGCAGCCGTGATAGCCCTCGTAGGATTCTTTGCGGATCAGAACAGCCGTCTGCAGTTCGCCCGTCTTTAAGGCCACGCGGCCGGGACCCGTATAGAATTCCGAAATCGGAACCAGTCTCTTTCCGTCCGGGCCTGTGATTTCGAGAACCGCATCGTACGCAAACAGAGTGGACGCGGAATCCGCGGACGTCACGCCGTTGCATGTGTTACCGCCGATGGTGCCGATGGCACGGATCTGCGGGCCGCCGACCATGTTGACGGCTTCTCCCAGAACAGGCACGTGTTCCTTGATCACCGGATCAGCATGAATATGGGAGAAGGATGTCAGGGATCCGATCCGGATCGTCCCGTCATCTTCCATTTTAACCCCTCTCATCTCGTCGATCCCGTAAATACTGACCAGCTTGCAGCCTGCCAGGCGGCCCTCTCTGATCTTGATCAGGACATCGGAACCCCCGGCTATAATTATGGCATCAGGATGGGCAGTCAGGAGGTCAACCGCCTCCTGCACGGTCTTTGCTTCATATAATGCACTTATATCATACATAGGTGGTCCCTCACTTTCAGATCAGATGTTCTTCGCTGAATCTGCGGAAAAGCAGATGCGGATCCATCGGCAGCTCACAGAGTGCCACTCCGGTGGCATTGAGAATCGCGGCGCGGATTGCCGGAGCAACCGGAACCACGGGAGGTTCTCCGAGCGCCTTGGTGCCGTAAGCCGAAGTCGGCTCGGCATTTTCCACAAACTGCGCTTCCAGATGCGGATGATCCATAAAAGTGCTCAGCTTATAGTCCAGCAGATTGCCGTTCAGAAGCCTGCCGGTCTTCTTGTCGTAAATCATCTTCTCGGACAGGGCATAACCGATGCCCATGCTCATGCCGCCTTCCACCTGGGCTTTCGCCAGCGCCGGATTGATCAGTCTGCCGCAGTCATGTACGTTGATGATATTCAGAAGCTTCACGTGGCACATCGGGATATCCACTTCCACTTCCGCAAAGCAGCAGCCGAAGCTGTAGGCATTCGATTTGATCTGCGTCGTGCGCTCCATGGCCAGATGCTCGGAATTCTCCAGATCATACAGAGAATGTGTGGCGAGGTCCGCCATTGACATCAGCACGCGTCCGTCCGTGGTCCGCACGATATTGCCGTCCTTGATATCCATGAGATACGGCTGCATCCTGGTATAGCGGAAAGCGGTCTTCAGGATGCGGTCCTTCAGCGCTTCCGCGCAGGTCCTGATCGCCATGCCGGCCACATAGGTCTGTCTGGATGCATAAGCGCCCGTGCCGAACGGGGTCACGTCCGTATCCTGGCAGGATATGACGTGGACCATGTGAAGCGGCAGTCCGAGTGTCTCCGCGGCCATCTGGGCAAATGCCGTGTCGGCGCCCTGCCCGATCTCCGTGTCGCCCACCTGCATCTGGATGGAACCGTCCTGATTGACGACCATTCTACAGCCGGCGGTCTCGAGAGCGATCGGCCAGACCGCTGTATTATACCAGTAAACCGCAAAGCCGATGCCCTTTCTCACGGGGCCGGTCTGATTCTGGTATTCCTTATACTTTCTCTCGTAATCGATCCATGCGGCGCCCTTGTCGAGACACTGATTGAAGGTGTCGTCATAGAGCTCGTTCTTAGAGAATGCGTCCACATAGCCCTTCTGCATCAGGTTCTTTCTCCTGAACTCCAGCGGATCAAGCGAAAGCTTTTTGCAGATATCGTCCGAATGCGCCTCGACCGCAAAACCGGCCTGCGCCATTCCGTAGGACCGCATCGCTCCGGCCACCTGTCTGTTCGTGTAGACCGTCCAGGCATCGCACTCCACGTTCGGACACGGATAAAGCTGCGGGAAGGCGCCCATGCCCTTTGCCGCGATGGCGTGGCCGTGGGACGCATATGCTCCCTGGTTGGACCAGCATTCCAGCTTTCTGGCCACCATCGTGCCGTCCGGCCTGCACCAGGAAATGATGTGGCTCCTGATCGCATGGCGGACTCTGCAGTTGCAGAAGGTCTCCTCTCTGGTGCACTCCAGCTTGACCAGCCGGCCGCCGACCTGCGTGGAGAGCCATGCGCAGAGAGGCTCATAGAGCACATCCTGCTTATCTCCGAAGCCGCCTCCGATATAGGGCTTGATCACCCGGATATTGCCCCAGGGAATGCCGAGCGCCTGACCGCAGACGCGGCGCACGATATGCGGGATCTGGGTCGATGTGACGACGACGATCTTCTCATTGTCCTGATAAGCGAAGCAGATCGCATTTTCAATATGGCAATGCTGCACGGAGGGCGTATCATACCAGCCCTCGACTTTAATCAGTCCGGGCTCCTTGATGGCTTCTTCGTAATTTCCTCTTCGTATATCGGTATGCTTAAGCACGTTATCCGGATGCTCATCATGAATGACGGGAGCCCCTTCTTTCATGGCCTCCTGCGCATCGAGCACGAACGGGAGTTCCTCGTACTCCACTTTAATGGCGCGCACAGCCTGCACCGCGGACACTTCATCCTCGGCGACAACGGCTGCCACGTCGTCTCCGTAATAGCGGACATGGGATGTCAGAAGATTGCGGTCGCAGACATCCTGGTGGGAAGGATCAACGGACCACGGATGTCCGGCCGTCGGAAACTTATAATCGGGCGCATCAAAACATGTCAGAATCTTTATTACGCCCGGGATCTTCTCAGCTTCGGAAATGTCGACGGATTTTACATAGCCGTGAGCGATTGTCGAGTGTACGATTTTCGCGATCAGTGCCCGCTGATCGCACAGATCATCTGTATATTTCGTTCTGCCGGTAGCTTTATCATGAGCATCAATACGCGGAACATTACTGCCGATGACCATAAGATTTTTCACCGCCTTTCAGGGAAATGTATAGACTTCTTATGTTCTCTCAGTCATACTATACAAAGGATTTGGCTATTAGTCAATGCGAATCAGAATATTTGCACAAAAACGACCAAAATCGCAGACTGCGGAAGCCCGGGTTTATGAAAAGGAATTTCAGAAAATGAAAAACCTCCTGTCAGAACAGGAGGTTTTCCACAGCCGATGATCGGACTCGAACCGATGACCTACGCATTACGAATGCGTTGCTCTACCAACTGAGCCACATCGGCATCACCTAGTCTATTATACACGAAAATCCGGTCAGGTCAACCGGATTTTCGCGAAGAACCCCAATTTTTTTCAGCTGATCACTGAATAAATCTCATCCGTGATCTCTTCGGGGACATCTTCGATCCGTCCCTGATCACAGAGAGAAGCCAGCTCAGGCATGACAGGCAGGACAGCCGTTTTCTCAATTCCCCATTCGGAAGCCGCTGCGGAAGCACCGCTCTCTCCGAACAGATGGATCTTTCGGCCGCAGTCCGGACATGTGATGTAGCTCATGTTTTCGACCAGTCCGAGAACCGGAATATTCATCTGCTTCGCCATCTTGACTGCCTTTCCGACAATCATCGAGACCAGTTCCTGGGGAGACGTCACGATAATGATGCCGTCCACGGGCAGGGACTGGAAAACCGTCAGCGGGACATCGCCCGTTCCCGGCGGCATGTCCACGAACAGATAGTCCAGGTCTCCCCATACCACATCCGTCCAGAACTGCTTGACTGCTCCGGCGATCACGGGGCCTCTCCAGATCACGGGATCTCCGCTGTTCTCAAGAAGAAGGTTGATCGACATCACATTGATGCCTGTCGATGTCGACGCGGGAATCAGGCCCGCATCGGATCCCAGAACCTGGATCCCGTCAATCCCGAACATTCTCGGAATCGAAGGACCGGTAATATCCGCATCGAGAATGCCGGCCTTTTTCCCGGCCCGCACGGCCGCGGAAGCAAGGATCGACGTCATCATCGATTTTCCGACTCCGCCTTTGCCGCTGACAATCCCGATCACTTTGCCGATATGGGCACCGGCATTCGGTTTTTCCTGGAAACTTTTCGGATCGCGCTCGCTGCAGTTTTCCCCGCAGCTGGAGCAGTCATGAGTACAATTTTCTGCCATAAATCCTCCTGTGTAGTACAACTGTAAATTTTTTTATTTCTGAAGCGGCTCTCCCGTCTCAGGGTCAAACTTCGGAACGTTCTGAGCCGGCGGTGCCTGGTAAGTCGGTTCAGACGGAGCCTGGAAGGGGGATGCCGGAGGAGCCTGGTAGGAAGGATCATGATACGCGCCTCCCTCAGCAGGACCGCCATTTCCCGGAACACCCGGATCCGCAGGTTCTTCCTTCTTAGGCTTCGGTGCCGGATTCGGATCGAGTCCCTTTTTGATTCTGCCCGCCACCGTATTATAAAAGAATACGGAAGCCAGGTTGGCGGCGCCGTCATAGATCAGGAAGACGCCGGCAATCGTCATATAGATGGACAGAACAAAATCGGGCTTCAGGATGACCAGAACCGAAAAGACAACGGACACGCACCCGAAGATCAGCACGATCCACCAGTTCTGATAACCCAGGTGATGGAGGTCAATCGCGTTCTGGATCTTGATCAGTGCGCCCGCAAAGAGCATCAGTCCGAAAACAAGTTCCACGAAATCAAGCACGACAGAGTGCTTGACCAGGCAGATGATTCCCAGAAGAAGAAAGACCGTTCCGATAAACAGATCCGTGGCGATCAGCGTCTCGTTTCTGCTTTTTTTGAAATAGGTAAACAGTCTGAATGCGCCGAAGGCACAGGCCGCGATGCCCAGAACAATTCCAAGAACGGATTTAAACTGAAGCTGGAACGCAATCATCGCGATTCCCATCAGAATGTATACGGCGGCAAAAACGATGGTGACCAGCCGTACCTTTTTTAACAGTTCTTCTTGTTGCATACATGACACCTCTCTTCCTTGTTTTTTAGCCAGGATTGGCGTGAAGCCCGATGTAACTCTTCCTTCCTACAGTATACACAAAAACTGCTCAGAACACATCTGCCCATTTGCTTATATTTTCCTGATCAAAGCGAAGCGGATGTTCCAGTATGACCTCTGTCCCCCCGTCGGCGGCCGCCGTGACTTCATATTCGCCCAGATCGCCCGCCTTGAACTTCTCATTCAGAGCGCCCGTGATTTTATCCTGGTGCAAAGCAACAGAGACATAGGCCGTCAGGTTTCCGAGATCAACGGGATTCCACAGATAAAAGAAGGGGCAGACATTTCCCACATATTCCGCCATCTCAGAAGGCAGGCCGAAGCCGGTCACTTTGATGTCCGTGCCGGAATCGGCGGCCGCCTTGGCAGCAGCGGCGATCCCGCCCGCAGTCGGAACGCAGATCACCTCCAGATCCGGATAGTTCTGGATGAGCGCCTTGGTCTGGTCATAGGCGGTCTGAAACTGGTCATTTCCGTAAGCGATCTCAAGAAGCTCCAGATCTTTGTAAGCTTCCTCCTTCATCACATCGCGCATGCGCTCCGTCCAGAGGTTCTGGTTGACAGACACCGAGGAAGATGACAGAATCGCCCACTGCCCTTTTCCGCCGGTGATCTCCAGCACCGCGTCCATCAGCGTACCGGCCACGTCATCCGTTCCCAGATTGCTGATGGCAAGTTCGCGCGACTTCGGATCCGCCGGTCGGTCAAACGAGCAGATATCAATGCCCTTCTCCATGGCTTCCTTCAGAAGATCCGCCATGGCTTCCGCGTCAACAGGCGCAATGGCAATGCAGGAGACATCTCTCGCAATCAGGCTTTTCACGAACTGCTGCTGGTTCATGACTGAGCTGTCCGCAGGTCTCTCCACGATATACTCATAGCCCGCCATTTCCATGATGTCCGAGTAGCCTTTTACGATCAGGTCATCATATGCGCTCTCTTTATTCGGGAGAACAAGGGCATACACATCCTCTTTGATGGAAATATCGGTGGCTCCCGAAGAGGCGTTCTTATTTTTTGTCACATGGACCGTACAGCCCGACAGCAGCAGCGAGGCGCAGCAGGCGGCAGCCCAGCATCTGAGCAGCGTCTTTCTCATCGCTTTCAACTCACTTCACCTGGCAGCGGAAGACCGCCGTGGAGCGCGGAGCAATGCGGAGCCTGAGGCTGTACTCTCTCTCGTCGCACTCCTCTTTCTTTGCCGCGCGGGCTCTCGGATTGATTTTCCCGGAACCGCCGAAATCGGTGTGATCGCTGTTGAGGATCTCCTTATAATTTCCACTATACGGGACGCCCACCTGATAGCTCTCGAAATTCTCGTCAGAGAAATTGCAGACGACGAGAAGCGTCTGGCCGGGCGTATCCCCCTTGCGAAGGAATGTCAGAACGGAGTGATCGGCATCCATCGTATTGATCCACTCAAATCCGCATTCTTCATAATCGTGCAGATAAAGAGCCGGCTCGCTCCTGTACAGGCGGAGCAGTTCCTTCTGGAAGTCCTTGTTGAAGACCTCGCCGTCCGCAAACAGCTTTTTGCCCGGATGACAGAAAAGGAACGCATAGGCGGATCTCATCAGAGCGGACCTCGCCCTGTCTTTTCCGTCGAACTTTTCCATAAACCCCTGCCTGTTGAAGGATCCGATCCCGCGGGAAAGCGAGATGACGAAGCGGTCCATGTAATTCTGCAGCATTCCGTCAGTCAGAAGACCGTGCTCCCTTCTTCTGCCGTCGCCGTCAAGTCCGAAATAGCGGAGCATGTCCTGCGTAAAATGGAGATTCCACTTATAAGTGAAGCCGAGGCCGTCCTCTTCTTCGGGCGCGGTGACATCCGGCCAGTCCACGTCCTCCGACATGATCAGCATGGTGCCCGGGAAAGATCTCCGGACCATGCCGCCGAGGCGGCTCAGGAATTCAATTCCCTCCAGGTTCTCCCAGGATCCGTACATGTTGGCGACCCAGCTGCTGCCGCGGCCGTAATCCAGACGGAGCATCGTGGAGCACCCGTCGAGACGGAGGCCGTCCGCGTGGAACTCCCGCATCCAGTAATGGGCACTCGAGAAAAGGAAGCTCCTGACCTCGGGTCTCCCGTGATTAAACAGTCTTGTTCCCCAGACGGGATGCACTCCCTGCCGCGGATCCAGATGCTCGTAGAGGCAGGTTCCGTCAAAGGAAGCCAGCCAGTCCGTATCCGGCGAGAACTGGGCGGGCGTCCAGTCGAGAATGACGCCGATGCCCGCTCCGTGCATTTTATCGACAAAGCACCTGAAATCGTCCGGCGTGCCGAACCTGCATGAAGGTGCAAAATACCCCGTCGTATGATATCCGCCGGAAGCTTCGTCCGCATACTCCATCACGGGTGTCAGTTCGATATGGGTATAGCCCATTTCCGTGACGAAACGCAGGATGGAATCCGCCAGCGTGACATAGGTCTCCCGGTCGGGATCCGCGGAACGCGCTTTCCAGGCCGCCAGGGAGCACTCATAGACTGCCATGGGCCCGGCGGTGAGGTCTTTCACGTTCCTCCTGGATGCCATATATCTGGCATCCTTCCACTTATAGGAGGTCTCCGTCACAAGAGATACAATGTGCCCCTCCGTTTTAACGGCGCTTCCGTACGGGTCGGGCCTCGTATACACAAGACCGCCCGGCAGTTTCAGTTCGTACAGATACTCGGTGCCTTCCGTCAGGCCGGGAATAAAGAGCTCGAAAATCCCCGATTCATCCAGGAATTCCATCTGATACTGTCTGCCGTCCCAGCTGCAGAACGGACCGACGACGCTGACCCGGAGGGCGTTGGGAGCCCATACGGCGAATCTGACGCCTTTTGCTCCCGCAATCTCCGTCACATGAGCCCCGAGAACCGTATACATGCGGTCGGAGATACCGGCAGAAAAGCGGCTCTGCTCTTCCGGGGACAGGCTGCTCTCAAAGCAGTACGGGTCGCCCTTCACCACTCCGTCAACCAGGAACTCATGTTTTACGGGCTGTCTGCCGGACACTACGCATGCAAAATAGCCGGACTCATCTTCCATGGCCATTTTGTGGCTCCGTCCGTTCTTCCGGTCAAGCAGGCTGACTTCCCCCGCTCCCGGAAAATAACACTGGTAAAGAACACCTTCTTTGACCTTTCTGGGCGCGAGGATCTCCTTCGGATGATTTTCTTCCGAGTAGACGAGTCCTTCGACCGCCGCCCAGTCCATATATGCATAAGCTCTGTCCGTCATATCTCCTCCATTAGTCAGTGACTGTGTTGGTGTTATCTGATGATACGCGCTTTGAGAACTCCCTCTACCTTGCGGATCCGGTCCAGAAGAGTCTCGTCAACCGGACTGTCCGTGTCAACAAGCGTATAGGCATAGTCTCCGCGGCTGCCGTTTGAGATATTGGCGACGTTGACCCCTTCGGTGCCCAGGACTGCCATCAGCTGGGCAATCATATTGGGAACGTTTCTGTGGTTGACGGAGATCCGTCCCGCCTTCGTGCAGACTCCGAGATCGATGTTCGGATAGTTGACGGAATTCTTGATATTGCCGTTCTCCAGATAATTCCGCACTTCCTTCACGGCCATCACGGCACAGTTGTCCTCGGATTCCTTGGTGGAAGCGCCGAGATGGGGCGTAATAATGGTATTCGGCGCCTTGGCCACGTTGGGCGTAACAAAATCCGTCACATATTTATGAACTTTGCCCGAATTAAGCGCTTCGACCAGATCCTTCTCTTTTACGAGGCGGTCTCTGGCGAAGTTCAGGACGACGACGCCTTCCTTCATCCTGTCAAACGCGTCTTTGTTGATCATTTCTTCCGTGGCGTCATTCAGCGGCACATGAATGGTGATGAAATCACACTCTTCATAGATATTGCCGACGTCTTCCACGTAATGGATCGCGCTGGAGAGATGCCATGCGGACCGGATGCTCACATAGGGGTCATAGCCGTATACTTCCATGCCGAGCGCAACGGCCGTATTGGCGACCATGACGCCGATCGCTCCGAGGCCGATGATGCCAAGCTTTTTCCCTGCGATTTCACTGCCTGCAAACTGTTTTTTCTGCTTCTCGGCTTTTTTCTGAAGGTCTGCGGTCGGCTCCTGATGCTCGAGCCATTCGATTCCGCCCACAATATCTCTGGAGGCGAGCAGCATGCCGGCAATCACCAGTTCCTTGACGCCGTTTGCATTGGCACCCGGAGTATTAAAGACGACGATGCCCTGCTCCGAGCACTTTTCCACGGGAATATTGTTGACCCCTGCGCCTGCTCTCGCGATCGCTTTCAGTTCCGGGCTGAACTCCATTTCCTTCATATTGGCACTTCTGACGAGAATCGCATCGGACTGATCCTCTTCATGGACCTCCGTATACTTTTCGTTGAAATGCTTGAGACCGATGTTCGAAATGTTATTCAGGCAGCTGTAAGTGTACATAATGCGTAAGTTCTCCTTATTCAAAATCTATATCATCCTGGTCAAAGGCGCTCTCGATCGGCTTGCCGGCCGGCGCCATCGGGAAGACCATGTCGTCGCGGTGAATTCTGCAGTCAATGACGACCGGCCTTTCGGCAGCAATGGCCGTTCTGATGGCATCTTCCACCTGTTCCGGCTCTTCGACGCGGATACCCAGAGCACCCATGCCCTCCGCGATCTTCACAAAATCACATCCGTCATTCAGCACCGTGTGGGAATAGCGCTCCCCGTAGAACAGATGCTGCCACTGGCGGACCATGCCGAGAACCTCATTGTTCATGACGATCTCGATGACATTGATTCCGTTGCGGACAGCGGAAATGACTTCGTTCATATTCATGCGGAAGCAGCCGTCGCCTCCGATATTGACCACCGTCTTCTCCGGGAACGCGGTTTTCGCACCCATCGCGGCGCCGAAGCCGTATCCCATCGTGCCCAGTCCGCCGGAGGTCAGGAATGTCCTCGGCTTCGTATACGAGAAATACTGTGCGGCCCACATCTGGTGCTGGCCGACATCCGTCGTAATAATCGCGTTATCCCCGGCGATCTCATAGAGCTTCCTGATCACATAGGGGCCGGTCAGTCTCGGATAGTCATATTTCAGCGGGTGCTCGTCGCGGTAAGCGGTCACCTGTTCAATCCACTCACTGTGGTCGGCGGGTTTGATCTTCTTAAGGAGTCTCGTCAGACTCTCCTTCAGGTCTCCCACTACGGACGCGTCCACGATCACGTTTTTATTGATCTCGGCAGCATCGATGTCCATGTGAATGATTTTGGCCTGATGCGCGAACATGGATGTTTTGCCGGTGTCGCGGTCGGAGAAACGGCAGCCCAGCGCGATCAGCAGGTCGCATTTATGGACCGCGTTATTGGCCGTCTTTGTGCCGTGCATGCCCAGCATGCCCATATAGAGCGGATCCGTGCCCGGGAATGCACCCTTGCCCATCAGCGAATCGCAGACCGGAGCCTGGATGCGCGCAGCCAGTTCCCTGACCTCCTCGTAAGCGCCGGACGAGATAGCGCCGCCGCCCACAAAGATGACCGGCCGCTCGGAGCGCTCGATCATTTCGGCAGCCTTCGTGAGGTCTTTCTCCCGGATCGTGTCCGTGACCGGCAGGACATGGTAGGGCTCTTCCGGAGTATATTCGCAGACAGCCGCCGTCACGTCCTTCGTAATATCCACGAGAACCGGACCCGGGCGACCGCTCCGGGCGATCCGGAAGGCTCTGCGCAGCTGATAGGCCAGCTGCGTAATATCCTTGACGATCAGGCTGTACTTTGTCACCGGCATGGTAATCCCGGCGATATCGACCTCCTGGAAACTGTCCTTGCCGAGAAGCGAGACCCCGACATTACAGGTGATCGCCACAAGGGGAATGGAGTCCATATAAGCCGTGGCAATCCCGGTCACGAGGTTTGTGGCCCCGGGACCGGATGTGGCGAGGACAACACCGACCTTGCCGGTAGCCCTGGCATAACCGTCGGCCGCATGGGAAGCTCCCTGTTCATGGGAAGTCAGAATATGACGGATCGAGTCCTGCTGTTTATAAAGTTCATCATAAATATTGAGAATAGTGCCCCCCGGATAGCCGAAAACAGTATCCACGTGCTGTTCCTTGAGACATTCAACTACGATCTGGGAACCTGTCAGCTGCATGAAATTGCTCCTTTAAAAATAAATAATAGGTAGTAATAAGCCGTCTTAAGATCTGCCCGGCACCTCGAGCACCGCTCCGCGGCTGCCCGACGTCACCATGGCTGCATATCTGGCCAGATAACCTGTCGTGATTTTGGGTTCGCGCGGAGTCCAGCGGGCTCTTCTCGCTGCCATCTCCTCGTCGGATACATCCGCCCGGATGGTCTTCTCCGGAATATTGATCTGAATCAGGTCTCCTTCTTCAATCAGCGCAATCGGTCCGCCCACGGCCGCTTCCGGAGAAACATGTCCGATGGAGGCGCCTCTGGATGCACCGCTGAAGCGTCCGTCCGTAATCAGGGCGACAGTCGATCCGAGTCCCATGCCGGCAATTGCCGAGGTCGGATTCAGCATCTCGCGCATGCCCGGGCCTCCTTTGGGGCCCTCATAGCGGATCACGACGACATCACCCGGATTGATCTTTCCGCCGAGAATGGCTTCGATCGCGTCGTCCTCGCAGTCGAAGACTCTGGCCGGGCCTTCATGCACCAGCATTTCCGGCGCGACGGCGCTCTGCTTGACAACGCCGCCCTCCGGCGCAATGTTGCCGCTTAAGACGGCCAGTCCGCCGCTCGCCGAATAGGGATTGTCGATCGGGCGGATGACCTCCGGATTTTTGTTGACGGCGTTTTTGATATTTTCGCCGATGGTCTGTCCCGTGACCGTCATGCAGTCGAGATTGAGCAGACCCTTCTTGGAGAGCTCGTTCATCACCGCATAGACGCCGCCTGCTTCATTGAGCTGCTCCATATAGGTCGGGCCAGCAGGAGCCAGATGGCAGAGATTGGGCGTTCTGGCGGAGAACTCATTTGCCATGCGCATATCCAGTTTCATCCCGATCTCGTGGGCAATCGCCGGAAGGTGCAGCATGGAGTTAGTGGAGCAGCCGAGCGCCATGTCCACGGTCAGCGCGTTTTTCAGCGATTCCTCCGTGATGATGTCCCTGGGACAGATCTGCTTTCTCCAGAGCTCCATGACCTGGTTGCCTGCGTGCTTGGCCAGACGGATTCTCGCCGAATAGACGGCCGGAATCGTTCCGTTGCCGCGAAGGCCCATCCCGATCGCTTCCGTCAGGCAGTTCATGCTGTTGGCGGTATACATGCCGGAGCAGGATCCGCATGTCGGACATCCGAACTCCTCGTACTCCTCCAGTCCCTCCTGGCTGAGCGTGCCGGCCTGTCTCTGTCCGACCGCCTCAAAAATACTGGAGAGGGATGTCCTGTGTCCTTGTACATGTCCGGCGAGCATGGGGCCGCCGCTCACGAAGACCGTGGGGATATTGAGTCTGGCCGCAGCCATGAGCAGGCCCGGCACATTCTTGTCGCAGTTGGGAATGCAGACCATCGCGTCAAACTGGTGAGCCATGATCATGGCCTCCGTGGAATCGGCGATCAGGTCTCTCGTGACCAGGGAATACTTCATGCCCGTATGTCCCATTGCAATGCCGTCGCAGACGGCGATGGCCGGTATGACGACCGGGAAACCGCCGGCTTCAGCCACGCCGAGCTTGACGGCCTCTGTGATTTTATCCAGATTCATATGACCCGGAACGATCTCATTAAAGGAACTGACGACCGCAACCAGCGGCTTCTCCATTTCTTCCTTTGTAACTCCGAGCGCGTTCCAGAGTGAGCGGTGCGGTGCCTGCTGAAGGCCCTGTTTCACGGTTTCACTTCGCATATGATGATACCTCCTCATCTGTACATTAAATCTTTACGGAACTAAACGGCATGAATCCTATGATTCCAGTTTCTTTTGATTTGCTGTCTCCAGCTCTTTCTTCTCGTTTTTGATCTCCCAGTGGATCAGGAAGGTCAGAACGCCCCGGAGCAGAATGATGGCTCCGAGAATCCCGAGCTCCGACCACTCTCTGACAATGACGGTCCTTAAGACCTCGCCGCCCATCTTGAACTCAAGTCCCAGGGCGATCCCCTGGGCCAGGATCAGTCGGATATTGTCCCTGTCGTTTCTGATCCACATCCAGAAGCTCTTCAGGGCAGTGGCCACAAGAATGCATACGCCGAACAATTCCAGCATGATGACGGAAATCTGTACGACGTGCTCCAGTATTTCGTCCAGTACATGGATTATCTCGCCCATACGTCCCTTTCCTTAATAAGCATTCCTCATGCGTTCGAGAATCAGATCGCCCATTTCCTGCGTGTTCACCCGGGTGCACCCGTCGGACATGATATCTCCCGTGCGGAAGCCGTCCGCCAGGACTCTCCGGACGGCTTCTTCCGCCGCGTCGGCTTCCCGGTCCATGTCCAGGCTGTACCGCAGCAGCATGGCTGCCGACAGGATGGTCGCGATCGGATTGGCGATCCCCTTGCCTGCGATATCCGGTGCCGAACCGCCGCTCGGTTCATAGAGGCCGAACTTTGTCTCGTTCAGGGAAGCGGACGAGAGCATGCCGATCGAACCCGTGATCATACTCGCTTCATCCGAGAGAATATCGCCGAACATGTTTTCGGTGAGCAGAACGTCGAACTGGCCGGGATTCCGGATCAGCTGCATCGCGCAGTTGTCGACCAGCATGGTGTCAAAGGCGACCTCCGGATACGCTTCCGCTACCTGGGAAGTCACTTTTCTCCAGAGCCTGGAAGAGTCAAGCACGTTCGCCTTGTCGACAAGTGTCAGATGCTTATTCCTCTTCATGGCGATGTCGAATGCCTTCACCGCCACGCGTCTGATTTCATCTTCCGTATATTTCAGCGTATCGACCGCCGTCACGGTGCCGTCGACTTCTTTTGTATACCGATCCCCGAAATACAGTCCTCCTGTCAGCTCGCGCACCATCATCAGGTCAAATCCGTCCTTGATGATCTCCTCCTTCAGGGGGCAAGCGCCTTTAAGCTCCGGATAAAGATAGGCGGGCCGCAGATTGGCAAACAGGTTGAGCGCCTTGCGGATAGCCAGAAGTCCGGCTTCCGGTCTTTTTTCCGGGGGAAGCCTGTACCAGGGAGAAGTGGCCGCATCGCCGCCGATGGATCCCATCAGGACCGCATTGCTTTCTTTACAGGTCTGCACCGCTTCTTCCGTCAGCGGAACGCCGAAGGCGTCTATGGAGCAGCCGCCGAGCAGGACTTCATGATAATGAAACACATTGCCGCTGAGCTCCGCGGCAAGATCCAGGACCCGTTTTCCCTGTGCAACAATCTCGGGGCCGATTCCGTCACCCGGTATGAGAGCAATTCCGTATTCCATCTGATTCTCCGATCTCTTCTTCAAAACACGTCTTTTCAGCAGCCTTCACAAAAAAGACGTCAGGACTATACAGCTTTACTGCAGAACAGTAATAAACTAACTATAACGCAAAGATTCGTTTATTTCAATCCGTAACAAAGCGCGCATCGCCTTCCCGGATATAGTATACGGAGACGGCCAGAAGCCGTCTCCGTTTGCACTTTCCATCTTTTTCCTGTTATGATTCAGGACTGGCTGCTGTATCCAGCGTCGGCTTTTTCCACCTCGGCGATCGCTGTCTTTCTCATGGGGATACGGCAGTTTTTGTTATTGCCGAATTCAACGATCACATCATCGTCCGTGATGTCAAGAATAACCCCGTAGAAGCCTCCGGTCGTCACCACGCTGTCACCGACAGCCATATCATTCAACATGGCAGTAAGTCTCTTCTGCTCATTCCGCTGCGGACGGATCATCAGAAAATACATGATTCCGACCATCACAACGAGCCAGATAATCATCGTCAGCCATCCGCCGGCCGCACTTCCCGCGCCTGCATTGCCCGCGGCTGCGGCCTGTTCCAAAAGAATCGTATACATGAGTTTCCTCCAGCTTTTCTATTCTTGACAGGCAGGGAAGCCGTTTTTTAAAAAACCTGCTTCCTCCTCTCATCATAACAGTAACATCATACACGCTGAACTCTCTGACCGCAAGTCAAAAATCGTGCCTCAGGCATGCCATCCGGAGTTCATGACGGTATTATGGACCGGATTTTCTTCATATCCGGCCAGCTTCGCCTTCTTGAAAGCGGCAAAACGGCCCTGTTTAAGCGCCTCTCTGATTTCTTCCATCAGATGATTATAATAATACAGGTTATGCATGACTGCCAGCCGCATTCCCAGCATTTCGCCGGCCTTCAGCAGATGGCGGATATACGCCCTCGAGAAATTCCGGCAGACGGGGCAGTCACAGTGTTCGTCGATCGGTCTGTCATCCAGTTCAAACCTGGCATTCAGCAGATTCAGGTGGCCGGTGTCGGTGTAGACATGGCCGTGGCGGCCGTTTCTGGACGGATAGACGCAGTCAAAGAAATCAATTCCCCGCTCGACGCCCTCCAGAATATTGGAAGGAGTGCCGACCCCCATCAAATAGGTGGGTTTATCGGCGGGCAGGTGCGGAACGACTTCTTCGAGGACATGATACATCTGCTCATGCGTCTCCCCGACGGCCAGGCCGCCGACGGCATAGCCGTCCAGGTCAAGCTCACTGATATCTCTGGCGTGACGGATCCTGAGTTCATCGATGATCCCGCCCTGATTGATGCCGAACAGCATCTGGTGCGGATTCACCGTGTCCGGCAGGGCGTTCAGCCTGTTCATTTCGTCCCGGCATCTGACCAGCCATCTGGTCGTGCGGTCTATGGATTTGCTGACGTATCCGTAATCGGCCAGGGAGTCCGGACATTCGTCGAAGGCCATCGCGATGGTCGACCCCAGATTGGACTGGATCTGCATGCTCTGTTCCGGCCCCATGAAAATAATCCGGCCGTCCACATGGGAATGGAATGTGACCCCCTCTTCCTTGATCTTCCTCAGTTTGGCCAGCGAGAAGACCTGAAAGCCGCCCGAGTCGGTCAGGACGGGGCCGTCCCAGTTCATGAACTTTCTCACCCCGCCGAGCTTTTTCACGACCTCGTCGCCGGGCCTGACATGCAGATGATATGTATTGCATAATTCCACCTGGCAGTGCAGATCGTGCAGCTCGGGGGAAGAAATTCCGCCCTTGATGGCTGCGGCAGTGCCCACGTTCATGAAAACGGGAGTCTCGATGGTGCCGTGGACGGTTGTCAGCCGGGCACGTTTCGCCCGTCCCTCAGTGTTCAGTATTTCGTACATATACCTTCCCTTGCTTTGATTGGATCACTGCCGTTGATTACGGATTGTTCCGCGCATCCATAAATCTGTCCCTGCTTACGTGCAGGCACGACGTGTGGACAGACTTTTGGCGCTGTAATCAACTCATGTTTTTCCTGGCCGTACTCAGCATCAGTTTGATGCGGTTCAGCTGATTGACCTCGGAAGCGCCCGGGTCATAGTCCACGGCAGCGATATTGGCCATGGGATATCTGTGCCGGATCTCTTTGATCACGCCTTTGCCGACGATATGATTCGGCAGGCAGGCAAACGGCTGGATGCAGACGATATTGGGCACACCTTCGCCGATCAGCTCCAGCATTTCTCCCGTCAGGAACCACCCTTCTCCCGTCTGGTTTCCGTTGGAGACGATGGGGGATGCATCCCTGGCCAGTTTTGCGATATCTGCAGGCGGCGTGAAGTGAGTACTCTTTTTGAACTCTTTCGTGGCCGCTCCGCGAATCATTTCCACGGCCCGCACGGCCGCATTCATCTTGATCTTGTAAGCCTTTGAGAACCCGAGATTGTCTGCCTTGAAGTTCCCGTTGTAGAAACTGTACTGGAAGAAATCCAGCAGATCCGGCACGACCGGTTCGGCTCCTTCCTTCTCCAGAAGCTCGGCCAGATGGTTATTGGCCGTGGGCGAGAACTTCACGAGAATCTCTCCCACGATGCCGACCCTCGGTTTCTTTTCGTCCGTCACGGGCAGCCTGTCGAAGTCGTGGATAATGCTTCTGCAGATGCGCGCGTACGTGCGGTAATTGACGCTGTCCCGCAGAAACTCCTTGCAGACCCGGTTCCACTTCCGGTACTTCTTGTCGGCAGAACCCCTGACCTGCTCATACGGGCGCATCCGGTAGATGCACTTCATCATAATATCGCCCAGAACCACGGCGTATACCAGCTTCAGCAGAAGCTTCGGCGTGATTTTGAAGCCTTCCTGCGGCTCAAAGCCGTTGAAGTTGAGCGACAGAACGGGCACATGGGCAAGCCCCGCTTTGGCCAGCGCTCTGCGCAGGAATGCGATATAATTGGAAGCTCTGCATCCGCCGCCCGTCTGCGTGATCACAACGGCCGTCCGGTTCAGGTCATATTTTCCGGATTTGAGGGCGGCCATCAGCTGTCCGATGACGATCAGCGACGGATAGCAGGCGTCATTATTGACGTATTTCAGCCCCATGTCAATGGCCGACCGGTTGTCATTGGAGAGCACCTCGAAATTGAATCCCTCGGAATTAAAGGCTTCCTCAAGAAGCTCAAAATGAATCGGGGACATCTGGGGAGCCAGAATCGTATACCGGCCCTGCATCTCCTTCGTAAACGCCACTTTTTCGATGGAAGCCGGACGTACGGCTTTCTCCGCGCCGCGCTCCTCTCTCACCCGGATTGCGGCAAGGAGTGACCTCACTCTGATCCGGGCAGCTCCCAGGTTATTGACTTCGTCGATCTTCAGGCATGTATAAATCCTGCCGCTTCCGGACATGATCTCCTGGACCTGGTCCGTCGTGACGGCATCCACGCCGCATCCGAACGAATTCAGCTGGATAATATCGAGATCGTCCCGGGTCTTGATATAATTCGCGGCCGTATAGAGCCTCGTGTGATACATCCACTGGTCATTGACGCGGATCGGTCTCTCCAGCTTGCCCAGGTGCGAAATCGAATCTTCCGTGAGCACGGCCATTCCGTAGGAATTGATGAGTTCCGGGATGCCGTGATTGATCTCCGGGTCAATATGATACGGGCGGCCGGCCAGAACGATGCCGTGCTTTCCGTTCTCCGTGAGCCAGCGGAGCGTCTCTTCGCCCTTCTCCTCGATATCCCGTCTGGCTTTGGACTGCTCTTCCCACGCCGCGATCGCCGCGCTGATGACCTCCACCTTGGGCAGGTCTGAGAAAATCGCCACCATGCGGTCCGTGAATGTTTTTTCGTCGGACAGCGACAGGAACGGATTCATGAAGCGGAAGGCCGGGTCACGGAGCTCCTCCACGTTGTTCTTGATATTCTCCGCATAGCTCGTGACAATCGGGCAGTTATAGTGATTGACCGCCTCCGGGAACTCGTTCCGCTCGTAGGGGATACACGGATAAAAGATAAAATGGATCCCCTGACGCACAAGCCAGGTGACATGCCCGTGCGCAAGCTTGGCGGGATAGCATTCCGATTCGCTCGGAATCGACTCAATCCCCAGCTCGTACATCTTGTGCGTGGATGTGGGCGAGAGAACTACTTCATAGCCCAGTCTCGTAAAGAAGGTGAACCAGAGGGGATAATTCTCGTACATATTCAGGACACGGGGAATCCCCACTTTTCCTCTGGGTGCCCTCTCCGCCGTCAGCGGTTTATAGCCGAAAATCCGTTTATACTTATAATCATAGAGATTCGGAAGATGGTCTTTATTCTTTTCCTTTCCGATTCCTCTCTCACAGCGGTTCCCCGAGATATATCTTCTGCCGCCGGGGAAATGGTTGATGGTGAGCCGGCATGCATTTGTACAGCCGTGGCAGTGTGTCATGGTCGTGTTGTAGCGGAAGGCGTTGATCTTCTCCAGAGAGAGCATCGTGGATTTGCTTCCTTCCTTATGGCGCTCCCTGGCAATCAGCGCGGCTCCGAACGCGCCCATGATGCCGGCGATGTCGGGCCTGATCACTTCGCATCCCGCGATCTTCTCAAACGCTCTCAAAACCGCGTCATTATAAAACGTTCCGCCCTGCACCACGATGTGGCTTCCCAGTTCGGACGCATCCGACACCTTGATCACCTTATACAGCGCGTTCTTGATGACGGAGTAGGCGAGGCCGGCGGAAATATCCGCCACGGTGGCCCCTTCCTTCTGGGCCTGCTTGACTTTGGAATTCATGAAGACCGTGCATCTGGTTCCCAGATCAATCGGATATTCGGCGAACAGGGCCGCCTTTGCGAAATCCTGCACGGTATAGCTCAGCGTGGTGGCAAAATTTTCTATGAAAGATCCGCAGCCTGATGAGCAGGCCTCGTTCAGCATCACGTCATCGACGGCGTGGTCCCGTATGCGGATGCACTTCATGTCCTGTCCGCCGATGTCCAGAATGCAGTCCACATCCGGATCAAAGAACTGGGCCGCGTAATAGTGGGCAATCGTCTCCACTTCTCCCTCGTCAAACAGGAGGGCCGCCTTGATCAGCGCTTCGCCGTATCCCGTCGAACAAGCGCCGGCAATCAACGCGCCTTCCGGCATATGGGCATACGTCTCCCTGATGGCACGGATCGATGTGGCGAGAGGATCGCCGTGGTTATTATCATAGAATGAATACAGCAGCTTCCCGTCAGACGAAATCAGCGCGGATTTGGTCGTCGTGGATCCCGCATCGATCCCCAGGAATACCTCTCCGCTGCACGCGGCGATATCCGCCCGCTCGATCTTGTAGCGGTCCTGCCGCTCTCTGAAAGCGCGGTATTCTTCGTCACTCGCAAACAGGGGCTCCAGACGGTTGACCTCAAACTCCATTTTTATGCCGTCGCGCAGCCTGTCCCTGAGTGCAAGGAGTGACATGAGCTGCTCCCCATCATGGAAGGGACGGTCTGCCGTCTTCGCTTCGGAGCGCGCCGCTTCCAGCGCATTCATCGCCGCTCCCGCAGCCGCAAACAGGTGGGAATTGTCCGGCGCGATCGTATGCTCTTCATCCAGACGGAGTGTGCGCACATAAGCGGCGCGCAGCTGGTCCAGGAAA
Source organism: uncultured Lachnospiraceae bacterium (assembly GCA_902766955.1). Classification (GTDB taxonomy): domain Bacteria; phylum Bacillota; class Clostridia; order Lachnospirales; family Lachnospiraceae; genus Chordicoccus. The sequence goes on along the minus strand of CACXFM010000007.1, from coordinate 2,895 downwards.
TGCAGCGGTCCGCCCAGGAAGGCCACATAGCCCCTGATCGGCTTGCCGCATGCCAGGCCGGAAATCGTCTGATTGCAGACGGCCTGGAAAATCGAAGCCGCAAGGTCTTCCCTGGTGGCGCCCTCGTTGATCAGCGGCTGTATGTCCGTTTTCGCAAAGACGCCGCATCTGGCCGCAATCGGGTAGATCGCCTGATAGCGGGATGCGAATTCATTGAGTCCCGCGGCATCCGTCTGCAGCAGATCGGCCATCTGGTCAATAAAGGACCCGGTACCGCCGGCACAGATGCCGTTCATCCGCTGTTCCGCATTGCCGTTCTCAAAATAAATGATCTTGGCATCTTCTCCGCCGAGCTCGATGGCCACATCCGTCTTCGGGCAGAAGGTCTGGATCGATGACGAGACCGCCACGACCTCCTGTACGAAGGGGATCCCCAGATGGGAAGCAAGCGTGAGGCCTCCCGATCCCGTAATGGCGGGAGAAACCTGCACGTCTCCGACCGCGTCGAAGGCCCTGTTTATGAGCTCGGACGCGGTGGTCTGGATTTCCGCGAAATGGCGCTGATAGTCCGAAAACAGAATCCGGTTCTGTTCATCGAGCAATGCGATTTTGACGGTTGTTGAACCGATATCAATACCAAGTGTATATGTGTGTTCAGCCATAGAAATTCCTCAATCATGGTTTACGCCGGACAGCCGGCAGGTAAACGCTTAAAGAATTGCGCCCGTAAGACGGGGCCTGAAGCCTTCCTGCTCCAGTCTTGTAAGGATGGATTGCTTGTGGCCGCTGCCGAACGCCTCAATCGTGACCTTCAGCTCCACGGCCTCGTTTCTGTTTGTCGAATAGAACTGGTTGTGCTCCAGTTTGATGACATTTCCCTTTTCATCCGCGATGACGGAGGCGACGCGGACCAGTGAGCCCGGACGGTCCGGAAGCAGGACGGATACCGTAAAGATCCTGTCGCGCATGATCAGTCCGTTCTGGACCACCGATGCCATCGTGATGACGTCCATGTTGCCGCCGGACAGCACGCAGACCACCCGTTTTCCTTTCACGTCAAGATGCTTGAGGGCCGCAACCGAGAGAAGTCCCGAGTTTTCCACGACCATCTTGTGATTCTCGACCATATCCAGAAAGGCGGCAATCAGCTCGTCGTCGCTGATGGTAATAATATCGTGCAGATGTTCTTTCAGATACGGGAAAAGCTGGTCTCCCGGTGTGAGAACGGCCGTGCCGTCGGCGATCGTGGAGGCGGAAGGCAGTGTGACAACCTCCCCCTTCTCCAGAGAGGCCTTCAGGCAGGCGGCGCCCTCCGGTTCCACCCCGATGACTTTGACGTGGGGATTCAGGAGCGACGCGAAAACGGCAATGCCGGTCGCCAGTCCGCCTCCGCCCACCGGAACCAGGACATAATCCACCGTGGGCAGGTCCTTGATGATCTCCATCATGATGGAGCCCTGCCCCGTGGCGACGGCGGGGTCATTAAAGGGATGGATAAAGGTATATCCCTTTTCTTCCGCCAGAGCAAGCGCATAGGCGCAGGCCTCATCATAGACGCCCCCGTGAAGAATCACTTCGGCGCCCAGCGCCCTCGTTCTTTCTACCTTTATAAGAGGTGTGGTGTCGGGCATCACGACGACCGCCTTCGCTCCGCAGGAACGCGCCGCATAGGCCACGCCCTGTGCATGGTTGCCGGCCGACGCGGTGATCAGCCCCCTCTCCTTTTCCTCTTCGGTGAGCGTGCTGATCTTATAATAAGCTCCCCGGACCTTGTACGCTCCGGTCAGCTGCATGTTCTCGGGCTTCAGATAGACTCTGTTGCCCGTCATGCGGCTGAAATAATCACTGAACTGAAGAGGTGTCGGCAGAGTGACCTCCTTCACTTTTTCGGCAGCTTCTTCAAAATCTTCCAGAGTCAGCATGACATTCCTCCGCTTCAGATATTAAACAGGGCATTGACGAACTGGTCGGAATCAAATCTCTGCATGTCCTCCAGAGATTCCCCGACTCCTATATATTTCACCGGTATGCCGAGCTCGGACTGCACGGCGATGGCGATGCCGCCCTTGGCGGTGCCGTCAAGCTTGGTCAGAATGACGCCGGTGACATTGGCCGCTTCCGAAAATTCCCTGGCCTGCTGCAGCGCATTCTGTCCCGTCGTTCCGTCCAGAACAAGCAGCGTCTCCGTCTTTGCCTCTGGATATTCCTTCTCAAGGATGCGGTAGAGTTTATGCAGCTCATTCATCAGATTCTTCTTATTGTGGAGACGGCCGGCCGTGTCCACCAGCAGAATATCCGCATTCCTGGCTTTGGCAGCGGCGATGGCGTCAAATACCACCGATCCCGGATCCGCTCCGTTCTGTCCGCTGACCAGCTGGACGCCGGCTCTGTTGGCCCACTCCTCCAGCTGCTCGTTGGCGGCGGCCCTGTAGGTATCCGCCGCGGCCAGAATGACTTTTTTATGCTGCTTCTTATAGATAGACGCGAGTTTTCCGACGGATGTGGTCTTGCCGGCTCCGTTGACGCCCACGATCAGGACGGCGGATTTCCCGTTCTCAAAATCATAATCGGAGTCCGACACATGCATCCTGTCGCGGATACTTTCGATCAGAATATCCGCGCAGTCCTTGGGATCCCGGATTCTTCTCTCGGCGACCTTCTCCCTGAGATCATCCAGAATCTCCTCGGTTGTCTGGACGCCGATATCTCCGCGCAGGAGGATTTCTTCCAGATCATCATAAAAATCATCGTCGATTCGGTCGTGCCTGGCCATCACGTCATCAATGCCGCGCACCAGCACATGCTGCGTCTTCTTCAGGCTCTTTTTCAGGCGGTCAAAAAACCCCATGTATGTTCCTCCGCATATTATTTGCTCAGTTTATCTTCGATCAGATT
>CACXFM010000006.1 GCA_902766955.1 uncultured Lachnospiraceae bacterium | reverse complement strand
TATGAACATAGTTCTGCAGAATCTGACGAAACGTTATCCGAACCGGAACAGGAAGATAAAGGAGGACGTCGTCGCGGTCAGTGACTTCAGTTACGAGATACCGGACGGGACGCTTCTCGGTCTGCTCGGACCCTCCGGCTGCGGCAAGAGCACGACGCTGAATATGATCTGCGGGCTGGAGAAGCCCACGGAAGGAAGGATCTTTTTCGGCGGCAGTGACGTGACGGATCTGCCCGCGGAAAACCGCGGCGTCGGAATGGTGTTTCAAAGCTACGCGCTGTATCCGCATCTGACGGTTCTGGACAACATCACGTTTCCCCTGGAGAACCTGAAGGGCGATAAGAAACTGTCAAAGGAAGAAATGAGAAAGCGGGCACTGGATGCGGCAAAGCTTGTCCAGATTGAGACGCTGATGGAACGGAGGCCCGGCGAGCTGTCAGGCGGCCAGCAGCAGCGCGTCGCGATCGCCAGAGCGCTGGTGAAGATGCCCGGGGTGCTCCTGCTCGATGAGCCCCTGTCCAATCTGGACGCCAGACTGCGCCTGCAGACGAGAGAGGAAATCCGCCGGATCCAGAAGGAGACGGGGATCACGACGGTGTTTGTCACGCATGACCAGGAGGAGGCCATGAGCATTTCCGACCAGATAGTCGTGATGTCCGCCGGTGTCATGCAGCAGAGCGGCAGACCGCAGGATGTCTATGACAGACCGGTCAATCTCTTTGTGGCCAAGTTTCTCGGAACGCCTGCCATCAACGTGTTTAATGCGAAGGTCGCGGGCGGCCGCCTGATACTGGGAGAGGAGGCCGTGCTCGATGTGCCCGGCATCGCCGACCAGGAAGTCTGGGCGGCCATCCGGCCGGAAGGATTTGTTCCGGATGAGGCGGGACCGCTCACCTGCAGTCTTCACGCGGTAGAAGTGATGGGGCGCGATACAAGTATCGTGGCGGGCCACAGTGCATTTGTCGGAGCGGAGATCCGCGCCATCATCGACTCGGATGAGAGGCCGAAGGAATACAGCAAAACCGTCCGTTTCTCCCTGAAGCCGCACAAGGTGCATCTTTTCCACAGGGAGACGGAGGAGCGGCTGAACTAAAAAGGCCGGGAAAGGAGACTCGCTGATGAAAACAAATAACGGAAAAGCCTGGCTCTATCTGCTGCCGGCCATTGCTTTCCTTGCGGTCTTTATGCTGTATCCGCTTGTGGATGTCGTGATTTATTCCCTGGAAGAGGGGTATAATTCAGCTTCCCAGACTTCTTTCGGGACCGGGATCTACAACTTCCGGTACGTCCTGCGGGACCCGTATTTTCTGCAGGCCCTGAAGAACACCTTCATCCTGGTGGTGATCACGGTGCCGGTCTCCACGGGACTCGCGCTCGTCATTTCACTGGGACTGAATTCCATCAAACCTCTGAAGGAACTGTTTCAGACGATTTATTTCCTGCCCTATGTGACCAATACGCTGGCGGTCGGCCTGGTCTTTATGATCCTGTTCAAGAAAACACCCTATACGGACGGGCTCATCAATGTGATCATCCAGGCCTTCGGCGGCAGCGACGTTGACTTTATCGACGGCCCGTATCAGGCCAAGATGTTTGTCATGTGCCTCTATACGGTCTGGGTCGTGCTGCCTTTCAAGATCCTGATCCTCACGAGCGCTCTCGCCTCCGTGAATCCGGTCTATTATAAGGCGGCCAGAGTGGACGGCACGTCTCCCTTCCGGATCTTCCGGAAAATAACGCTGCCGATGATTTCTCCCATGATCTTTTATCTTGTGATCACCGGCTTCATCGGAGCTTTCAAAGCCTACAGCGATGAAGTGGCCATCTTCGGCACGGACCTGAATGCTGCCGGAATGAACACGATCGTGGGATATGTCTATGACATGCTGTACGGAAACGGGGGAGGGTATCCCTCTTACGCGGCGGCAGCGGCGCTGATCCTGTTTGCGGTTGTACTGACCGTCACCTGTATCAATCTGCTTGTGAGCAGGCGGTACGTGTGGCGTTCCTGACGGATGAGGAGGTGAGTCGTTTGATGAGCACGAAAACAACAGACTTCATGACTGCCGGTGAATTTGAGAAAATCGAGCGGTCAGCCAGACGGAGAAATGCAGTCAGAAAAACGGTCACATATGTGTTCCTGGCTATCTGGGCCCTGATTGTCCTCTTTCCGTTCTACTGGATGGTTCTGACTTCGCTGAAGAGCTACGGCGCCTACAATTCGGAATACACACCAAAGCTGTATACACTGGCCCCCACATTACGGAATTATATTGATGCATTTACGCAGGTGCCCCTGACGAGATACTTTTTTAATACCCTTATTTTTACGGCTGTGACCACGGCACTGATGCTGGCCGTGACCGTGCTGGCCGCCTTCGCGTTTGCCAGACTGGAATTCCGGGGGAAAAATCTGGTGTTCACGCTTTTTCTCGCGCTGATGATGATCCCGTCGGAACTTGTGATTATTACGAATTTTGTGACGATCACCAATCTCGGCCTCAGAAATACGTACCTGGGCCTGATTCTGCCTTCCGTGACATCGGTGTTCTACATCTATCTTCTGAAGGAAAATTTTGAGCAGATTCCGGATGAACTCTATAAGGCCGCCAAGGTCGACGGGACGTCGGACTTCCGCTATCTCCGGAAGGTCATGCTGCCGATGTGCAGGCCGACGGTGATCACGATCCTCATTCTCAAGGTGATCGAGTGCTGGAACTCCTATGTCTGGCCGCGGCTGATTACGGATGAGCAGGTGTATTTCCTTGTATCGAACGGGATTCAGGAGATCCGTGAGAACGGGTTCGGACGGGAGAACATACCTGCCATGATGGCGGCCGTGGTCGTGATCTCCGTGCCGCTGATCATTCTGTTCCTGATCTTTCATAAGAAGATTATGGAAGGCGTGTCGAGAGGAGGGACAAAAGGATGAAACACCCGGGAAGAACCTTGTCTGTGCTCCTGGCCGCATCGGTGCTCGTTCTCGGCGGCTGTCATGGCAGGAGGGCGGGAAAAAGCTTTGCGGTGCCGGATGCATTTGACACGTCCGGAAAGCAGAGCATCACCTTCTGGGCCAAGAATGATACCAACAAGACCCAGACAAAGATCTATGAAAAAGCAATCGCCGACTTTGAGAGCCTCTATCCGAATATTGATGTGAATCTGCGGCTCTACACGGATTACGGCAAAATCTATAACGACGTCATTACCAATATTGCCACGGATACAACGCCCGATGTCTGCATCACGTATCCGGACCATATCGCCACATATATGACGGGAAGCGATGTCATGCAGCCCCTCGATGAGCTGATGGCGGATGAGACGTACGGACTTGGCGGCAGCGGCCTGCTCTTTGATTCTCCCGCAAAGGAAGAAATCATCCCGGAGTTTCTGGAGGAGGGAAAGCTTGCGGGACAGTATTACGCGCTGCCCTATATGCGATCGACGGAAGCCTGTTATGTGAATCAGACTTACGTGGAGAAGCTCGGGTATGAGCTGCCGGAGATACTGACCTGGGATTTCGTCTGGGAGGTGTCGGAAGCAGCTCTGAAAAAGGATAAAAAGGGCAACTACAAAGTCAACGGACAGAAAGTCCTGATTCCGTTTATCTATAAATCCACCGACAATATGATGATCACGGAACTCCGGCAGAAAGACGCGCCGTTTTCCACGGATGACGGGCAGGTGCTTCTCTTTAATGATACGACCAGGGAAATCCTGGAAACCGTGGCGAAGGAGGTAAAGTCCGGCGCGTTTTCTACATTTAAGAAGTCTGGCTATCCGGCCAACTTCCTGAATGCGGGCCAGTGCATTTTTGCCGTCGACTCCACCGCCGGGGCGACATGGATGGGGTCGGAAGCCCCGCTCATTGACATCAGCGAAGACAAGCTGGTGAAGTTTGAAACGGCGGTCAGACCCGTTCCCCAGTATGATGCGGACAATCCTCTCATGATTTCCCAGGGGCCGTCGCTGTGCCTCTTCCGGAAGGATGATCCGCAGCGGGTGCTCGCCTCGTGGCTGTTTATGCAGTATCTGCTGACCAATGAAGTGCAGATCGCGTATTCCGGGACGGAGGGCTATGTGCCGGTCACGAGCAAGGCCCAGGAATCCGGGGAATACAGGGACTATCTGTCCCGCGCAGGTGAGGACAACAAGGACCACTACCGCGTGAAAATCGAGGCGGCGGAGCTTCTGATGGCGCACACGGAGGACACCTTTACGACGGCCGTCTTTAACGGGTCCGCATCGCTCCGGGATGCAGCGGGCTACCTGATCGAGGACGTGACGAAGTCCGTCATGCGGAGACAGAAAACCGACGACGCTTACTTCACGAAGCTGAAGGAAAAAGTGATTTCCCTGTACCATCTGGATCAGATCGGCGGAGAGAGTGAAGAAGGCGGGGACGGAAAGCGGGAGCTGGGTCCGCTGCCCGCAGCATCAAAAGCGCTGCTGATCACACTGGCCGCGGTCTGGGCGGCGATCATCGTCAGTTTCCTCTCGGGCCTGAGAAAAGGGAGAGGCGGAAGCAGCTGAAAAGATTCTGTAATATTTTTCCCGAATGCGCTTTCGCACTTGAGATTTTTGTTGTGTCGTGGTAGTTTTTATAATAGTTCTGACTGTTTATGGACAGCCACCGGCAGCAATATTTGTTTGTTTTGATAAGGAGAAAGAAATATGAAAAAAGCGGTAGCAATGATGGCGGTTTCTGCTCTGGTAATCGGACTCGCCGGATGCGGTTCTTCCTCTTCGACTGTCAGCAAGGCCGAGAGCCAGGCGGCGTCGACGGCGAGTGCGGCAGCATCGACGGCAGCGTCGACAGCATCCGCGGCAGCATCGACGGCATCCGCTGCAGCTTCCACGACTGCTGCAGCAGCGTCTGAGGCGGCGGAAGCGGCGGCATCGACTGCAGAGGCGGTGACGGAAGCAGCTGCGGCAGTGACATCTGCAGCAGAAGCAGTGACGGATGCGGCAGCATCAGCTGTTGAAGAAGCAGCGGCAGCAGCGACATCCGAAGCAGAAACAGTGACGGATGCGGCAGCATCGGCTGTTGAAGAAGCAGTTGCAGCAGCGACATCCGAAGCAGAAGCAGTGACGGATGCGGCGGCATCAGCTGTTGAAGAAGCAGCAGCATCGGCTGTTGAAGAAGCAGC
>CACXFM010000005.1 GCA_902766955.1 uncultured Lachnospiraceae bacterium | reverse complement strand
GGAAGTTTTTCATAAAAGAATGATCAGCAAGCGCATTACTGCATGAAGAAGCCTCAACTGTTGAAGATTCCGGCTGTTTTTGATAAGATGAACGGGATATTCCAAGCGGATCATTATTACATCTGAACAGGATAAGAAAGCGTATGAGAAGAAAAGTGATGTTGGTCTTCGGAACAAGACCGGAAGCAATTAAGATGTGTCCGTTAATTCTGGAGCTGAAGAAGCGCCCGACGATTGAAACCCTCGTCTGCGTGACTGCGCAGCACAGGCAGATGCTGGATCAGGTGCTGGACACCTTCGGCGTTGTTCCGGATTACGACCTGAACATTATGAAGGATCGGCAGACCCTGTTTGACATCACAACAGGGGTGTTGAACGGGATGAGAGGCATTCTGGAAGAGGTGAAGCCGGACGTCGTTCTTGTTCACGGCGATACCAGCACGACCTTTGTGACTGCTCTGGCCTGTTTCTATCTGCAGATTCCGGTCGGGCATGTAGAGGCCGGACTGCGCACCTATAATATATACAGTCCGTATCCGGAGGAGTTTAACCGGCAGGGCGTGAGCATCATCTCACAGTACAACTTTGCTCCGACGCCGTTAAGCAGAGAGAATCTGGTGAAGGAAGGGAAAAAGCCCGAGAATATCTATGTGACAGGAAACACTGTGATCGATGCGATGCAGCACACAGTGAAGGACAACTATACACATCCTGAACTGGATTGGGTAGGAGAAAGCCGGCTGATCTTTATTACGGCACATCGCAGAGAGAACCTGGGAGAGCCGATGCATCATATGTTCCGTGCGATTCGTCGCGTTCTGGATGAACATCCGGAGTGTAAGGCGGTATACCCGATTCATATGAATCCGGCGGTCAGAGAGGCCGCGGCGGCTGAGCTGGAGGGATGCGACAGGATTCATATCATTGAACCGATTGAGGTATTCGACTGTCATAATTTTGAAGCGCGCAGCTATCTTTGCCTGACAGATTCCGGCGGGATTCAGGAAGAATGTCCGAGCTATGGAGTGCCGGTTCTGGTGATGCGGGATACAACAGAGCGTCCGGAAGGAGTGGAAGCCGGGACATTGAAGCTGGTCGGGACGGACGAAGAGACCATCTATCAGACCTTCAGCTTACTGTTGGAGGATCAGGAGGAATATAATAAGATGTCTCATGCCTGCAATCCATATGGTGACGGCCATGCCTGTGAGCGGATTGCAGACATTCTGGAAGGAAAACAATACAACCCGTGGGAACCGTGACAATGCAGATCAATGGAGAGCCTGATCAATGAGAAAAGCTCAGCACTTTGTAAAAGCGGTTCTTTTCGTGCTTCTGTTTTCAGGGGTTCTGTTCTGTCTGAGCCGTGTTTTTTCCAGGCCGCATGCACTCTTCTGGGCGGAAGAAACAGGCATGGACCTGGTACATCGGTATAAGAGGCAATATGATATCTGCTTTGCGGGGACGAGCATCGTAATCGCTAACGTGTCGAACCAGGAACTGTATGAAAAGTACGGGATTGCAGCGGTTTCTGTAGGAGAGCCTCTGCAGCCGCTGTTTCTGACAAAATATGTAATAGAAGAGGTCTTGCAGTATCAGCGGCCGAAGGCCGTTGTGGTGGATACGCGAGGCCTTTTTTACAGTGAGGAAGATATCAGGGAGAGGGTGAATGAGAATGAGGAAGGAATCGTTCATTACGCGCTCGACTCAATTCATTCGCCCGGAATCAAGCTGAAAGCGGTAAAAGAGATCAGAGAAAGATATAAAGACGTCAACTACAAGGAATACTGTTTCAGCTTATACAATAACCATTTCCGGTGGAAAGACTTAAGTGAGACGAATTTCCGGGGATACGGGGATTCGGTCTGCATGAATGGGAATGTGATGCTGACGGATCTCCATGCAGTGAATGGAGAGATCGAAACGAATCAGAGGATCAGTAAGGAGAATGAACGGGAGCTTCTCCTGATAAAAGAAGCATGTGAAAAATATGGAACAGAGCTTGTCCTGATGACGGGCTATCTGGAACCGAAACTGTCCAAAAGAGAGCAGCTGAGGGCGATATCGGAAAAAGACGGGATAGAGTATCTTGACTTTAATGCAGTTGCAGAGGAGATCGGATTCCGTGAGTGGATGCAGAGTGACTATATTCACTTCAATGTCGCGGGGGCATGCTTATGGTCAGATTATCTCGGCCGGAGATTTAATGATCGATATTCTGTGACAGAATATTC
>CACXFM010000004.1 GCA_902766955.1 uncultured Lachnospiraceae bacterium | reverse complement strand
TCCGTTCAGCAGAGACGGCCTCGCTTACGAACGGCTGATCAAGATCTTGTCGCTTTACCGGCTGACGTTAGGACAGGCCAGGCAGGAGGAACTGTTGGAATACCTGTTTAAGAACTGCGATGACGCAAACAAGCTGAAAGAACTATTTATCAATCTAAGTCCCTTTTACAAAGAAAAGAAAGCTTGATCGGTGTTGAAAGTATGGGTATTACAAAGACCAATATTGGGGTAGACCCCTTTAATCTTGGGGCAGACAAAATTGCAGATAATATTAACGGAGGTAAGAAAAAAGTACGGGTATCAAATGAAAACAAAGAGATTCTACAAGCACTTTATAACGCAGGTGTGATCTTTAAACCTGAGAGAGCCGCTGACGGTCAGAACTATAAAAAGATTAAATACAAATCCAATAATAAAAACGAAGTAATGCCTGCATCACTTCTATGAGGCCCTACATCTTTACATTCACAGAATGGCAGTACAAGCTTCAAAGAGATGACCATCGAAAAGCACAGGTATGACCCGGGATGGGCAAACGTCTTTAGGAACGTTCTCCTTCACCGACTCCTGGAAAAAGGAAATCAGAATGGATAATCAAATAATACTGGAAGGCTTTTCCTGGGATAATGATATGAACAATACTACAAACAGGATTTTTAAAAAGGATAATCTGTATATTTTTTTGCAGCATCCCTGTATTTCTCTGCAAACGTTTTTCTGAGTTCCTGAGGAGAAAGGATTTCCGCCTCAGCTCCAAATGGAATGAAATACCGAAGTGCCTGCATCTGTGTGCACAGGAAATGATAGCAGCCCTCATTGTCTACATGGTGAAGAGATGGCCGTAGGAAGAGAGTATTCTTATACATTTGTATGCCGGCATCTGTAAAGCGGATAATGATCTCGCATTCATCTCCAATCAGAAAATATACAGTATTGGACCGGATCTTCTGGCGAATCTCTTTCTTTTCGCTTGCAGACAGCATACCGCTTCGGCTGGTCTTTTTGCTGAGTAACTCGAGTCTTCGGATACGGGAAAGACGAATTGAGGCAATTCTCTCATCGCGGCGCAGACCGCCTGCACGGACAGACTTTCCAATCAGGTAGTGATACAGATGGGATGCATCCGGCATAAGAGCAAAGGGCCGGACATCCCATGTTTCTTTTCCGGAGTTGGAAAACGGACTTTCCATTTCCACGCGGAGAAGCTTCGCTGCATCAATGGCATGTTGGATCGTTTCCAAATGCTCTTGAAAATAGATTTCTTCGCGGTTAAAGCGAGGCAGTTCACAGTACTCCTCTATAACGGCTTTAAGATATCTGGAGTAGTAGCCGCCATAATACGCTGTGTCCGGCCATGCCAGTTCGCTGTCCAGGGAGAAGTGCTGGCAGTTTCTGTTGTTGAGACGAAATGTGAAAGATTTGCCGCTGTCATAGAGCCTGGCTTTATTCAGAAGCCGTGATTCAGTTTCTGAATCGAGAAGACGGACAATATGTTCCAGCTGATCTTTTTTTAGATTTCCGGAGAGAAGAGGATCGTGATCGAGAGCCAGTCTGAGACGGGTGCGCTGTTTTTCGATTGCCGAGTAAATAGATGCGTCTGCCCGGTCGCAGTACCGCTCAATAATGTCATTTAGAAAACCGGTGAATGTCTGACCGGGAGCGAACATTTCCATGTCTTCATGAAGGATGGAGATTGCGTAATGGCTAAGATTGATACTCTGCTTTTGTTCTGTATTCATGAAATGACCTTTCTTCAAGGGCGAAGACGGGACTACGGACAACACAGATTCCCTAAACAGGAATTGAATATGGAGTAATTATACAGTATTTTGCTTGAAATAGGAATTAAAATAATTGGCGGCTATTCATAGAATATGTGACATGTGAACAGTATAATGGGTATTGTAGAAAACCTGCAGAGCTTACAAAACAGCATCATATGAAAAAGGAGAAAGAGAATGCCTACATCGCTGATAATGAAATTGACAGGGGATAAGGATAAGCGTCATGGTCCATATATGGCGTCCATGCTGCAGGGTGTTATGATGGAAAAGATAGATCCCGTATATGTGGCGCGCCTGCATGAGAGTGGAATCCATCCTTACAGCCAATATGTACAAGAGAAGGATGGAGTGATCCTGTGGCATGTACAGGCACTTTCAAAAGAGGCGGAAGATGAAGTCATCTCTCCGCTGCTGGATATGGACTTTTCTGTAATCAATCTGACACACCGTCAGGAATTACTTCGGATTGAAGAGAAAGCCATCCGCAGAGTCTCCTATGAGCAATTGATCGAGGAATACTATCTGGGAGAGTGTGACAGAGATCTTCCAATCAGAATTCGCACACCGATGGCTTTTAAGCAGAGCGGAAGATATTGTATTTTTCCATCTGCCAGACTGGTTTTCCAGAGCCTCATGATGCGTTTCGATGCGTGCTCACCTGATAGTTCAATCTTCACAGATGAACTTCTGCAGGAATTTGAAACATTGACGGAGATTATAGATTATCGCCTGAGGAGCGTCCGATTTTCATTGGAAGGAGTAAGGATTCCGTCATTTATCGGAGATTTCAAAATCCATGTGAATGGACCGCAGCAGATGGCCAATGTCGCATGGATGCTGGCGAAGTTTGGAGAATATTCCGGAGTTGGAATCAAAACCGGGATTGGTATGGGAGCTGTTTCTATCGAAGAATACCGAAGCAGGAAGCAGATTTCTGCAGACAGTTCATACAGTAGACAGGTTTAATATATAAACCGGGATGATCAGGACCTGCAAATCCCGGTTGAGTAGTTTTGATCAAGGGAACAGTATTAATAAAAGATTCGGAAAGGAGGATCCGTCACATGGATGATTTACAGTGCAAAGTCGCGATTGGAGCGATGCTGCATGATATCGGGAAAGTCCTGTTTCGTTCTTCTGATGGTAGAAACCACAGTAGGAGCGGGTATGACTTCTTGAAGGAGATAATCGGGATCAGGGATAAAGAAATCCTGGATCAGGTTTTGTATCATCATGCGGATATGATTAAGGGAAGCAGTATCAGCGCAGATTCTCCGGCATATATCACGTATATGGCGGACAACATTGCTTCTGCTGCGGACAGGCGCGAAAAAGCTGAGAAAGATACAGCAGGTTTTGATAAAACTGTCCCGCTTGAGAGCATTTTTAATATCCTGAATGGGAATGACAGCAGGAAGCACTATTCTCCATCAACTATGGACAAGGGCGGGCGAATCAACTACCCGACCGGGAATCCGATTGTGTTCGATAGTACCTTTTATGGAAAAATTGAGAGGGAGATTACAGATGCTTTGAAAGGGATTACGGATGAGAGCAGAATCAATGTGGAGTATCTGAATTCTCTCCTCAGTGCCCTGGAGGCGTATCTTACCTATATTCCATCATCAACAGACCGGTCTCAGCAGACGGATGTGTCACTCTACGATCATATGAAACTGACCGCAGCTCTGGCAAATTGTATTCTTGTCTGGCTTCGTGCGGAAGGTGTCACAGATTACAGGCGTGAGCTTTTCTCCGGAGCGAATGCATTCTATGAGAAGAAAGTCTTCTACCTTTATTCCATGGATATATCCGGAATTCAGGCTTTCATTTACAGGCAGTTCGGTACGGATGATGTTCTCAAAAATCTTCGTGCAAGAAGCTTTTATCTCGAGATCATGATGGAGAATTTCGTTGATACACTTCTTGGCAAAGAAGGACTGTCCAGGGCGAATCTCATTTATTCCGGCGGCGGGCATGCCTATCTGCTTCTGCCTAATACGGAACAGAGCAGGGCGGCTGCAGAGACGTTTTCGCAGAGCACGAATGCATGGCTGCAGAAGACATTCGGGATTGATTTATTCCTTGGTACGGGCGGGACGGCATGCAGCGCAAGGGAACTCGAGAATGTTCCCGAAGGCAGTTACGGAGAACTGTTCCGTACGGTTTCACGAAAGGTTTCACAGTCCAAAGCACATCGTTACTCGGCAGAACAGATCAGGATGCTCAATCGGGGCAGGATACGGGACGGAGAACGGGAGTGCAGGATATGTCACCGTTCTGACATGCTGACTGGAGAGGATTTGTGCAGTATTTGCAGCGGATTGACAAGCCTTTCCTCAAAGATCATGGATCCCCAAATGAAATTCTTCGTGATTCGCGGAATGCAGGGCAATGATGCACAGATGCCGGTTTATGAAGGAGAGTATCTTGAAGCGGCAGATTTGCAGAAGGTTCGAGGAATGATCGCGGAGGACGATCACTTCATCTGCGCGTATTCGAAGAATGAATTTTATACAGGACATGAATATGCTACCAATCTCTGGGTGGCGGATTACAGCAGCGCACGTACGTTGGAAGAATTGGTAACTAAGGGAAAAGGCATTTCAAGACTTGGTGTGATCCGGGCAGATGTGGACAATCTGGGCGCAGCATTTGTTTCCGGATTCCCCCGGAAATACCAGACGCTCTCCAGGGCAGCGACATTTTCCAGGACACTGTCCATGTTCTTTAAATGGCACGTCAACGCCCTTCTCCGTAACGGCGGATACAGACTTGATGGAGGTGGAAGTGACATCTGTGCAGTCAGCAGTATCGAGAACGGACAGCAAGAGGAGGGAACCGGTCCCAGGAACGCCACTGTCATATATGCCGGTGGTGACGATCTCTTTATCGTAGGAGCGTGGAAGGATATTATCGAGTTTGCGGTTGATCTCCACAGAAGCCTTGAAGCATTTTCCATTGGAACATTGAAGATCTCAGCAGGAATCGGGATGTTTTACGAAAAGTATCCCATCTCATATATTGCATCACAGAGCGGTGATCTCGAGACTGCTTCTAAAGAACTGGATGGGAAGAACTCGGTTACCCTGTTTTCGGAAAAGAACCACACCTATCATTGGGATGAGTTCATTGATCAAGTCCTGGGTGAAAAATTCCAGATGCTGTACAGATTTTTTTCATTCTCCAAAGAAGAGTCAGAGAGGGGAAAAGCTTTTCTGTATCGTATCCTGACACTTTTCAGGGAGTCAGAGGACAAGATCAACCTGGCGAGGCTTGCCTACCTCCTTGCGCGCCTGGAACCACCTAAAAAGGGCGGTGATGAAAGCGCAGAAGATTACAGAAGACTTTATAAAGAATTCCGGCAGAAGCTATACCAGTGGCAGCGGAATGAAAAAGACAGAAAGCAGTTTATCACAGCAATATATATTTATGCATACCTTACCAGAGGGGAGGATGAATGATTATGGCAGGATATGATGCAGGAAATCGTAATAGCGGCGGTTATCCCCGTGATAACAGATCACAGCAAAGCAATAGCGGCGGCGGAAGAGGTTACGGAAGACAGGGGAGTTTTAGTGCGGCAGTTTCAAAACCGCATGTTCCGCTGGATCCTGACACATACGTGGATACTGCAGAGGGTGTAATAAAAGAGCTGGCAGACCGCGGTCGTCTCCTCTCAACATCCAAGATCAGGAACCTTCTATCCATGATTTCTTCACTGTATGATGAAGTCCGCAGAGAACGTGCAGACAAACTCAGTAAAGAGGATCAAGGACGTATCCAGTATATCCGGCTGCACTTCGCATACGAGGCAGGACGTGAGAGTTCCAGAGGACGTAACAGTGAGGTAAAGGATTTTGTTGAAGAAGCTGATATCTTTGCTCATATAAAAGATATTGGGGATGACAAAGAACGTTTTCTTCTTTTCTGCCGGTATATGGAAGCGCTTGTTGCATTCCACCGGTACTACGGTGGAAAAGAATAAAGAAGAGATCACAGATCGAAAAAATGAAATAGTATCAACCTTAATATACAGTTTCAGAATACTGCGGAGGTATTACAATGCTGGCTAAAATCATGATTTCCGGGAAGATAACATCAAAGACAGGTATGCATATTGGAGGTGCATCCGGTTTTTCTGCCATCGGAGCGATTGACTCACCGGTCGTGCGGGATATACAGACGGATGAGCCGATGATCCCCGGATCCAGTCTCAAAGGAAAGATGCGTTCCCTGCTGGCCAGGCAGTATGCGGACATTGCAAAACTGCCAAAGCACAATGATGATGACCCAAGGGTACGCCGCCTGTTCGGATATATGCAGGACGGAAAAACTTCAAAGGATGGTAAACAGATGGCTTTCCCTGCAAGGCTCCAGTTTTCCGATATGTTCCTTACAAACAAAAAGGAACTGAGTGAGATAGGAGTTCCCACCACAGAGGTAAAATTTGAGAATACGATTCATCGTCTTACGGCAGTTGCGAATCCCAGACAGATTGAGCGATCTGTTGCCGGTTCTGTCTTTAAACTTAATCTGATCTACAACGTGGTCGAAGAATCCGAAATGCTGGAGGATTTCACAACGATTGGTGAAGGGATGAAGCTTCTGACCTACGACTACCTCGGAGGACATGGATCCCGTGGATACGGGAGGATACAATTCTCTGACCTGGAAGTGAACTGTGTCACAGGCGAGTGCAATCAGGAACTGTTGGATAAATGTGCGGCTGTTTTGAGGGAAGGTATCGCATGAAATACAAAATCTTCAAGCTGAATTTTATAAGCGCAGTTCATTTTGGAGAGGGAGGACTGACCACATCAGCGGACACATTGATGGCAGATACCATCTTTGCTGCCCTGTGCTCAGAAGCCGCCGCGCAGGACAGCTGCCTTTTGGAGAAGCTTGTTGACAGTGCTTTTTCCGGAAAACTCCTGATTTCAGATGGACTCCCTTTTATCAGAAAAACCTTTTATGTTCCCAAGCCGGTCATGGAGGTACAGGGCAGAGAGGAAGGAGATTCTACGATTAAAAAGGCTTTGAAAAAGCTCCGTTTTATCCCGGTCGAAAAGATGGATACCTATTTGCGAGGGGAACTGGATATTGCTGCGGAAGCAAAATCCTTCCATGACAATTTCAGCCTTTCTAATATGTATGAAAAAGTGACAGTGCCTGAGGACGAGATTACACGCCCGTATGCGGTTGCGGTCAGAAGGTACCGGAGCCAAAGCGGCCTCTATGTGTGTGTGGGTTACGAAAATGAGGAAACCTATGACCTCATTTCAGAGCTTCTGGAGACCTTGTCCTATTCGGGAATCGGTGGTGAACGGTCTTCCGGATATGGGAGATTTGAATTGACAGTATCCGGAGAGGATTCCATCACAGGAAAGCTGCAGGCACATCAGGCGGAGAAATACATGTCCCTCTCAGTCTGCCTGCCGGCTGACAATGAAATGGATGAGGTGATCAGCGGTGCAGACTATCTGACAGTCAAGAGAAGTGGCTGGGTGAGTTCCACTGCCTATGCAGATACTTTGCGGAAAAAGAAAGACATATACATGCTGGCTGCCGGATCAGTGTTTAACAGAAGATTTGAAGGCGCAATCTTTGATGTCAGCGACGGCGGAAGACATCCGGTTTATCGCTACGGAAAACCTATGCTGATGGGCATTGTTTAAGAGACAGGAACCCGCGCAGCTTCCATTTACCGTAATTACGGTCTCGCTGGCGGGAACCATTTGATTGAGAGGAAACCACATATGGGTGATTTTATTAAAAAGGGCTTCATAGAGTTCAAGACGCTTGCCCCTGTATATATCGGGTGCGGACGAACTGCCGGAAAAAAGGAATACCTGTATGACGCGAAAACAGGCAAAGTAGAGATCCTTCAGATGGACATGGTCTTTGAGAAGATCAGCAGACTTGGCCTCATGGACAGCTTCGAAAAATATCTGCTTGCGACAGAGAAAGAAGAGCAGTGGGAAACAGGCCGTGACCTGCTGGGCTTTGTGCGCAATAACCATATTCCGGCAAGTGAATACAGCACATGGTCCAGGGAGATCGTCAGTGTTGCAGATCCTGATATGAATTTCCACAGTATCAAAGATATTAATCTTTTTGTGAGAAATGAGCGAGGTATGCCATATATACCCGGCTCTGGATTTAAGGGTATGCTTCGCACCATTCTGGAGACGCAATACTACCTGGAAAATAGGGATCAGGCAGAAGAAATGGCCTACAGAATACGGGAACAGGTGCAGGAAAGCGAAAAGCGCCCTCAGCGCAGAGACAGATTTTTGAAAAATGAAGATGCAGATATAGACGTAGCATCAATGCACAAGGAACTCTTCGATTCAGTAAAAAACGAATCTCCTTCTAAGAATCTCAGAAACCAGAAGAACGATACTTTGCGAGGACTTCTGGTTGGAGACAGCGAAGAACTGTCCTGGGACGACATGTGCGTCTGCCAGAAAATCGACATGAATACATTCGGAGACGAGAAACCTCTGAATGTTTTACGCGAAGCCATTAAACCCGGTGTAATTATACGCATACCTATATCTATCGATACAAGAATCTGTAAATACACTACTGCGGATATTTTAAATGCAATCAAGATTTTCAACACCAATTATCTGACTACCTTTGCGAACAAGTTCGACAAGGCTCCCAAGACAAAAGGAAACTCAACGACCTTTTTCCTGGGAGGAGGAACAGGCTATGTGTC
>CACXFM010000003.1 GCA_902766955.1 uncultured Lachnospiraceae bacterium | reverse complement strand
TCTTCTTCAGGCTCTTTTTCAGGCGGTCAAAAAACCCCATGTATGTTCCTCCGCATATTATTTGCTCAGTTTATCTTCGATCAGATTAACGGAAACCAGGGTCGAAACCCCTTTCTCCTGCATGGTGATGCCGTACAGTCTGTCCGCGGCCGTCATGGTACCGCGTCTGTGCGTAATAATAATAAACTGCGTATTCTTTGTCAACTTGTGCAGGTAGCCGGCGAACCGCACGACATTCCCCTCGTCAAGCGCCGCCTCGATCTCATCGAGCAGGCAGAAAGGAGATGGCTTCAGATTCTGTATGGCAAACAGAAGCGCGATCGCGGTCAGCGCTCGCTCGCCGCCTGACAGCTGCAGCATATTCTGGAGCTTCTTGCCGGGCGGGTGGGCGATAATGCTGATGCCGGCTTCCAGAATATCCGCGTCGGGATCAATCTCGATCGCCCCGCGGCCGCCGCCGAACAGTTCCTTAAATGCCTTGTCGAACTCGGTCCTGATATCCGCGAGCTTTTCCGTGAACTGCTTCCGCATCCCCTCGTCCAGCTCCGCAATGATGCCGCTCAGCGTTTCTTCTGATTTAATGAGGTCCTCATGCTGGGCGCTCAGGAACTCGTACCGCTCGGACAGTTCCTTATATTCGTCAATCGCATTGACATTGACGCTTCCCAGATTCCGGATGTTCTCCCTGACGGATCTGATTTCCTTCCGGACGGAAGCCCTGTCGTCAATTCTTTCTTTCAGCGGATAGGCGCGCATTTCGCTGGGCGTCAGATTATATTCCTCTCTCATATACGCACAGCGCTCTTCCCGTTCCGTCTCCGTCTTTTCACGCTGGGAAGTCAGGCGGAAATACTCTCTGTCCAGTCGGCTCATATGTTCCGAGAGAGCGTCTCTCTTCGAGAAGAAGTCCCTGTGGGTATCCGAGAGGTTCTGCCGCTCTGTCTCCGCTTCCCCGCGGGCTTTCGTGACTTCCTCCGCCTCCTGTTCGCCTCTTTTGATGGCCTCTTCCACTTCCAGGATCTGATTCTGCCGGTTCTGCATGTCAGCCGCGGAGCTGTTCAGGACATCCGCGAGCTGTTCCGCTTCCGCGGCCAGATCTTCTTTTCTGGCGCTCAGTCTGAGGCGGGTTTCCCGGCGATACCGGTTCTGTTCCGTCATCTGCGCGTGCTCGACGCGGACAGCTTCCAGCTCATCCGCACATTTCTGGCGGTCGGCTCTGAGCGTCTGTTCCGTTTCGCGCAGGCTTTCCGCGCTCTCATTGGCCAGCGATTCCTGCTCTTCTGAATGAGCCAGGGACTGCTGGATGCCCGTATTCTTGTCCTTTACTTCCGCGATCTGGCGGTCGATGTCGGCGAGTTCTTTCTCAAGGCCGCCGCTTGTCAGCCTGCTGACTTCCAGCTGCTCCTCCGCCTGCTTCCTGCCCATCTGAACGGTATTCAGGCGAAGCAGGAACTTCTGCCTCTTCTCATGCGCCTCACTAAGCCTTGCGCGGGCCGCATTCCGCTCCCCGCGGAGAGAATCGATCTGGTTCTGCAGATCCTCCGTCTCTTTTTTGAGCGAGACGGTGCGGACCTTCAGTTCCTCGATTTCACGCTTTCTGCCGAGCAGATTATCCTGATTTCTGAAGGCGCCGCCGGTGATCGATCCGCCCGGCGAAAAGGACTCGCCCTGCAGCGTCACCATATATACACTGTGGCGGTACTTTCTGCCGATCAGGAGCGCGTGGTCAATATGATCCACGACGATCGTTCTGCCCAGCAGAAATTCGTTTAAGTTCCGGTATTCGTCATCGCAGGAGACAAGAGAAGACGCAACCCCGATGACGCCCTCCTCCTTCAGGACGGCCCTGTTGGACAGTTCCCTGGGACGGATGCTGGTCAGCGGAAGGAAGGTGGCTCTCCCGAATTTATTTGATTTCAGAAATTCGATCAGGTACTTCGCCGTCACGTCATTATCCGTGACGATATTTCTGATGCTGCCGCCCAGAGCCGTCTCGATGGCGGTTTCATACTTTCCGGGCACGCTCAGAAGATCCGCCACAACGCCGCGTATGCCCGGATTCCGCTTCTTCTGTTCCATGACCTTTCTGATGCCGTTTCCGTAGCCGTCATAGTTTTCGGCCATGGCGCGGAGAGATTCCAGTCTGGAACTGTCCCTGTGAAATGCCGTCGATGCTTCGTCCAGCGAATGGTTGGTCCGGGAAAGGCTGTCGTGCAGTTCCTGGAGAACTGCCTCTTCCTTCTCCTCTTGGGCGCGGCAGGATTCAATCCCGCTTTGCAGCGTTTTCAGTTCTTCATCATGGGCGCTGCTTTCCTTCCTGTAGCGTTCCTCGTCCTCACGGAGGACAAGAAGCCGCCCGCTGATTTCGGAACGCCGGATCGACAGCTGCTCGAGCATGGTACCGTACCGCTGGATTTTTCCCTTGACCGAAGCCCGGCTCTCCAGCATGGAAATCACTTCGTTCTTCTTGCTCTCGATGCCGGCCACGGTTTCGCTGATGGAGGCGTCCAGCGTTTTCAGCTGTTCGGAGAGCTGCCGTTCCTTCTCCAGGATCTCCTGTTCCGCCTGTGCGGATCCGGCTTCCTGGGCAAGGAGCGCTTCCAGTTCGTCCTCCAGTTCCTTTATCTCGGTCCTGATCTGGGCGGAACGCTCCGTATACCTGCTTTTCGCCTCTTCGGCCGCCCTGATCTGTTCCTTCAGTAGTTCGGTCTGGCCGATCAGCTGCTGCCGGATGACCGCTATATTCGAATTTTTATCATTCAGTTCAGAGATCCGCGCCGACAGCTCTTCCATCTGCTGTTCGAGCCTGTCGTACTCCGTCTTTGTGCGGTCAAACTGCACGCGAGTCTCGGCCATCTCGTTTTCGACGATATCGATCCGGTCCGAGACTTCTTTCATCATCTGACCGGTCCGTTCCTCTTCCATCACGAAGTTCATGATTTCGAGTTCTCGGAGAGAGTCCCGCAGATCCAGATAGATTCTGGCCGTCTCGGACTGCTTCTTTAAGGGGCCGATCCGCGAGGTCAGTTCCTTGAGGATATCACTGACCCTGAGCAGATTCTGGTGTTCTTCCTCCAGTCTCTTCAGGGTCATCTTCTTTCTCTTTTTGAATTTTACGATGCCGGCCGCTTCATCGAAAAGTTCTCGTCTCTCCTCCGCTTTTCCGGAGAGGATCCGGTCGATCTGGCCCTGCCCGATGATGGAATACCCTTCCTGCCCGATTCCGGTGTCATAAAAGATCTCATTGATATCCTTGAGTCTGACATTGGACTGATTCAGGAGATACTCGCTCTCGCCGGAGCGGTAGAGCCTGCGGGTCACCGTCACTTCTTCGTAATCGACGTCCAGCATATGGTCGGAATTGTCAAACGTGATGGCAACCGAGGCAAAGCTCTGGGCTTTTCTGGTTTCTGTGCCGGCAAAAATCACGTCCTGCATGTTGCCGCTCCGGAGCTGCTTTGCGCTCTGTTCTCCGAGCACCCATCTCACCGCATCCGCAACGTTTGACTTTCCGCTCCCGTTCGGTCCCACGATGCCGGTGATTCCTTCCGGAAATTCGAATTTCAGTTTATTGGCAAAGGATTTAAAACCCTGGACTTCAATTGATTTCAGATACATGCAGTTTCTCCAGCGCATCGCGCGCCGCGCTCTGGGCAGCGGCCTTTTTGCTCTTGCCGCACCCTCTTCCGATCAGGGCGCCGTCCACGTACGCTTCCGTTTCAAAAAGTCTGTCGTGCGGCGGTCCGGATTCACGGACCACTTTATAAACAATCTGCTTCTGCCTGTCCTGGAATAACTCCTGCAGCGGCGTGCGCAGATCCGTAAAAAGGTCCTCATCCTGCAGATCCAGCAGAACATGCGTGAGAACCAGCCGCTTTGCTTCATCAAATCCCCCGTCGAGATAGACAGCACCGATCAGGGCTTCGACGGCGTCGGAGATGATGGAATCCCTGCTTCTTCCCCCCATCTGTTCCTCGCCTTTGCCGAGCCGGAGAAAATCCGGCAGGGTGAGGTCCCTGGCACATTTGGCCAGCGGGCTCTCGCTCACCATACTGGCGCGGAGCTTGCTGAGCTCTCCCTCCTTTTTATCGGGAAAGCGGTGATAGAGATAATCGGCTGCCACAAAATCAAGGATGGCATCCCCCAGGTATTCAAGCCTCTCGTTATGAACAATCTTCTGTCTGCGGTGCTCATTGGCAAAAGACGTATGCGTGACCGCCGCTTCCAGCAGCGACCTGTCGCTGAATTGATAGCCGATGATGTCTTCCAGTTCTTCCAGTTTCCGACTCAATGTCTCTTCCTCCGGTCAGCATGTATTCCCGCGCCTGATCCGTTCTGCGCATCCGTCAGGATCTCCGTTATGTCCCCGGCTGTGACCGCCGCCTGCATGCGCTTCCTGTCGATCCTTACCAGAAACTTCTCTTCCAGCAGGACGGCAATTTCGAACAGATCGAGAGAATTCGCGCCGAGATCCCTGACCAGCTCCGAACTCATGCGGACTGACCTGGGATCCAGCCCGAGGACTCCGGCCGTAATCTGTCTCACAATTTCCGCTTCCATATAATACCGTCCCGCTTTCAGCGCTTTTTCATTTCCCGGATGGCAGAGGCCTGGGCCTCCATCCGTTCCCGGATCTTCTCGTTTACATTTTCCCTGTAAAACTGGGTGCACTGCTCGATCGCGACCCGGAACTCAACCGCTCCGGAGCTGCCGTGCGCCTTGACGACCAGTCCCTTCAGACCGAGCAGCGGGGCGCCGCCGTATTTGGCCGCATCAAAGCGCTTGAGAAGCGTTTTCTTCAGTGTGCCTTTAATCAGAAGACCGCCGATCATGCCGGGAAGCGTGCTCATCAGTCCCTTCTTGGCGATCCGGTAGATCGTCGTGGCCGTTCCCTCATACATTTTCATGATCAGGTTGCCGCTGAATGCATCCGTCACGATCACGTCCGCCGCTCCCGAGGGGATATCCCTCGCCTCGACAGAACCGATGAAATTGATGCTGCTGCATTCTTTGAGGAGAGGGATCGTCTCTTTGACAAGAGAATTTCCCTTTTCCTCTTCTGCGCCGATATTGAGAATCCCCACGGTCGGATTGGGAATATTCAGTGCCGATTCCATATAAATGGAGCCCATCTCGGCGAACTGCAGAAGCCAGGTCGGACGGGCATCCACGTTTGCGCCGCAGTCAATCAGAAGGGACATGCCCTTTTCCGTGGGCATGAGGGCGCCTAAGGGAGGTCTCTCGACTCCGCGGATCCTCCCGACCAGTACCTGGCCGCCCACAAGGACCGCCCCCGTACTGCCCGCGGAGATCACGGCATCCGCCTCGCCTTTTCTGACCATCATCATGCCTCTGACCAGAGAGGAATCTTTCTTCTTCTGAATGGCGGCCACAGGCGGCTCCGCCATTTCAATGCGCTCGGTACAGTGCACGACAGAGAGACGGCTGTCGGAGAAGCCGATTCTGTCGAGCTCTGATCTGATGGCCTGCTCATCTCCGAGAAGGATCAGTTCGATTCCGTCGTTCTGCCTGATGGCTTCGGCGGCCGCTTCCACGGGAGCCGCGGGAGCAAGATCGCCCCCCATTGCATCGATCGCAATTCTGATTCTCTCCATAATACCCGTCTCCTTTCACTTATGGCAGTTACGAATAAAGCTGCCGCCCATTGAATCACTGGCGGCAGCTTCTCGCTTGCGTTTTTGTAAATTAATAATTAGTCGTCATCCTGCTTGATTATCTCACGTTTATTGTAAGTTCCGCAGGCCTTGCAGACTCTGTGCGGCATCATTAATGATCCGCATTTCGGGCATTTGACCAATGTGGAATTGCTCATCTTCCAATGAGCCCTGGTCTTGTCACGCCGTGCAGAGCAATGTTTATTCTTCGGACAAATGGACATTTTCACACCTCCTTAACGCACATCTGTCATTATACAGGCGCAGTCTCCTATTTGTCAACTGTTTTCCTTCGCAATCAGGACAAACGAAGCGTCTCTCTTGCGATGGCAAGTTCTTCGTTCGTGGGAAGCACAAATACGCGGACTGTCGAATCCGGTGTGGAGATCTCCTGTCTCTTTCCGCGGACCTTATTCTTCTCCGGATCAATGTGAATGCCGGCGAATTCAAAGTGCTTCATGATGGATGCGCGCATCTCCACGTCGTTCTCGCCGATGCCTCCGGTGAATGCGATCGCGTCCGCGCCGTTCATCACGCCGAGGTAGCCGCCGATGGTCTTGACGACTTTATGACGGAATGCATCCAGTGCGAGTTTCGCCTTCTCATTGCCCTCTTCCGCAGCCTGTGACAGATCGCGGAAATCGCTGGACAGTCCGCCGGACAGCGCCAGAACGCCGGATTTCTTGTTCAGGATCGTCAGCATGTCGTCGACGGAGATGTTCTCGTGGTCGCAGATAAACTGGACGACAGCGGGATCAAGGTCGCCGGATCTCGTTCCCATGACCAGTCCTTCAAGAGGGGTCAGGCCCATGGACGTATCCACTGCCTTGCCGCCGATGCTGGCGGAGATGGAGGAACCGTTGCCGAGGTGGCAGACGATGACGCGCTGATGGCCTTCCGGAAGCTCCGCATAGCGGATGGTCTCCGCGCTGACGAACATATGGCTTGTGCCGTGGAAGCCGTAGCGGCGGATCTTGTACTTCTCATAGTACTCTTCCGGGATCGCGTATCTGTATGCATACGGCTCAAGGCTCATGCCGAAAGCGGTATCGAATACGGCGACGTTGGATTTGCCCGGCATAGCTGCTTCGCAGGCTTCGATGCCCATGAGATTGGCCGGATTGTGGAGCGGTCCCAAGTCAAAGCATTCGCGGATGACTTTCTTGACATCGTCGTCGATCTTAATGGATTCCGTGTAGACGGAACCGCCGTGCAGGACGCGGTGGCCGACTGCATCGATCTCATCGACGGAGGAAACAACGCCGTGATCCGGATCTACAAGTGCCTTCAGGACCAGCTCGATTGCTGTCTGATGAGTCGGCATATCCTCTTCGATCACGAAATCATCTTTTCCCGGAACCTTGTGGGTCAGTTTGGAGCCGGCGATGCCGATGCGCTCGCAGAGGCCCTTGGCCTTGACGGATTCGTCATCCATGTCGATCAGCTGATACTTCAGGGAAGAACTGCCGGCGTTAATAACCAGTACTTTCATTTTTAATCTCCTTGTGATTGCGTTTCTTTTGCGTATGATAATCTGTTCCCTTATTCGGCCTGCTGCGCCTGGACTGCCGTCATGGCGACAACACCGACGATATCATCGGCATAGCATCCGCGGGACAGATCATTGACAGGCATGGCCAGACCCTGCAGCACCGGGCCGTAAGCGTTGGCCTTGGCCAGTCTCTGAACGAGCTTATATCCGATATTTCCGGCTTCCAGGCTGGGGAACACAAGCGTGTTCGCATGTCCGGCAACCGTGCTGCCCGGAGCTTTCAGTTCAGCCACGGACGGAACCAAAGCCGCGTCAAGCTGAAGCTCTCCGTCGATCTGGATCTCCGGATGCTGTTCCTTCACGAGTTTGACGGCATCGGCGACCTTGGTCACGTCGTCATGCTTTGCGCTGCCCATGGTGGAATAAGAAAGCATCGCGACCTTCGGCTCCGCTCCGACGAAGCTGCGGAAGGATTCCGCGGAGAGCGTTGCGATCTCGGCCAGCTTCTCGGAATCAAAATCGACATTGACGGCGCAGTCCGCAAAGATGAAGCGTCCGTTTTCCCCCATGTCGCAGTCCGGGACTTCCATAAGGAAGAAGCCGGAAACGCTGTGGATGCCCGGTTTTGTCTTCAGAAGCTGGAGCGCCGGACGAATCGTGTTGCCGGTGGAATGGCAGGCGCCGGAGACGACTCCGTCCGCATCCCCGCACTTGCACATCAGGCAGGCATAGTACATATAGTCCTTCACCATCTGTTCCTCTGCCTGTTCCGGAGTCACGCCCTTCTTGGCGCGCAGCTCGACGAACTTGTCGATATATTTCTGGCGGTTGGGATCATGGTAGGGGTCGACCAGGATGGCACCGGTCAGATCATAGCCGGCTCCGTTCTTTTCGATTTCCTCCGGGGTGCCGATAATCACGATATTGGCAATTCCCTCCTTCAGAATCTTTTCGGCTGCGTCAAATGTGCGTTTGTCCATCGATTCCGGAAGAACGATTGTTTTCTTGTCGGCTTTTGCCTTTGCCTTGATTTCATCAATAAAACCCATAACCGATACTTACTCCTTTCGCGTTGTCCGTGCTCATCAGATGATCCCGTTTTTGATCACTTTAAAGCCGTGTATACAGTAGTTCAGCACACTCAACCATTATTATATCGCGTTCCCACCTCAGATAAAAGCCTTTTTATACAATCACGAGGGGCTTTGTCAGTTCGTTGCGGAAGGGAGAACCTCCTTCGGAGGACCTGACATAATGATACAGATTGGACAGACGGATTTCCTCTTCGAACAGCTGCCGGAAAGCGGGATCCGGATACTCCCTGTAGCGCGGAGCATTCATGATAACCGGTATCTCAGCCTGTGAGCGCAGCCTGCCGCACAACTCAGCCGATTCCCGCCGGAACCCCAGAACATGTGCATAAAGTCCCTCTTCCGCCGCCGGATTTTCTTCGAGTCCCAGCGCGATGTGAAGCAGGGCCCTCATCACGCGGGATCGCGGCACGGAACGGGCCGCGCACAGTCCTGCCATTTCCGTAAGCGTCGTGAAATGGTTCCGTTTTCCGAAGATGCCCGCCGCGAGTTCCGGAGACACCTCCAGATAGCGGGTCAGATCCCGCGGATCCTCTGCGCGGAACAGGCGGTCCGCCAGAAGAATCGAAAAATGATCCGGTCCGATATACCGCCCGCGCTCTCTCATGAGGAGGTCGCAGACCTCGTCTCCGGCCGCCCGCCGGATCTGCTGTTCCGCATCCTCTCCGCCCGCCGCGAGGACGGCCCGGATCCCGGAAGCGGAAGCAAAGACGCCGCCGGTGCCCAGGTCATGGAAGCCCGCGCCCTCACGTCTGAACGTCACGGGCTCAAGCGTCGACCCCGTTTTCAGGATCGCTTTGATATATTCCACCGCGAGAATGTTGTTGGGCTCCGCCAGCAGTGTTTCAAACTCCGGGAGCGCCCCGGCCCTGGCCGCCGGATATGACAGCCCCCGCTTCAGCCCCGCTTTAAGGGATGCCCGGAAAGCGGGCGATTCCTCAAGCAGCGCTTCTGCGCAGTCCGTTAGGCGTCCGAGATCCCCCTCCTCGCTGCCGAACGCGAGAAAATCAGCGGCATGAAGCCTGTCCAGGATTGCGACCGCATGGGAGGCAAAGGATTCCGCGGATGAACACGAAAACCTGGCCGGATAGGCGAGCACCAGATCGGCCCCGCCCAGCAGGGCCATCTCCGTTCTCACCTGTCTGTCCGCGATGGCGGGCGCCCCGCGCTGCACATAATTTCCGCTCATCAGACAGATGATCCTGTCCGCTCCGGCCTCCCTGGCCTTCCGGAAGAGAAAGGCGTGCCCGAGATGAAACGGATCAAATTCCGCTATGACGGTACAGATCTTCATCAGTTCTTAAACGCGTGGACAGGGGCGGGAATCCTGCCTCCGCGGTTCACGAAGCGGCCGCAGCCGAAACCGTTGACCGGCATCACGGGCGCATGGCCGAGAAGACCGCCGAATTCAACCGTATCGCCCACCTTTTTGCCGATCACGGGGATCAGGCGGACCGCGGTCGTCTTCTGGTTGATCATGCCGATCGCCATCTCATCCGCGATAATACCTGACAGCGTTGCGGGAGTCGTATCGCCCGGCACCGCGATCATATCCAGGCCCACGGAACACACGCAGGTCATCGCCTCGAGTTTCTCCAGAGACAGGGCGCCGCATTCCACGGCCTCGATCATCCCCTGGTCTTCGCTGACCGGGATAAAGGCGCCGGACAGTCCGCCGACATAGGAAGAAGCCATAAGGCCGCCTTTCTTCACCTGGTCATTGAGAAGCGCCAGCGCCGCCGTCGTCCCCGGTGCGCCCGGCTGCTCCACACCGATCTCCTTCAGAATATCGGCGACGGAATCCCCGATGGCGGGAGTCGGTGCCAGCGACAGATCACAGATGCCGAACGGCACGCCCAGCCTCGAGGAAGCTTCCTGCGCGACCAGCTGGCCGACCCGGGTGATCTTGAAAGCCGTCTTTTTGATCGTCTCGCAGAGTGTCCCGAAATCGGAATCCCGGCAGGCAGCGATCGCAGCCTTCACGACACCGGGGCCGGAGACACCGACATTAATCACAGTATCCGGTTCTGTCACGCCGTGAAAAGCGCCGGCCATAAAGGGATTGTCGTCCGGAGCGTTGCAGAACACGACCAGCTTGGCGCATCCCAGGCTGTCTCTATGCTTCGTGAGTACCGCGGTCTCGTGGATCATCTCTCCCATCAGCCTCACCGCATCCATATTGATGCCCTGCTTTGTCGAACCGACATTGACGGAACTGCAGACGCGCTCCGTCTTTGCGAGTGCTTCCGGTATGGACCGGATCAGCAGCTCATCGCTCTCCGTCATGCCTTTTGAAACCAGCGCACTGTAACCGCCTATGAAATTCACGCCGGCTCTGACGGCGCACTCATCCAGCGTCTTCGCGATTTCCGCAAAGTCGCCCGGTGTTCTGCAGGCGCTGCCGCCGATGAGCGACACCGGCGTGACGCTGATTCTCTTATTGACGATGGGGATGCCGAACTCATTGCCGATGGCGTCTCCCGTGCTGACCAGATCTTTCGCCAGCGTGTCAATCTTGCTGCTGATTTTGCGGCACATCGAGTGAAGATCCGAATCAATGCAGTCCAGCAAACTGATCCCGAGAGTGATCGTGCGCACGTCAAAATGTTCGCGCTCGATCATCTGATTTGTTTCAAATACTTCGTGTATATTGATCATCCTTAAGAATCTCCCTTTTTCAGATCCGGTGCATCATATCAAAGATTTCTTCATTCTGTACGTGGATGCGGACGCCGATCTCTTCTCCGACGGCGGCCAGCTCCTTCTGGACATCCAGGATCCCCTTGTCCGTGCCGGACAGATCCGCAATCATCATCATATTGAAATATCCGCCCGTGACCGTCTGGGAAATATCAAGGATATTGCAGTGATTTTCCGCCAGATATGTGCAGACCTTCGCGATAATGCCGACAGTGTCTTTTCCTAATACGGTAATGATCGTTTTCTTCATCTGTTCTCCGTTCCGCCGCTCTTTCCTTAAGACGGCTTTAAAAGATAACCGGTTCCTCCGGCCTGTCTCTGTGTGCAATCGTGATATGGAAATCGCCGGCCCGGTAGGGGGTATCGGACAGTGTCACTTCACTGCAGACCGTCTCATAGGCCAGCGCCTCATAATTGTTCTCCCGGCTTAAGTGTCCCAGACAAACCTGCCGGATCCCGTCGTGCAGGAGCAGCGACAGAAGCTGGCCGGCACTTTCATTCGACAGGTGGCCTTTATCACTCATGATCCTTCTCTTCAGGTAATACGGGTAGCGCCCCGCCTGCAGCATATGGACATCGTGATTTGATTCGAGCAGAAGGACATCCAGATCTTTCAGGCGGTCAATCAGCTCATTGTCATAACACCCCATGTCCGTAGCCACGGCCGCCGATTTGCCGTTATGAGATATCCGGTATCCCACCGGTTCCGCCGCGTCATGGGAAATCGCGAAGGGCATGACGGCCAGATCTCCGATTTCCGTCATCTCTCCGGCCCGGATTTCCGTCAGAAGGTCGTCCGGTATTTTGCCGACCGATGTATTCTCCTTGAGCGCATGCAGCGTACCGGGAGTCCCGTAAACGGGAATGCCGTATTTCCTGGCAAGCACCCCGATTCCCTTGATGTGATCGGAATGCTCGTGCGTCACCAGAATCCCGTCTATATCCGTGATGGCCTGGTCGATTCCGGACAGGCCCTGTTCGATTCGTCTGCCGGATATACCGGCATCAATTAAAACGGAAGTGGCGGCACTCCCTGCATAAATACAGTTGCCGCTGCTTCCGCTTGCAATACTGCAGAATTTCATGTTTCAAGTGTTCCCTTCAGGCTGCTTAAAATTTCCCGCATCCGTCCGTCAATCTGTTCCCGTGTTGAAAGCAGATCCCCGCTGTTGTCGATAACGGTTCCGCATCTGCTTCTGAAAACCTGCTCGTCCAGCTGCCTCTCCATCATGCTGCGGATCCGCTCCTCGCTGTATCCTCTCGAGGCGGCCAGTCTGCTCTTTCTGACATCCGTGTCCGCATAAATATACCATGTTTCGTCACAGAGCGCATCGAATTTCACTTCCAGAAGCAGAGCCGCTTCGACGGCGCAGAAAGCAGTGCCTGCCTCCGCCAGCTGCCCAAGCTGTGAGACCGCCTCGTCACGGATGGCCGGATGCACGATTGCGTTCAGTTCTCCGAGCAGTGCCTCATCCCGGAAGACCAGCGAAGCGACTGCCCCGCGGTCAATCGTCCCGTCCGGACGAAGAACAGAAGGACCGAAGAGCTCACAGACTCTGTCAAAGCAGGGGGAACCGGGAAGCAGCATTGTATGGCCGATCCTGTCGAGTTCCATGACACGGAACTCCCATCTGTCCCGCAGATAAGACAGGACCTCCGATTTGCCGCACCCGACGCCTCCGGTAATCCCAATGATATACATACCAAACCTCTTATTTAGCCTCGTACCAGCTGCTTCCTATATGGCAGTCTGTCTCCAGAGGAACCGACAGTTCCGCGGCCTTCATCATTTCTCCGGAAAGAATCTCCCTGACCTGTTCCGCCGCGGCTTCCGGGGCCTCCACGAGAAGTTCGTCGTGGATCTGCAGGATCAGTTTTGCATCCGGCAGCTCCTCCGCGAGCCTGTTCTTCACGCGGATCATGGCCATCTTTATAATATCGGCGGCCGTCCCCTGAATCGGACTGTTCATGGCCGCTCTCTCACCGAAACCTCTCTGGGCGAAATTCTTTGATCTGATCTCCGGGATCGGTCTTCTGCGCCCGAAGAGCGACACCGCATATCCGTTTTCCCTGGCAGATTCAACCAGAGAGTCCAGGAATGCCTTGATCTTCGGATACGTCTCGAAATATTTCTGAATATAATCCTGGGCTTCCTTCCTTGAGATGGACAGACCCTGCGAAAGCCCGAAGGAACTGATCCCGTAGACGATGCCGAAATTCACGGCCTTTGCATTCCTTCGCATTTCATCTGTCACATCCTCAAAGGGCACATGGAACACCTGGGACGCGGTCATCCGGTGGATGTCCCTGGCCTCCCGGTAGGCTTCGATCAGCTTCTCATCCCCCGACATATGAGCCAGGATCCTGAGTTCGATCTGCGAATAATCGGCATCGACGAACAGATACCCCTCCTTCGGATAGAAGCACTTGCGGATCAGGCGCCCCTGTTCCTCGCGCATGGGAATATTCTGCAGGTTCGGATCCGTACTCGACAGACGCCCCGTGGCCGTAATCGTCTGATGGAAGGTCGTTCTGATCCGGCTGTCCTCATCGATAAACGCGGGCAGGCCGTCCGCATATGTGGACTTCAGCTTGGACAGCGTTCTGTATTCGAGAATCATTGCGGCGACCGGCACGTCAGGCGCCAGCTTTTCCAGCACGTCTGCTGCCGTGGAATAGCCCGTTTTTGTCTTTTTCCCGCCCTTAAGCTGCATCTTCTCGAAGAGAATGGTGCCCAGCTGTTTCGGACTGTTGATATTGAACTTCTCTCCGGCCTCCTGATAGATCTGCTCCTCGATCTCTCCGATTCTCGCGGAGAGGCCGGCGCCGTATTCGGCAAGCGCCTCTCTGTCGGCCAGAATTCCTTCCAGCTCCATATCGGCCAGCACATATACCAGCGGCATCTCGATCTCGCGGAAGAGTTTCAGCATATCCTGTTCCTGCAGGCGGTTCAGCAGAACCGGAGCCGAATCAGACGCCGTGACCGCCGCATCTGACACGCAGGTGCAGAGCTTCTGCCTGAATTCAGGGGTATCCTCCGCAATAATCCCCTTCCGTCCGAAAAGTTCTTCCCGTGAAGGCACCGTCCTGGAGAGACAGGACTGCGCCACGGCATCGTAACTCCAGTCGGATTTCAGCGGATCCAGCAGGTATGCGGCTATGATACAGTCCGTCAGATTTCCTCTGTCGCGGCTTCCCGTGAGCTTCAGGAGCGTCTTCGCATCCACGGTGAAGATGTCTCCGGATGATTCCAGAATACGGCGCAGTCCGTCCATGATCAGCGCTTCCGTCAGAAATCCCCCGGGGATCACCGCATAAGCAGTTCCCTCCGCACAGATACCGGCCGCAAACAGACGTCCTTTTTCGGCGAGCACGGCCAGACCCGCACTCCCGGCCGATACGGCAGACCGGATACAGCTCTCAAATTCCGAAAGGCCGGTGATTTCCTGATAGACAGCCGTATTCTGTTCAGGCTCCTCTTCCTTCCGGAAATACTTCATGAGTGATTTGAATCCCAGCCGTTTGAAATCCTCATAGACCTTAGTATTATACAGAGACCTCTTTGCAAAAGTATCGGCTTCAAAACGGACGGGCGCATCCTTCCGGATTGTGACCAGATCAAGACTCAGGAGAAGCTGGTCATAGTGGTCCCGCATGGCCTCCATGGCCTTTTTGGGCTTCAGTTCGGACAGATGTTCCCTGGCATTTTCAATGGAACCGTACTCCTGCATCATCTTTGCCGCCGTTTTCGGTCCGACGCCGGGCAGGCCCGGCACATTATCCGAGCTGTCTCCCATCAGAGCCTTCAGCTGGATGAATCTGTCCGGCGTGACACCGAAAGCAGACTCCACATCTGCCGGGAAGTATCGCTCGTAATTCGTCTGGCCGCCTCTGGTCTTCGGAATCACGATCTCTATATGTCCGTCGGCAATCTGCAGCAGATCCCGGTCTCCGGAAATAATCACGACATCCATGCCTGCTTCCTGGGCCTGCACCGCCAGCGTCCCCAGTATATCGTCAGCCTCGTACCCTTCGCAGGTAATCACCGGGATCTCCATGTCGGCAAGCAGCTTTTTGATCTCCGGCACCTGCTCGCGGAATTCATCGGGAGCCTTCTCGCGGTTTCCTTTATACTGATCATACAGCTGATGCCGGAACGTAGGCGTGGGAAGGTCAAACGCCACCGCAAGATGCGTGGGTTTCTCTTCATCGAGAACCTTATTGAGAATCGTCAGAAACCCGTACAAAGCATTTGTATGAAGTCCGTCGGGCGCCGTCATGCCTGCCGGCATGCCGTAGAAAGCCCGGAACAGAATGCTGTGTCCGTCAATCAGAACCAGTTTGCTCATCATCGTCACCTCTCGCAGTCAGCCGATGGTCCTGTCTATGGCAGACAGGATGATTTCCAGAAGCTCTTTGCCGAAGTCCGGCAGCGAATCCCTGAAAAACAGGCTGAACACAATAAATACAATGGCAATCCCCATCAGTACGATCAGAATCCACACCACAATCGCGGTAAACTGGCTCATCTGCAGCCTGAGCTTACTCTTCCTGATTTTTTCCTGCAGAAGGCCCTTGATATCGAAGGTAAAATTATCATCGGTGTCCATATGTTTAAGCGCATAGGTGATCATAAAGCTGGTTTCCAGCTCATGCATACACTTCGGACAGTCTTCCACATGTGACAGAAACGCGGAACAGTCCCTGTTGCTGATCTCATCTGTCAGATATGGCGAGATCAGATGCTGGGCTTCGCGGCAGCTGAGCTTCATGGCAGTTTGCCTCCGGTGTTGTATGGATTACAATGATAAAGAAGATCCCCGGGTTCTGTTCGTCCCCGGGGATATTGCTTTAAGTGCCGGCGATGGGACTCGAACCCATACGACCTTGCGGCCGGCAGATTTTGAGTCTGCTTCGTCTGCCAGTTCCGACACGCCGGCCTGTCATGTTCCGCTAAACGCCCGCGCCGCGGAACATGTTGATTATATCACATCCGGCCCCTCAAAAGGAGCCCATAATGCAGTTTTTTTACGCACTCTTTAAGTGAGAGACAACCCGCTGCGGTTATACTTCGCTCATGAGTGTCCTGTAAACAGGCAGTTCGCTGAATGTCGCGAAGTAATCAGAGGGAGTTTCCGCTCTGCGGATCTTCTCAAAACTGCCGTCTTCATGCAGCAGAACCTCCGCCGAACGAAGTTTGCCGTTGTAGTTGTAGCCCATCGCGAATCCGTGGGCACCTGTATCATGGATATACAGGATATCTCCCATCTCGATCTTGGGCAGCATGCGGTCAATCGCAAACTTGTCGTTGTTCTCGCAGAGAGAGCCCGTGACATCATAGATGTTGGTCAGAGGCGCATTCTCCTTGCCCATAACGGTGATATGATGGTAGGCCCCGTACATGGCAGGTCTCATGAGATTGCACGCGCAGGCATCCACACCGATATAGTTTTTCATAATGTTCTTCTCATGAATGGCCGTCGTGACAAGCGCACCGTAAGGGCCCGTCATAAAGCGGCCCATCTCCGTGTAGATCGCCACATCACCCATGCCGGCAGGAACAAGAACCTCTTCGTAGGCTTTGCGGACGCCCTCTCCGATCTCGAGGATGTCGTTGGGTCTGTCGCCCGGCTTATACGGAATTCCGATACCGCCTGACAGATTAATGAAGGTGATATGGCATCCTGTATCCTTCTCAACCTCCACGGCCAGCTGGAACAGAAGCTTCGCCAGCATCGGATAGTAGTCGTTTGTCACCGCGTTGCTTACCAGGAAGGAATGGATTCCGAAATTCTCCACGCCGTTGCTTTTCAGAATCCGGAAAGCCTTGAAAAGCTGATCGGCCGTCATACCGTATTTGGCGTCACCCGGTGTATCCATGATTCCGTTTGAAACCTTGAAGACGCCGCCCGGATTATAGCGGCAGCACATCGTCTTCGGGAATGTTCCGACGGTCCTGGCGAAACTGTCGATCATGGTAAAGTCGTCGAGATTGATGATGGCATTCATGTCATTGGCATAAATGTATTCTTCATCCGGCGTGTCATTGGACGAGAACATGGTCATATCGCCGCTGCTCCCGATTGCTTTCGCCATCATGAGCTCGGTCAGGGAGGAGCAGTCACAGCCGCAGCCCTCTTCCTGCAGAATCTTCAGAATAACCGGATTCGGCTCTGCCTTCACGGCAAAATACTCACGAAATCCCGGATTCCAGGAAAACGCCTGCTTGACGAGTCTCGCATTTTCACGGATTCCCTTTTCATCATAAATGTGAAACGGTGTGGGAATCTCCCGAATGATCTCTTCCAGTTTCTCTTTTGTGGTAAAAGGTGTTTTCATCATTTCTTTACTGTTTTACTCCTTAAAGACTCCGGATCTGTCTGTGTTCTCCCGTGCGCTGTCTGTTTCCTGATCGCTCCGGATGTGTACATGTGTATATAAATGCTCTGAGCAGTATTCATGTGCTCCGCTGCATTTAGAACAATAGCGGAATTCCATATCCGGATCTGACAGGTCCGTTCTCCCGCAGACCGTACATCTGTGTCTGTAAGGCTTGACGGGCGTTACTTTTCCCGTCTGGCCCTGGGCTTTGCCCTGGGCTCTGCCCTGGGAAGATGCACCGGCGGCTGTGCGGCCCTGTGCCCCTCCCGCCTGTCTGACAGATCTCCTGAACTCCTGCTGCCTCTTTTTCTGCTCTTTTGTCAGATGGAATTTCTGCCTGGAAGACAGGAAAAAGACGGCAAAATTAAGAAGCGATGCAAGAACTGCGATCACATTGAGCCAGAACAGCAGGAAATTGCCGCCGTTGCCTGCCGCTCGTATCAGCGTAATCACATCATAGGCGATAAAAGCCCCGTAGATAATTCCCAGATACTTCATGGGAACCGGGAACACAAACATCAGCAGCACAACTGCATCGGGAAATGTAGCTGCGTAGGCCAGAAGCAGTGACATACAGATATAATAGGTGGAGAAAGCCTGATTGCCGGTCCAGGCTCCGATAATAGGTCCCGGAAAGCCGGCAGCCAGAAAGATGACATATCCGGCAAACGCCGCGATGACCGAAATCAGCATGCCGCCGAATAAGTACAGATTATATCTGAAATCTCCCCAGGCGCGCTCGAGCGATGTTCCGATGCTGAGGTAGAAAAAGAGCATGATGACCGTGAACAGATTAAGCCGCGAAGGCGGAATCACGACCCAGGTGATGAGACGCCAGATTTCCCCGTGCAGAATGGCATATGTGTCCAGACACATGTACTGCGCCACTGTCGGAAGGGCAGTCTGCAGCAGATACCCGACCACATAGCAGCCAATCAGGACATAAGTCAGATGAGGGACAGCATATTTTCCGAATTTCTTTTCGAGTTTCTGATAGATCTGATTCATTGCTTCCTTCTTTATCCGGGAATACACCTCAGGAATCCGCACTTTCCCGCATTCCGTGAGGCTGCTTATGTTTTAACAAATTGTGGACATTATAATGGATTCATGAAAACGTGTCAAGGAGATGGACTTTTCCGTAAGAATCCTGTATTCTTGGCAATATCAGGCTTTCGAGAAACAGCCCTTTTTGTTTTAGGAGGATATGAGTGTATGGCAGGCTCTTCGTTCGGTACGATATTCAGGATCACCACCTGGGGCGAATCCCACGGCCCGGCTATTGGCGCCGTGGTAGACGGCTGCCCGGCCGGACTGCCTCTTTCAGAAGATGACTTCACTCCGTTTATGGAGCGGAGAAGGCCGAATGCAGGCCCCATGTCGACCGCGCGCCGGGAAGGGGACCGCGTACAGATTCTGTCGGGTGTATTTGAAGGAATGACCACGGGGACGCCCATCTCGCTTCTGATTCAGAATGCGGACCAGCACTCTGCCGATTACAGTGCGATTGCCTCCGTGTTCCGCCCCGGACACGCGGATTTCGGTTTCCGTACCAAATACGGCGTCCGGGATTACAGAGGCGGCGGCCGTTCATCCGGCAGAGAGACTGCCGCCCGCGTGGCAGGCGGAGCCATCGCTTCCAAAATACTGCGTGAAGCCGGCATCACGATCCGTTCGGAAGTAGTGTCCGTCGGCGGAGAACCGTTTGCCGAAGCACTCCCGCTGCTGAAAAAAGCCAGAGCCGAAGGAGATTCCCTGGGATCCGAGGTTCTGTGCACGGTTCACGGCATGCCGGCCGGCATCGGCGATCCCGTCTTCGGAAAGCTCGATGCGTACCTTGCGGAAGCCATTTTCTCCATCGGCGCAGTCAAATCCCTCGATATCGGGGACGGCAGACTGACCGCTTCCATGAAAGGCTCGGAGAATAACGACCCGTTTCGCTCTGAAAACGGGCGGATCATCACGGAAACCAATCACTGCGGAGGCATACTGGGCGGTATCAGCACCGGCGGCGACGTAATCCTGCGGGTTTGCTTCAAGCCCACGCCTTCCATCTCCCGTCCCCAGAAAACCGTTGATACGGACGGCAATGAAACCGATATCGAAATACACGGCCGCCACGATCCGGTCATCGGTCCGAGAGCTGCAGTTGTCGTGGAAGCCATGGCCGCCATCACGATTCTGGATGCCATGATGCTCAACATGACGGCAAAGCTCTCCTCCTTCCGCGCGTTTTACGGTCCGCAGGAACACTGACATGGCAGCGGAGTTCAGTCTGAAGCTCCTTTGACGGCGGAGTGGTTTTCCTCCACACTTGCAACCTGCGTCCGTAATTTCTCGCTGCGCTGCACGCCCCGAGCGTTTAAACTACGGTCGCAATCTCCGACACTTACTGCTTGCATCCGTAATTGAAAACTTTAAAACATCAGACACCTCGAGTGCGTGAAACCGCTCCCTTATATGAATTGAGGACGGCTTAGAATATCTTCCCGCGGCGAAACGTCCGTTTTAAGAAAAAATCTTAACTGTCTGAGCTCACATGCAGATAACCTGCATATAACTTAGAAGCGAGTTTAAGATTTTTTCTTAAGCATTTAGGACGTTTCGCCGCGGGTTAGATATTCTTGCCGTCCGAATCCTGAATATAAGGGAGCGGTTTCACCGCATGAGGCGTACCTCATATTAAACATCAGTTTCAACACACAATGTGTACCACATGATAAGGGGAGTGGTTTCACCACACGAGGGGCGTACCGCACATATTTTCAATTCCCATCAGTCATCTCTTCCATATCAACCAGCGAAACCGGCTCATAGTGTCTCAGGAGATCCTTGGCCGCAGCCTCCGCCTCCGCCTCGGGCACATCCCTGATCACGTCCGGTGCCTTGCTGATTTTCTGGAATACCATGCAGTTCGGGGTATCCACTTTCTTCGGCTTTCCCTTCATG
>CACXFM010000002.1 GCA_902766955.1 uncultured Lachnospiraceae bacterium | reverse complement strand
TGTTTATGTAGTCATCACGCTTCTCTTCGCGCCGATTTCATACGGCGCAGTCCAGGTCAGGATCGCGGAAGCGCTGTCGATCCTCCCCTTCTTTACGGGGGCGGCGGTTCCCGGACTCTTCGTCGGGTGTCTGCTCGCCAACATCATGGGCGGCGCCGTGATCTGGGATATCCTGTTCGGCAGCCTGGCGACTCTCATCGGAGCTGCCGGCGGATACCTGCTGAGAAGGAACCGCTGGCTGGTACCCATTCCCACCGTCATTTCGAATACAGTCATCATTCCGCTGGTGCTGCGCTACGGGTACGGCACAAATATCCCGCTGCCTATGCTGGCGCTCTATATCGCTGCCGGTGAAATAGCCGGCTCTTATATACTCGGCGAACTTCTTGCGACCGTCCTTATCAAGAGGTTCCCCGGATTCAGGGCAGAGAAGTAACTCACCTTTTTCAGAGGATTTTCTCCATTGCCTCCGCAAAAGCTTTCTGATACTCCTCCTGTTCCTTCCTGTAGATCTCTGCGTCAACCCGGGTTATCACTTCCGCACGCGGTAAAGATCCGGATTCCTGATTTCCAGTTCCCCGGTGTGATACAGTTTCATCTTATCTTCTCCCCCTCTGCGCACCAGTCGCATCCCGCCCGGATGGCTTTTTGTCCTATAGGAAATGCAGAGCAATTTCCTGTAAAGACAAAAAAGACATCAAAGGAAATTCCTCTGATGTCCCTTTTGATTCAGTCAATCCTGATCTCATGCGCTCCGTCGCCCGGATCCGCAATATAGAATTCCGCGTCCAGTCCGAATTTTTCTTTATATTTCTTCTGCAGAACTTCCATGAAGTTCTCGATGTGTTCGTTTTTGACGATGCTGACCGTGCAGCCGCCGAAGCCGCCGCCCGTGATTCTGCTGCCGATCACGCCCGGCAGTTTCCACGCCTCGTGGACCAGGAAATCCACTTCCGGACAGGACACTTCATAATCCTTCTCCAGAGATGTATGGGACTCATTCATCAGTTTCCCGAATGTCTCCACATCGCCTTTCAGCAGGGCGTCGTACGCTTCCAGCGTTCTTGCATTCTCCGTCACGGCGTGGCGGGCCCTGCGCAGGAGCGTCTCGTCTTTCAGGACGTCCTTCACCTTTTCAAATTCCTTCGTTGTCAGCTCTCCGAGTGTGGAGACAGGCTTCACGCTGCTGATCTTTTCCACGGCCTTTTCGCACTCTGCCCTTCTGGTATTGTATTCCGAAGAAGCCAGCTGGTGCTTGACGCCGCTGTTCGTAATCACGATTTTCGCGTCTTTGAGCACAAACGGGGCATATTCCTTCTTCAGCGTGTTTGTGTCCAGATAAATGGCATGATCCTTCTGACCCATGGCAGATGCATACTGGTCCATGATGCCGCAGTTCATGCCCACGAACTGGTTTTCCGCCATCTGACCGAGCGTGGCCAGATCTTCCTGGGACACATCCTCAAAACCGAAGAGTTCCCGCAGAACAAGGCCTGTCAGCACTTCCAGAGAAGCGGATGAAGACAGTCCGGACCCCGCCGGAATATTTCCGAAATAGAGGATATCGACGCCGGAAGGCAGCTTTCTGCCGGTCTCCTCAAAAGCCCACAGCACGCCCATGGGATAATTTGTCCAGCCGCCGTCTTCATGGTAAACCAGATCATCAAGAGAGCCCTCAAAGACCTCTCCGCCGCGAATATTGAGAGAGGCAAGCCTCACCTTCCGGTCATCTCTCTTTGCGGCCAGCGCATATGTGCCGAAACTCAGCGCGCAGGGGAATACATGACCGCCGTTATAATCCGTGTGCTCCCCGATCATATTGACTCTGCCCGGTGCGAAAAATGCCCTGTATGATCCGCCGAACGTCTTTTCATACACGCTTTTCATTTCACCGAGGATTTCCTTCTGAGATTTAAAGACTGTTCCTAAGCTCATCACGTTCTCCTTTATTTTACGCTGCCTGCAAACTGCAGGAATCCTTTGCGTCCGTCTTCCGAATCTTTAAATACACCGCAGTTTTCCAGCACTTCCGAGAATACCTTCCCGATTTCGTCGTGGATCACACCCATCAGTGCCTGTTCCGCTTCGCCGTCCGGCATCCCGGCCGCCGTCTCCTTCACGTGCTCTGCCGCGAACTCGGGATGCGCGGCAAGAATCCCGTGCGCCCACTCCGCGTGAGAGGCCAGAGCCGGCACATCATCCGGATCCTGTCCGGCAAGAATCGTCTCCGCCAGAAGCTCCATCTCCTTCTTCAGTCTCGCAGGCAGCACGGCCAGACCCATGACCTCGATGAGACCGATGTTCTCCTTCTTGATATGGTGCAGATGGGCATGCGGGTGGAAGATTCCGAGCGGATACTCGTCTGTCGTCCGGTTGTTGCGGAGAACGAGATCCAGTTCAAACAGCTCTCCGCGCCGCCTCGCGATCGGGGTGATCGTGTTGTGCGGCTCATCTCCGCTGAAAGCCAGGATATCTCTTGCGGGATCGGAGTATCCCCTCCACGTCTCAAGAATCCGCCCGGCAAGTTCCGCGATCCTCTTCGGATCCCGTCCGTCGAGCCTGATCACGGACATGGACCAGTTCACGATGCCCGCCTCCACGTCCTCGAATCCGGGAAAGACGAGCTTCTCGCGGATACCTGCTCTGGCCATGGCAAACGTGTATCTGCCGCCCTGGAAATGCTCATGCGTCAGAATAGAGCCGCCGACGATGGGCAGATCCGCATTGGAGCCGATCATATAATGCGGGAACATCCCGACAAATTCAAGCAGTCTCGTAAATGTGTGAGAGCTGATCTTCATCGGCTCATGCTTTGAGGACAGCACGATGCAGTGCTCGTTGTAATATACATACGGTGAATACTGCATGTACCACTGTTCCCCGTCGAGTGTCAGCGGGATCAGGCGGATCGTCTGCCTGGCGGGATGATCCATACGTCCCGCATATCCCTCATTTTCCGGGCACAGCAGGCAGCGCGGATAAGAATCCTGCTTCCTGGTCAGCGCCGCCGCGATCGCCTTCGGGTCTTTCTCCGGCTTGGAGAGATTAATCGTGATATCCAGGTCCCCGTACTTTGTCGGCGACACCCACTTGACATCCTTTTTGATGCGGTAGGTGCGGATATAGTCACTGTCGCAGGACAGCTTATAGAAATAATCCGTCGCCTTCTCCGGGCTCTCCCGGCGGTAATCCTCAAACGTGCGGACCACCTCGCCCGGACGCGGTGTCAGGCACCCCATGAGACGTGTATCAAACAGGTCCCTGCTGGCCGTTCCGTCCTCGATCACTCCCCGTTCCACGGCGTCATCAAGAAGAACCGCCAGGATCTCTTCCAGCGGAAGCTCTTCGCCTCCATATGCGGAGAAGGATCCCTCCGGTTCAAGTTTCATGACATCAAGCAGTCCGTTCGCGGCCCAGCGAACATCATTTTCACTGATCAGGCCGGTCCTGAGTCCGTACCCGGTCAGGGCTTTCACAGCCTCATATGCATTCATTCCGACACCTCCGTAGAAACCGAAAAATTCCTCAAAACCCGTACTTTTATTATGCCTCAGTGTTTCCTTCCGGGGTATGGAGATCAGACACTTTTCTATGGATAAATGTATTATCCTCCGCGAGAATGATTTCTCTGATGTGTCCCACCATATAGAGGGATCCGCAGACGGCCACATCCTTCACGCCGGTCCCGGCGAGAAGCAGCGCCTCCCGCCATCCGTCCGCCGCTTCCGCCTCTGTTCCCTCCCGCGCGGTTTCGGCCAGTTCCTCCGCCGGCAGGGCCCGCGGACTGTCCGGCGTGACGCACACCATTTTTTCCGCGATCGGATACAGGCTCCGCAGCATCGTATGATAATCCTTGTCCGCGAGCACCCCAATGATAAATACAAACCTGCGGCCGGGGAAACAGCTCCGGAGACTTGCGGCCAGCTCCTCCATGCACTGCGGATTGTGGGCGCCGTCAATCACAATCGCCGGATTCGCGGAGAGGACCTCAAACCTGGCGGGCCAGCGCACCTGCAGAAATCCTTCCTCCACGGCCTGTAACGGAAGATCCCATCCCCGCCCCCGCATCACTTCGATCAGGGTCAGCACCGCTGCCGCATTCCGGACCTGTATATCTCCCTGCAGCGCCAGACTATATTCTTCTTTTTCTCTCCAGAGAATGCGCTGGCCCGGATATTCCCGCTTCAGAAGCCTGACATCGGAGAAATCCACGGGGACAAACTCTGCCCCCCTCTCCCTGCATACTCTTTGGAAGACTTCCCTGCTTTCCGGCCCGGAATCATAACAGACCGCTGCCGTTCCCGGCTTGATAATTCCCGCCTTCTGCAGGGCGATTTCCGGTATGGTGCGGCCCAGATATTCCGTGTGTTCGAGACCAATGTTCATGATCAGGACCGCTTCCGGGTGTTCAATGACATTCGTGCTGTCAAGGAGGCCTCCGAGACCGGTTTCCAGTATCACGATATCGCACCGCTCCTTCAGAAACCACAGAAACGCGATAGCCGTCGAGAGCTCATATTCGCTGGGATGGTCCTCCATCCGCTCCGCACATTCCGCTGCGGTCTCCGTGAGTTCTGCCAGCTGCCCGTCCGGGATCTGTCTGCCGTTCACCTGCATTCTCTCCTGGAAACGGAGCAGGTCGGGCGAAGTAAAGAGGCCCGTCCTGTACCCCGCCGCCCGGAACACCGACGCAAGCATCGCACAGGCAGACCCCTTGCCGTTCGTGCCCGCCACATGTATAAATCGAAGTTCCCGCTCCGGGTGTCCCAGGAGCGCAAGAAGCTCCCGGATCCGGTCCAGACCGAGCCTCATGGTATTCCACTTCTGATTCCGGATATACCGGATTGCTTCCTCTGCTGTCATCGCACTGCCCCGCTGTTTCTCAAAACTCCGCCCGCACGCTTCAAAAGTCCTCCCAGGACAAAAAGGCCTGCCGTCTGTACCGGGATCAGAATCCCCGTCTGCATCAGTCTGGTCATGAAAACGCCCCGGAAGGGACTGCCGTAGAGCATGGAGATCCAGCCTGTGTTCAGGAGAAGGCTCACGAAGACCTGTTGAATGAGGACTGCCGCCAGAATATGCGGAAGATCCTGTTTCCTGTGAAGAAGGCATCCGTAAAGAAGGCCGGATAAAAACGCACTCAGCGTAAAGCCCGGGAAAAACGGCCCGGACGGAAACAGCAGCGCGCCAAGCAGGTCCGAAACGGTCCAGACACAGACCGCGGCGGGCGCGCCGTACAGCATAGCCGCGCAGGCCGGTGCGATAAAACTCACTCCGATCTTCAGGTTCCACGCGTTGATCGAACAGAACCGGTTCAGAATGATCTCCAGAGCGGTGAGCATCGCGCACTGCACCAGCATTTTTGTCGCTGAGTTTTTAGGGAACATGAACTACCTCCGTGTCAGGTACCGTCAGCTGGTACACATCAAACCTGACAGATTTGCCCGACAGAGCGAACGTCGGCTTCCTGCCGGCAAGGTGCGGTCCCTTCAGGGGCCGCTTCACAATAATTCTCGTTGGACAGGCTCCAAGAGCCGCCTGAAAAAGCGCCTCCTCATCGGGACAGGGGTTCTCCAGCATCCGGAAAAGCTGCAGCTTTTTGCCGGTCAGAGAAGACTTCTTTTTTGCCGGAAACATCGGATCAAGATAAATCAGATCGGGCCTCGCGTCAAGCTCCGCGAGCCCTTCTATGCTGTCACCCTGCCTGAGATGCATTCTGCGGGCCGCTTCCTCGAGATCAGGATCGAGAACCGCTCTCTTTATGGCGTCCTCCAGAAGTTCCGCAATCAGGGGATCCCGCTCGAACAGCGTCACGTCAAACCCGGCTGCCGCAAGCAGAAAAGCGTCCTCTCCGAGTCCGGCCGTGGCGTCGACGGCTCTCGCGGGGCC
Source organism: uncultured Lachnospiraceae bacterium (assembly GCA_902766955.1). Classification (GTDB taxonomy): domain Bacteria; phylum Bacillota; class Clostridia; order Lachnospirales; family Lachnospiraceae; genus Chordicoccus. The sequence goes on along the minus strand of CACXFM010000002.1, from coordinate 6,602 downwards.
GCTTCCCTCCCTGATTCCGGACGCCTTCACGAGCAGTTCCCCGCGAAGATTCGCCTTCCTGATGCGAGGGCGCATTCCCGTGAGATCGCCCCGCAGGCGGAGATCTCCCCGCACAAGAGACAGGCCGTCGTCATCCTTTACAAGTACTGGCTTATCCGGCATGTATCCTCCATCCTTACAGTTCCTTTCCTCCGAGAAATCTGGCCCTGATATGCGAAGAGTTCCCGCTGTAGCAGAAGCGCTCCACGATCTCCTGCGGCGCAAGGGGACAGAAGGGATCCTCAAGTCCGTCAATGACGAGAGCGTCAAACCGGTATCCCCGCTCCAGACTCCCGACCCTGCCGAAGATCTCTCCTCCCTGCTTCGTCGCCATATAGAAGGTCCGCTTAAAATCCACCGTCTCCTCTCCCTCATAAAACCATTTGAGCTTGGAGAGCTGGACGGATCTGGCGGCCTGCCCGTAGATCCCGATATGATGCCCGCCCGCGATATCGCTGCCGAGCGCCAGATTGATGCCCGCCCGCGCGTAAGCCGCCGTGCTCATGATTCCGGCTGTGATATTTACGGTCGCATCAGGGCACTGCACGGCATAACCGTCGTATTTTTTCAGAATCCGGATATCCTCTTCCGACGGGAAAATGAAATGCGCCGCAATCACGGGACCGTTGTCCATAAGTCCGGCGCGCTCATAAATCTCCGTGTCGCATGAGACACCCGGAAAATCGGCCAGTGCCTGCTGCGCCTCCCATTTGGACTCCACGAGATGGGTCTGCATGCCGGTGTGATACTTCCGCCCCAGTTTTCCAAGTCCCTTAAGGAGCTCCGCCGTGCAGGTCGGGGCAAACCGCGGCGTCAGAATCGGCTTTGCCGTCTTCTGCCCGGAATAGCGCTCGAGAAAGCTTTCTGTCTCCCGCAGGGAATCCTCCGTCGTCTCGCACAGATACGCCGGCGATGCCTTGTCCATATTCACCTTTCCGACAAACGCCGAAAGGCCTTTTTCCTCCAGCCGCGTGAGCAGAAAGCCCGTCGCTTCCGGGTGAATCGTGCCGAATATGCAGGCATGCATTGTGCCGTTTGCGATCAGGTCGTCGACAAACGCCTCATAGACCGCCCGGGCGAAAGGGAGGTCCGCATACCTGGCCTCCAGAGGAAACGTGTAATTGTTCAGCCAGTCCTCAAGCAGAAGGTCCATGGCAAGGCCTCTCTGCGGATACTGCGGCGCATGCACATGCAGATCGGAGAAAGCGGGAATGATCACGCCGTTCCCGAAATCCCTGACGGAAAGCCCTTTAAACTTCTCCGGCAGAACCTCATAGATGCCTTCTACCGTCCCGTCCTCCACCGCAATCCAGCTGTTTTTATAGACAGCCAGTTCCTCTCCGGATTTCGAATACACAATATGGCCGCGATAAAGTTCCGTCATTTCTTTTCTCCTTTAAGTCCGGACCGTGTCATGATGTGTGCGCCGCGTGAAAAGCCCTCTCAGTCACCTCTGTGGTCAAACACACGCTGCGTCTTCTTCTCCGAACGCGGAAGCGTGTTCAGGGACACGACCGCCACCTTCGGTGTGACATTGAGCTTTGATTTAAACATACCCTTAATCAGTTCGCCCGTCTTTATGAAATCAACTCTTCCGTCCGCTTCGACCGTGACCATGATGATATCCCGGTTCCTGCTGTCGTCATGGGCGATATCGATCTTGTATTCACTGGAGACGCCGTCCACCAGGCCGAGGATCTCTTCCACCTGGCTGGGGAACATATTGACGCCGTGGACCTTGAACATGTCGTCGCTTCTGCCCCGGATCGTGTCAAGGCGCGGCCAGGTTCTTCCGCACGGGCATTCTCCCGGAATGATTTTCGACAGATCATGCGTCCGGAAGCGGATGAGGGGCGCCCCTTCCTTCACCAGCGTCGTGATGACAATCTCGCCCTCTTCGCCGTCGGGCAGCACCTCTCCCGTCTGCGGGTCAATGATCTCCGTATAAATATAATCGTCGAAGACATGCATGCCGGTCTGCTCCGGACAGTTAATGCCGATGCCCGGCCCGTAGATCTCAGTGAGGCCGTAGATATCATAGAGTTCGATTCCCAGCTCCTGCGCGATGTAGTTTCTCTTGGCATCGCTCCATCTCTCGGAGCCGATCACACCCTTCTTCAGGCAGATTTTATCCTTCAGGCCGCGGCGGTTGATTTCCTCGGCCAGGAGAAGGGCATAAGAAGACGTGGCACAGATCACGGTCGACTGCAGGTCGACCATCATCTGGAGCTGCTTCTCCGTATTGCCGGGGCCCATCGGGATCGCCATCGCGCCGAGCTTCTCGCAGCCCGCCTGGAATCCGATTCCCGCCGTCCACAGGCCGTACCCGGGCGTAATCTGGATTCTGTCCTTTGCCGTGATGCCCGCGATCTCAAAGCATCTGGCGAACATGACGGCCCAGTCCTCCACGTCCTTTGCGGTATACGGTATGATCACCGGCTTGCCCGTCGTTCCCGAAGAAGAGTGGATGCGCACGATCTCCTCGTCCGGCACCGCCTGGATGCCGAGCGGATAGGCATTCCTGAGATCCGCCTTGTCGGTAAACGGAATCTTTTCAAAGTCCTCCGGGGACGACACCCCCGTGATGCCGGCCTTCTGATAGATGCCGCTGTAATAATTGCCGCTGGCCAGAATTCTCCTGATCTGCCTGTCGACACAGGCGAGCTGTTTTTCATTGATTCTCATTAACACTTCTCCTTATCCTTAGCGGGATGCTTTCCCGCCGATCTCACAGCCCGCAAGAAATGCCTTTTTATTAATGTCCGTATATCGGGCAGGTACGCGTTTTTCAATTTCTTTCAAAAGTGTCTCCGTGCTGATGCCGAGCTTTCCGGAAGCCGCTGCCACGCCCAGGATGATCATATTAAAGAATCTGGAGGATCCGAAAGGCCTGCAAACTTCTTCGGAATTCACAAAGATGCAGGTGCACCTGTCTCTCAGATAAGCGGCCATCGCACTGCCGTCATACCCGGTGCTCTGCAGCGATTCCGTGACCGGCATCACCGCCGCCGTATTGACGACCGCCACCCCGTCCGCCTTCAGATATTTCAGGTTTCTGACGGCCTCTCCCACTTCGAACGCAAGGAGCAGGTCGGCTCCTCCGAACGGGATCAGCGGAGAAAATGCATCCTCTCCCACGCGGATGTGGCTGGTGACGGATCCGCCCCTCTGCGCCATGCCGATCGTCTCGGCCGAATGGACGGTGCTGCCCTCCTCCATGGCGGCGGCAGCGATGATTTTGGATGCGAGCACGGTTCCCTGTCCGCCGACACCGCAGACCATCACATCTTTATTCATGAGTTTCACCTCCGATCGCACCTGTCGGGCAGATTTTTGTACACAGACCGCATCCCGTGCAGAGACCCGGGTCGATCACGGCCGTTTTCCCGTCGGTCGTGAGAGCCGGGCAGCCGATCTCGCGGATGCATTTTTTACAGTGAATGCATTTATCGGCATCAACCGAGCATTTTCTATCGGATTTCACGAGCGCGATGCAGGGAGCTTTGAAGATAACAGCCCGGACGCCCTTCTCATCGGCAAGCTTTCTGACCAGATCCACGCAGGCAGCCGTATCAAACGGATTGACCGTGACGACCGTCTTCACGCCGATTCCTTCCAGCACCTTCGCGATATCGACCTTGTCGACCACATGTCCCATCATATTCCGTCCGGTTCCCGGATGCGGCTGATGGCCAGTCATGGCGGTGGTCGAATTGTCCAGTACGCACAGAATCATATCGGCCTCATTGCAGACCGCATTCACGACACCCGTCATGCCGGAGGCGAAGAATGTCGAATCGCCCACAAATCCGAAGCAGACCGCGTCATGATCCGTATGGCTGAAGCCCTGCGCCATCGTGATGCCGGCGCCCATGCACAGGCAGGTGTCGACCATATCCAGCGGCATGGCGTTGCCGAGCGTATAACAGCCGATGTCGCCGCAGAAAACCGTCTTTCTTCCCTTCATGGCCTGTTTGACGGCATAGAAAGAAGCTCTGTGGGGACATCCGGCGCAGAGGACGGGCGGACGCACCGGCAGGGGCGGCGCATCAGACAGGTCCCGCACATCGGCTGAAAAAGACGTGCCCAGGAACTTCTGCAGGATCTCTCCCGTGAGCTCCGCACTGTTTTCTCCGTTAAAGGGCACGGTGCCGTCCGTCTTTCCGTGGACGGTCAGATCCAGATGATGTCTGCCCGCCGTGATCAGGATCTGCTCCTCCAGACAAGGGCTGAGCTCTTCCAGACACAGAACTTCCCTGATCCCTTCAAGCTCCCGCAGCGCGAAGTCCTCCGGGAACGGAAATGCCGTGGCGATCCGGATGATCTTCACATCCCCGCTGTGTTTCAGGCACTCTTTCACATAGGCATAGCTGACGCCGGACGTGACGACCGCCTTGCCGGACGACTTTCCCTCGGCGGTGTTAAAGCGGTATGAGGAAAATTCCCTCCCGATCTCCACATTTTCCGCTTCCATCTTTCCGTGATTCAGATAGGACGCTTTGGGGAAAATCACCCATCTGCGCGAATCCTTCTGAAACCCGTCATATGCCTTTGGCGCGTAATGTTCCGGAATCTCTATGGAAGCATAGGCATGGCAGATCCTCGTCGTGGGCCGCAGCAGCACGGGCCTGCCGTATTTTTCGGAATAGTCGAAGGCATCCTGCACCATCTCGAAGGCCTCTTCGGGAGAAGAAGGATCAAACACGGGGATTCTGCAGAACGAGGCATATCTCCGCGTATCCTGTTCCGTCTGTGACGAAATCGGGCCAGGATCATCCGCACTGACAACCACAAGTCCGCCCTTTACGCCCACATACGCGACAGACATCAGGGCGTCCGATGCGACATTGAGCCCCATCTGCTTCATTGTCACCAGTGCTCTGGCTCCGCTGTAGGCGGCGGCAGCTGCGACTTCCAGGGCGGCTTTTTCATTGACAGACCACTCGAGGTGGACCCCTTCATGCGGATACTTTGAAACTGTTTCAATAATTTCGGAAGACGGCGTGCCGGGATAACCCGCGACGAGATTGACTCCCGCGGCGAGTGCTCCCAGCGCGATGGCACCGTTTCCCATCACATACTCTCTCATCTTACTTTCACACCTCACAGATGGTCATGCGATCCTCCCGGTACGGCCCACATGCCTCCCTGCGCCGTCCGGGTCATAAAAAAGCTATTCCGTAAATTATATTATCAGTGAGTGAAGAAATAAAGAAAATCTGTCAAAAAATAAAATCCCGGCTGCTGCCTCATCCCTTTATCAGATCCCCCGCTTCATGCAGATCCGAAATCACGTAATCCAGATGCAGGCCTTCCGGAACGGCTTTCCGTCCCGGATTATACCAGCATGTCCGGATGCCGGCATTTAGCCCGCCCTGCATATCGCTGGTCAGGGAATCTCCGATGATCACGATACCTGAGAGGTCCCGGGCACCGATTTCGGAAAACACTTTTTCAAAAAATCCGATGTTCGGCTTCTCGATCCCGAGCTGCTCCGAGAGAAACACTCCGTCCATCAGTTCTCCCAGATGTGACCGCTCAAGCTTTTTTGTCTGTGCGGCAGTGGTCCCGTTGGAAACAACATACTGTTTTACTTTTCCTCTCAGCGATCTCACGATATTCAGACTGTCATCGCGATATACGATAGTGTCGCCGAGCTTCGGCTGATACTGTTCATTGAAGTCCGGCGCGATCCCGGCATCTATGCCAAATTCTTGGAAAAACTGTACAAACCGGCCGGTCAGTACCTGCTCTCTCGTCAGTTCATTTCTCTCAAGGCGCTCCCAGAAGCGGACGTTAATCTCCGAGTACCGCGCAAGCATGGCATCCGTGCACTCGCCCAGGTTGAATTCCGCAAACAGCGCTTTGATTGCAGCCCGTTCCGCCGCGGTAAAGTCAAGCAGTGTCCCGTCCACGTCCCATAAAACCGTTGTTATCATCCCGCAGCTCCCTTCTTTCCGGATGCAGTGTCCTGCAATATCATACATACAGTTTACTTCATGCCATAATACCCTTTTACAGTAATAATCAGCGTATTCAGCCCCAGCGCCTGTACATACTGCATATCATCCGCGATGCCCGCCATCAGCCGGATTCCAAGATGTACTTCTTTGTCGTTTTCCGTCTCCCTGTTTGCATGGATCCATTCGACCGGGTCAAAAGACGCTGTGTTATCCTTCATATCGGTGTAGATGATTTCACATCCGCGGATACCGACGATCCACGGGTAATGGTGGCTGCTTTCACTGCTGAATACGTATTCCTCATCCGGGCTCAACTCAGGTATCACCGGCGGCTCGGGATTGGTTTCCAGATAAGGCCCCTGCGCATCCTCAGCCGGTCGGCAGCCAAAACGCGGATGGCACCGGATCGCGAGGTGCACGGCAGCCTCCAGCGCGTCCCGCCGGACAGGCTCTTTCAGACGGTAGATGTAGAGCGGAAAGGTTCATTTATGTGTTAGTAGACATACCGTCTCGACGTGCCTGGAGACGTTGCTATTTTAGTTTTGATATCGTATCTGCTGTTCTTTGATCATCGGATACCGAATCAATGCTTTTCCGTCT
>CACXFM010000001.1 GCA_902766955.1 uncultured Lachnospiraceae bacterium | reverse complement strand
CAAATCCGCCGATGAGATCCGCGCTCCGGACGCTGATCGGAATCTATCTGGTGTATCTCGGATACAGCATTCTCAAGCCCGTGGTAAAAAGTGAACCCGTAGGAATGCCGCTCTGGGTGGCTATTCTGTTCGGGGCGCTGTTTATTGTTGCGGGAGGCTGTTTTATCCTTATGCAGTTAAAAAATTTCAAGAATCGGTAACACAAGAGGGTAAACGAACTCTATATATAGTAACCAGTAGATCAAATGTATAAAGAAAGGGTAATGTTATGAAAAATGTACCGGAAATCAAAGTTGGTATTGTCGGCGTCAGCCGGGACTGCTTCCCCGCTTCCCTGACAAAGACGAGAAGAGAAGCGCTCGTTAAGGCGTATGAAGCAAAATACGGCGCAGCTGATATTTATGAATGTCCGATCACGATCATCGAGAGCGAAATCGACATGGTCAATGCACTGGCGGACATCAAGGCTGCAGGCTGCAACGCCCTGTGTGTCTTCCTCGGCAACTTCGGCCCGGAAATCTCCGAGACACTGCTTGCCAAGCATTTCGACGGCCCGAAGATGTTCGTCGCTGCCGCAGAAGAGAACAATGCCGTTCTCTGCAATGACCGCGGTGATGCTTACTGCGGTATGCTCAATGCCAGCTATAACCTGCAGCTCCGCAACGTAAAGGCTTATATTCCGGAATATCCGGTGGGCGATGCCGAGGAATGCGCGGATATGATCCATGACTTCCTTCCGGTCGCAAGAGCCGTCTATGCGCTGCAGAATCTGAAGATTATTTCCTTCGGACCGCGCCCGATGAATTTCCTGGCCTGCAATGCTCCGATCAAGCAGCTCTATAATCTCGGCGTCGAGATCGAAGAGAACTCCGAGCTTGATCTCTATGAAGCATTCCTGAAGCATGAAGGCGACGAGAGAATTCCGGAGGTCGTAAAAGATATGGAATCCGAGCTCGGCGCCGGAAACAAGAAGCCGGAAATCCTGGCCAAGCTCGCTCAGTATGAGCTGACCCTGAAGGACTGGGTAGAGGCTCACAAGGGCTATCGCGAATATGTCGCACTGACAACGAAGTGCTGGCCGGCATTCCAGACCATGTTCGGCTTTGTTCCGTGCTATGTCAACAGCCGTCTGACAGGCCAGGGCATCCCGGTATCCTGCGAAGTGGATATCTACGGCACGCTGTCCGAGTTCATCGGCACGGTGGTCAGCAACGACATCGTCACGCTGCTTGACATCAACAACTCCGTCCCGAAGGAAATGTTCGAAGCAGACATCAAGGGCAAGTTCGATTACAAGTTCACGGATACGTTCATGGGCTTCCACTGCGGCAACACATGCTCCAGAAAGCTGACCTCTCACGAGATGAAGTATCAGAAGATCATGGCCAGAAGCCTTCCGCAGGAAGTCACCAACGGAACTCTCGAAGGCGATCTGCTTCCGGGCGAAATCACCTTCTACAGACTGCAGAGCACGGCTGACGGAAAGCTCCGCGCTTATATCGCAGAGGGCGAAATCCTTCCGGTCGCGACACGCAGCTTCGGCGGCATCGGCGTATTTGCAATCAAGGAGATGGGACGTTTCTATCGTCACGTCCTCATCGAGAAGGGCTTTCCGCATCACGGCGCGGTTGCATTCGGCAAGTGGGGTAAGTATCTGTACGAGACCTTCAAGTACATCGGTGTTCCGATGGATGAGATCGGCTACAATCAGCCCGCCGGCGTGCGCTATCCGAGCGAGAATCCCTGGGCATAATATCTGAACCTTAAAATCAGGCGGCGCACTTTATGACAGTGCGCCGCTTTCATTCGAAAAGTGAGGAATGAATATGGAAATTCTCAGTGTCTATGATCCGCAGTTTGCCGAATACGGAAAAGTGATGGAAGGATATGACGTGCAGCCGATTCTGCATGCACTGCAGGAATACACGCCGCTGCCGGAGAATGTCGCCTATGTGCCGGAAGAATCCGCAATCCAGAAACTGGAGATCGCGGAAGAAATCGCTCCGTCGCTCTACGGAGGCCTGCCGGTCCAGTTCGGTTACTGCAACGGTCATAATACGAAGCTGAACTGCCTGGAGTATCACAGGGACAGCGAGTTCAATGTCGGCACGGAAGACTTTGTCCTGATCCTGGCAAAAGAGGGCCAGATCAAAGACGGACATCTTGATACGTCCCTGTGCAAGGCATTTCGTGTTCCTGCCGGTGTTCTGGTAGAAGTCTATGCCACGTCGCTCCACTATGCGCCCTGCCATACGGATCCGCAGAAGGGCTTCAAGACGCTGGTCGCCCTGCCCAAGGGAACAAATGTGGGCAAATGCCGCACGGAAGGCAAAACGTTCGAAGACAAGCTCCTGTGGGCTTCCAACAAGTGGCTGCTTGCCCATCCGGAGTCTGCAGAAGCTGCCGACGGCGCGTGGGTCGGACTGGACGGCGAGAATCTCGATATTGCCGGGGATATCTGAAAGAGACAGGATCTTAAGAAAAGATACGAACTTAGAAAAAGGCTGACGCTTACGCGCCGCCTTTTTTTAACTCACAGGAAATTCTGTTGGTCATGATGATTGTCAGTGCAATATGTCCATATGGCGATAAGCTTTCATAAAAACAGTTCCATGATAAAGACGACTGCCGACGCAGCGGCGGCAACGGGAAAAAGCCCCGCGCCGAACCAGGCAAGAACGACGCCTGCCCCGAGAGCGGCCAGTCCCGCCGCCGGATGGGCGGTGACATGCATGATGGCCGGGAACGTCATTACCGACAGCGTGACATACGGCACATAATATAAAAAGGAACGGATGATTCTGTTTCTGATCTGGCCGCGGATCAGCGTCAGAGGCAGTGAGCGCAGCGCGTAGGAAACCGCAAACATGATCAGGATGTAAATATATGTATTATGCTTCATCGGTCAGGCCCTCCTTATCCGGATCGTCCTTCAGCGGACAGATGAATGCGGCGGCGAGTGAGATGACAACCGTCAGAATGATGATTCTTGTTCCGTCCGACAGGCCTGAGACAAGCGGCAGTATCGTAAAAAGAAAGCTTGATGCCATGGAGAGAATCACAAGCAGAAGCACCACCGGAGACCTTCTGGCCGGCGGAATGATGATCGCGAGGAACATTCCGTAGAGAAGCGCTCCGAGCGCATTTACGATATTGGCGGGCAGGATGTTGCCGACTACCACGCCCAGGCAGGTGCCGAGCGCCCAGAAGCTCAGAGAGCTTGAAGCGAGCCCGTAATTATAGAACGGATTCAGCATGCCCTCCACCATGACCGAGGCCGCAAAGATTTCATCCGTCACGAAGTAGCCGACGCCGAGCCGGTGGCGGAGCGGGGTGCGCTCCGGGAGTTTCTGGCTCAGGGCGGCCGACATGAGGAGATACCTGGCATTGACGATCAGCGTGATGATAGCCATCTCGATATAGGGTGCATTGGACTGAATGACGGTAAAGCCGGCGTATTCACCGGCCGAAGCATTGCAGAGGATCGAGGCAAGCGTGGCCTGAAAGGCCGTGAGACCTGCCTTTTTCCCGGCGATGCCAAGAGCGAAGGACACGGAGAAGTATCCGAGTCCGATGGGAAGGCCGTCGTGGAGGCCTTTGACATACCATTTTGAGTTTTCCGCCTTCATAATGAAGATAATACCTCTTTAAAGTGATTGAGACACCAAAAACCGATTGCGGACTGTTCCGCGCTTCGCGCTCCCGCAATCCTGCTTAAAAAACCAGTACTAAGGT